>DAISZP010000062.1:0-15265 GCA_036824745.1 Luteolibacter sp.
GATTCAGGCCCATGGGAAACCGATACGCGGCCCCGGCGGCATTTTTCGTCACGGGCATCAGCTCCCTTCGAATTTCCTGATAGACCACGCGTTTTGTGTCTTGACGCCGGGGGATGAATTTACAAAGTGACGACCCACGAAGCGTAACATGGTGACGAAATTCCGCCTGCCACTCCCGATTCTGGCCTTTGCCGGACTGGGAATCCTGCTGTCCTCCTCCGCGGAGGCCGCCGGCGCTGGCAAGCCACCGGGCCGCCCCCACCGCGGCAAACTTTGCGCCCCGCTCGCAGGATACGACACCAACAAGGACGGTGTCGTCAGCCCCGCCGAGTTCACCGCCGCCGAAACCGCCGAGATCAATTCCCAGATCGCCGCGTTTCTCAAAAAATACGACGCGGACGCCGATGGCACCGTCACCACCGACGAAGCGCGAGCGGTGTTCAACACCATTTCCGCCGATTGGCTTGAGGACGTGCTCGATTGTTTCGATCGCGATGGGGACGGAGCCATCACCACCGCGGATTTCCTTCATCTGCCCCGCCAGGTCGTCCCGCTGATCGAGGAATTCGACTCGGATGACGATGGCGAACTCTCGGCCCTCGAACTCGACGACGCCGCCGATCAAATCACCACCGAACGCCTCGAACGTTTCCTCGCCAAATACGACGTGGACGAAAACGGCGAGATCACCACTGACGAAGTGGCCGGACTCATCCAGTCAAAAGTCGGCAAGAAGTTCGACGACCTGCTCGAACGCTTCGATGCCAACAACGATGGCTCCGTGACCGCCGAGGAATCCGCCGCCGTCAAACCCGGCAAGGACAACTGCCACTGACAGAAAAGTTTCTCCAAAAACCCAGGAGGGGTGGTCGGCGAAAGCCGGCCACCTTTTTTCTTGGATGGAAGCCCCCACAACCTCACTTCATGGAATTGAGGATCTGATCCGAGAGCCCCGATTTCCGCTTTTCACGCGAAGGGTTCGAGCGTAGGAAGATGTCATGAGCATCGACCAAATAGCCCCGGAAGCACTTCGTCTCCCCGCCAGGGAACGGGCGCTTCTGGCGGCATCCCTGTGGGAAAGCGTGGACGACCCCTACGCGCTTGCAGTGGACCGCAGCGATGAGGACGCGCAGGCGCTTGCACTGGCGAGGGACGCGGAACTGGAATCCGGAGCGGTCGCACCGCTATCCCATGGTGACTTGATGGCCCGCCTGAGAAAATGAGGATCGAATATCACCCGGCGATCGCGGACGAACTTGAGGAGATTCGTGAACACTACGAGGCATGTTCGCCCGGACTCGGGAGGGACTTTGTGGATGAGTTCGAACGACAGATTCTGGCGATCGCGGCCATGCCGACCCGTTGGATGGTTGCCAGTGGAGACATCCGCAGGTCGCTCATGAAGCGCTTTCCCTACTTGATCCTGTTTCGAATCGTGGGCGAAGATGCCATCCGGGTTACCGTGGTGAAACACGAGAGGCGCCACCCGGCATTTGGAGTTTTCAGGAGATAGCTGTTTGGAACACTGGAAAGGCAGGTGGAAGACATCGCTCACTTCATCGAAGCAAGAATCTGATCCGTCAGCGCTTGCACGAGTTTTTCGGCTTCCGGATCGAGATTGCCACTGGATGAGGCGGGTTGATCGGGAACGCGGCAGACGGTGCCGGGATTGAAATCCGAGTTGTCGCAGAGTTCGCATTCCTTCCAGTTGGCGCGCTTGTCGTCCATGCCGAGGGATTTGCGGAGATTGATGAGCTCCTTGGCCTGGCCGCCGGTGATGGTGAGGAGTTGGCCGCCCTTGAGTTGCGAGGCCACCCAAACGGTTTTGCAGTAGGACTCGACGTTTTCCATCTTCCAGTAGGCGTCCTCGATGTCCTTGCCCCAGGTGATGACACCGTGGTTGAGCATGAGCACGGCCATGTGATCGACGGCGGCGTTTCCAACCACCTCGGCATTCGCGGGGGTGCCGGGAGTTTGATACTGGGCGAGACCGATCTGGCCGAGGAACACTTCGGCTTCGGGGATCATGCAGGTCGGCGGCTGCACGCCGGCGACAGCGTAGGCGGTGCCGTGCGGCGGGTGCGCGTGGCAGCAGGCCTTGGCCTTCGGCTGGCGCTTCATGATGGCGAGGTGCGTCATGCACTCGGAGGTGCGCTTGTATTTTCCGGCGAGTTGTTTGCCTTCCATGTCCACCAGGCACATTTGCTCGACGGTCATGAAACCTTTGGAAACCAAGGTAGGCGTGCAGAGCACAAGGTTGTCGCCGACGCGGATGGTGAGGTTGCCGCCGTTGCCATCGGTGTATTCACGGGCCCACATGCGCTTGCCGATATCGACCATGCGCTGCTTGAGCTCGACGATGGCGGGCGAATTGAAGAAGGCTTCGATTTCCGCCGGAGTCTTCGGGTCCTTGCCGGGCGTCCAATGGAATTCGTAGTCCGGAAGAATCGGCTCGGCGGATGCTTTCGCCGGAGCGGTGGAAACGCCACGGGCGGTGACCAGTCCATCACGCAGCACGTCCTTGGCGGAAGGCGTGAGAATCGCACCGGCCGGGATGTCGGCGGCGGTTTTGCCGGCCTTGAGCAGGGCTTCGATGTCGGCTCCGGTGAAGACTTTCTTTTTCATGGCGTGCTTCGGTTAGAAAAATCAGGCGGGTGGTTGATAGTGAAGTGAATCGAAAATGGCGACGGTAATGGCGTCGATGGGGATGTCGTGATCGAACGGCGCGGTGGCTTCCGCCCCTTCGACGATGCCGACGATATCGCCTTCTCCGGCTCCGAGGTTGTCGTAGGCGACGAGCGAGAAATCCTTGGAAAGCGGCGGCGCCGTGAGGCAGGCGGTGTTGAAATGCTCAGCGTCCACCGGGTTGCACATCAGCCACCGCCCTCCCTTGAAGGAGGGGTCTTGCACGTTCAGGGTGACCCTGCCGATGACATGGGCGATGCGCATGGTTCAGTCGATGACGCCTTGGATGAAGTTTCTAACGGGCGACTTCTCGTCGTGAACGAAACCGCGCGCGGCCACTCCGTCCGTGGAAACGAAAACCTTCGAGTGCATCCCCGCGCCGAAGAGGTCGATGGCGACCATCGGTGCTCCGGCGGGCTTGCCGCTGGCGTCGAGCGACTGGCAGAGCAGCATCTTGCAACCCTTCAGCGAAGGATGGCAGTGGCTGCTGACCGCGTGGCCGACGACGATGGCGTGGATCATGAACGACGGAGTTAGATGATGCGCAGGTTTTCGACCAGCACGCAGCGGCGGATGCGGGTGAACGTTTTCGGAGTGGTGATGCCCTCGCCGGTGGTGGTGGCGATGGAGTAGGAGAGGTAACCTTCGCCGCCGAGACCGAGACCGGCGACGGACGCGCCGTTTTTCACGAAGATGGTGGTGTCCATTTCCTTCGCCATGTAGGTCATGTGGTTCACATCGAGCGTGTGGATGATGGCGGAATGGCGGTAGTTGTGCTCGGCGCGTTTGGCTTCACGCACGGCGGTTTCGAAGTCCGGGCAAGAAACGATGGGCATCATCGGCATCATTTGTTCTTCCTGAACGAAGAGATGGTCGGCGTCGGTTTCCGCAAAGAGGAGCTGCGTTCCGTTGGGAATGGAGGCTCCCGCGACTTCGGCGAGCTTCGATGGATCGGCTCCGACGTAGGCGCGGTTCACGGAGGCGTGGGCGCAACCGCCGCCTTCGCCGGGTTTCACGTTGAATGCAACGGCGGTGAGTTTCTCCAACTGCTGGGCATTGAGGCGGGCGGCACCGGCCTTGGTCAGTTCCTCGCAGAAGCGGTTGAATACGGAGCCGACGACAAATACTGCCTTCTCGCCGATGCAGAGCAGGTTGTTGTCGAACGCGCCGCCTTCGACGATGCCGCGGGCCGCGCGGGCGAGATCGGCGGACTCATCGACCACGACCACCGGGTTGCCGGGGCCGGCGCAGATCGAGCGCTTGCCGGATTTCATCGCGGCATTGACCACCGCCGGGCCGCCGGTGATGGCAAGCAACGGGATGAGCGGATTCTTGCAGATGGCGTCGAAGGATTCGAGCGATGGCTGCTCGATGGTGGTGATGAGGTTGTCGATACCGATCTCTCTAACGATCGCCTCGTTGTAGGCGCGCACGGCCATGGCCGCGCTGCGCGCGCCGCCCGGGTGCGGGTTGAAGACGATCGCGTTTCCGGCGGCCACCATGTTGATGACGTTGCCGGTGAGAGTGGGCACCGAGTGGGTGACTGGAAGGATCGCGCCGATCACGCCGAAGGGCGCGTATTCCTCCAGCGTGATGCCGCCGTCACCGCTCATCGCGTAGGGCTGGAGCCATTCTGTGCCAGGAACGTTCTTGGTGATCTGAAGCTTGCCGATCTTGTGATCGAGGCGGCCGATCTTGGTTTCCTCGAACTCGAACTTGCCCCAAGGCTCGGCGTTGGCCACGGCCATGCCTTTGACGATCTCGATGACCTTCGCCCGGCCTTGCACGCCGAGTTTCTTCAGGCGGAGATGCGCGTCGTTCGCGGCTTCCGCGGCCTTGGTCACGCAGGTGAAAACACCGCGTTCTCCACCGGAAGAGGAATGCGAACAACCGCAGGAAGTTTTTGCCGCGGGCGCTGGAGCGGCTGCCTTGGGCTGGGATTCCGCCAGACGAGCGACGACGGATTCAACAACGGAGCGGAGAAGTTCGGGATCGATGGTTTTCATTCGTTAGAGCGGATCAACCGCCTTTGTAGAGGTTTTTGCCGTGGACTTCGACTCGGTCGATGATGGCGACGATGGCGGCGTCCACGGGGATCGACTTGAGGCCTTGCGCGGCGCGGGCGGAGCTGCCCTGGCAGAACATCACGAGCTCACCCTCGCCGGCACCGACGGTGTCGATGGCGACGATCGTGTTGGATCCGTCCTTGAACTTGGTGGGATCCTTGTCGTCCACGAGTTTCGGGCGGAGCAGGAGGAGTTTCCTGCCCACCATCTGCTCGTCCTTCTTGGTGGCGACGACTTGTCCGATGACTTCCGCGAGGAACATGGGCTTGGTGAGTGATCACCGGTCATCGGTCAGCAGTTGACCGATGACGGATGACAGTTGACCGATGTCTTACTTCCGCGGAGCGCGGGCGGCGGCGTCTTTCGGGAGCACACCTTCGATGGCTTCGTCCGGGCGGGCGATGACGTGCGCGCTGACGACTTCGCCACCTGCGGCGGAAGCGGCGGCGGCTCCGGCGTCGATGGCGGCCTTGACGGCGGCGACGTCACCGGTGACGACGGCGTTGCACAGAGCGTTGCCGATTTGCTTCATCGGACCGGCGAGTTCGACGTTCGCGGATTTGAGCATCGCATCGACGCCGACGACGAGGCAGGCGAGGCCGCGGGTTTCGAGGAGTCCTACTGCTTGTTTGGCCATGGTATTGGTTGGTTGGTGGTTAGATTCTGAGATTCAGGAGAGTTTGCGGAAAACTTCGCGGGCGAGGACAAGTTCCTCGTTGGCGGGAATGACGAGGATGCGCGCGTCGGAGTCATCGGTGGCGATGTCCGCCTCGGTCGCGCGGCAGGCGGCGTTTTTTTCGGGATCGAGCTGGAGACCGAAGCCTTCAAGCCCGGCGCAGACGGCGGCGCGGATGCCGGTGTTGTTCTCGCCGATGCCGGCGGTGAAGACGAGGGCGTCGATGCCGCCGAGTTCGATCATGAACGCGCCGATCCAGTGGCGGATTGAGTGGACGAGGGCGTCGAGCGCGAGTTGCGCGTCGTGGTTTCCGTTAGAGGCGGCTTCACGAACGTCGCGGATGTCGTTGGAAACGCCGGAGAGCCCTAACAATCCGGACTCCTTGGTGAGTTGGCGTTCGGCTTCATCGAGCGAGATGCCGAGCGTGCGCATGGCGTAGGGAATGGCACCGGAGTCGAGATCGCCCACGCGGTTGTTCTGCGGCAGGCCGCTTTGCGGGGAGAATCCCATGCTGGTGCCGATGGCTACGCCGTTGAGGATGCCGGTGACCGAACTGGAACCGCCGAGGTGGCAGGAGATCACGCGGAACGGTTTGCCGGAAACAGGCTGTGGACCATCGAGATAGAGACGGCGGGCGATTTGCCCGGCTTCTTCATGTTCACAAAGTTCGGCGGAACGCTCGGCGATGAACTTGTGGCTCGCGCCGTGGAAACCGTAGCGGCGGATGCCGATGTCGCGCCAGGATTTGGGAATCGCGTAGCTGAAGGACGCCTCGCTGGTCCACTGATAGAACGCGGTCTCAAAGAGCGCGACGAGTTTTGCCTTCGGCAGGGATTTCGCGAACTGGCGGATGCCGTTCGCATAGGGTGGATTGTGGGCGGGTGCCACAGCGGCGAAGCCCTCGAGCGCGTCGATCACCGATTGATCGGCGATGACGCAGCCACTGAGGTTCTTGCCTAACACCGCTTTGAAACCCACCGCATCGATGTCGTCCGGAGAGGCGATGACGCCGTCGCGCTGCAGCGTGGCGAGGGCGTCATCAATCACACCGGCATAATCGCTCACCCGTTCGTATCCGCCCTTTGCGATGACCTCTCCGCCGCTCTCATCCATGCGGAAGAGGCGGTATTTGAAGGAAGTCGATCCGAGGTTGGCGACGAGGATGAGCATGGGAACAGTCAATGATCAGCGGTTGTCAGTCATCGGTGAAGAGCAGGCAGCGGCGGAATCTTTCCTTATGACCGCTGACTGCTGACCAATGACTTTTTCTTCATCCAAGCCACGCGCCGAGCTTCGAGAGATCGTCGTGCGGGCGGGGGATGACTTGGACGGCGGAGACGGCGCCGAAGCCGGAGGCTGCGGAGGCGGCGGCGTCGAGACCGGCTTTCACGGCGGCGACGTCGCCGGTGAAGAATCCGGTGACGAGGCCGGAGCCGATTTTTTCCCAGCCGGTCATCTTGATGTCCGCGGCTTTGAGGGCGGCGTCGGAGGCTTCAAGGAGGGAAACGAGGCCCTTGGTTTCAAGGATGCCGATTGCTTGTTTGGCCATGTTGGTAAGAAGTTGAGAGTTGAGGGTTGGTGGAAATCTCAGGCGATGCCGAACTGGGTGAGGAGTTCGGGATGCGGGCGGGCGATGACGTGGGCGGAGACGAGTTCGCCGACGCGGCCGGCGGCTTCGGCTCCGGCATCGACGGCGGCTTTCACGCTGCCGACGTCGCCTTTGACGAGCACGGTGAGGAAGGCCCCGCCGATCTGGATTTGGTTGATGAGGGTGACGTTGGCGGCTTTGGCCATCGCGTCCGTGGCTTCGACGCTGCCGACGTAGCCTTTGGTTTCAATCATGCCGAGTGCTTGGCTCATGGTGGTGTGGGGTTGGTGTGATATAAGTTATTTGATGAGTTCGCAGAAAGTGTCGGGCTTGAGGCCGCAGGCGTTGCCTTCGTCGGTGTCGATGTGGACTTCGAGCTTGAAGGAGGGATCCACGCGGACGACGAGCTTGTCGAAGGTCATGCCGAGCGGGCCGTGGACCTTGAGTTTCATGAGGTCGAGGTGCTTCACGCCATAGTAGGCCGCGTCGTCCGGATGCATGTGGACGTGCGGCTGGGCGCGGATCACGCCATCGGGAAGTTCGAAGTAACCGTTAGGGCCCATCAACATGCAGCCGGGAGTGCCCCTGATGTCGCCGGACATGCGGACCGGGATGTCGAAGCCGAGCGAGATCGCGTCGGTGTAGGCGAGTTCCACCTGGTTGAGGCTGCGGCAGGGGCCGAGGATGCGGAGATTGGAAATCACGCGGCTGCGGGGGCCGATCAGGGTGACGGACTCCTTGGCGGCGTATTGGCCATCCTGATAGAGGCCCTTCATCGGGGTGAGCTTGTGGCCGGGGCCGAAGAGCGCTTCCACCGCTTCCTGCGTGAGGTGGCAGTGGCGTGCGGAAATGTTGACGAGGAGAGCGTTCGGAGCCTTCGAGGCGGCGGGCAGGGGGAGCCCGAGTTTGGCGTAAACCTGCTCGCGGACCATGTGTTCGACGACGGCGCGCGGCGTGGAGGATTTGAGCGTTTCGGCCATGGATTGGCTTTGTTTTTCTTGGATTTTATTGACAAGTCAAACAAAAAGCCAAAATTTCCCAACGAAACAAAGAATTTACCCAAAAATTCCCATGCTCGCCATCGAACGCCAACGCCGGATTCTCGATCTGCTCCATGCGGCGGGTTCCCTGCGGACCACCGATACGGCGGAGGCGCTCGGCGTGACCGACGAGACGGTGCGCAAGGATTTCGAGCTTCTGGAAAAACGCGGTGAACTCATCCGCATGCACGGAGGGGCGAGTCGGCCGGAAAAAATCCGGGGCGATCTTTCCTTCACCGAGCGCCAGGCGATCCAGCGCGAGGCGAAGTTGGCCATCGCCAAAGCCGCCGCCAGCCGGATCCAAGCCAATGAGACCATCTTCCTCGATGCCAGCTCCACCGTGCTGACGCTCACCGAGTTTTTGCCCGACCTGCCGCTGACGATTCTCACCAACGCCCTCAACGTGCTCACCGCCTTGTCCGATCGGCCGAACCTCGATCTGATGAGCACTGGCGGCTTGTTCGATGCCAAGTCCCGCTCGTTCATCGGTCTCACCGCCGAAAAATCGCTCCAGCGTTACAACATCCACCGCGCGTTTCTCTCAGGCAGCGGCTTGCATCCCGAGCGCGGCGTGAGCGAGAGCAACGCCCGTCAGGCGGCCTTCAAGGAGCGGGTGATTTCGTATTCCGAAGATGTCGTTTTCATGGCGGACCACACGAAACTGGGCCGAAAAGCCTCGTTTTTCTTCGCGGAAACCACGGCCCTGAGCTGCCTGGTCACAGACCAAAAAGCGGACGCCGCCTTCATGACCGAGCTCCAAGGCAAGGGCGTGGAGGTTCTCATCGGCGATTAGTTTCAAAACCGCGGCTTGCTGCGGCGGTCGGGTCTTGCTATCGCGGCGGCGTGTTGATCCGCCGCCGCCTCGAAGAACTCGCCAATCTCGGGCAATCGCTGCATCTCGCGCTCGGGGTTTTCGATGGCGTGCATCTCGGCCACCAGGCGGTCATCGCCCGTGCCGTGGAGTCCGCTCAGCGCGAGGGCGGGCTGGCGGGCTTGCTCACTTTCGATCCGCATCCGATCCATGTGATCGCCCCGGCCAAGGCTCCGGCGGCTTTGTTAGAGACGCTCGACCACAAGGCCTGCATCGTCGCCGGGCTGGGTGCCGAACTTTTCATCCCGCTGCATTTCGACATGGAAATGGCGGCCATGGAGGCCTCCGAGTTCATCGGAAAACTCACCGCGGCTCCGGTGAAAACCATTGCCGTGGGCGAGGATTGGCGCTTCGGCCACAATCGCGGCGGTGATGTTAATTTCCTCCGAAACGAAGCGGAAACCCGCGGATTCCGGCTAGAAGCCGTGCCGCCCGTCATGTTCGATGGCGACCGCATCAGCAGCACCCGCATCCGCCAGGCGATCCACGATGGCAACCTCGCCGAAGCCGCCCGCATGCTTGGCAGGCCGTATGTGGTCAGCGGGAAAGTCGTCCGCGGCGACCAACTCGGACGCACGATCGGATTTCCCACCGCCAACATCGCGACCGGCAAGGTCCAGCTCCCGCCGAATGGCGTCTGGGCGGTCCGGGTTTCCGACAGCATTGGAAATCTCCGGCCGGGCGTGGCCAATCTCGGCATCCGCCCCACTGTCGGTGGCGGAAAACGGCTGCTGGAGGTGCATTTGTTCGATTTCACCGGCGAGCTTTACGATCACCTGCTCGACGTGCGGTTCGAGAAGTTCCTGCGGCCCGAGATGAAGTTCGACAATGTGGAAACGCTTCGGAATCAAATTGGAAGAGATGCCGAAGCCGCCCGTGGCTACCTCTCCGAACATCCAGCTTGACTGGAAATTCAGTTCATGCGAACAGTTTCGCGTGAACATAATCCGCCCGCTATTTGACCGACTGCTGCCTTTGTTGGAGGACCGTTTTCCAAACCGCTTCCGGAGGCGGCATTTCATCCGTCGTCCGATGGAATTCCAACTGGAGTTCCCGTGGCTCTCAAAAAAATGAAATTTTCGGATTTTGGGCTTACGCTCGCCGCCGCGGCCCACTATAGCTCCCGGCAAGAATCCGAATGGCGACGATCAAACCCATCTTACCGAGCCGCGGCAGGGCTGCATTGCTGGCCACCGCTTGCCTCGTGGTCCCGTTGACGGCTGGCGAAATCCCCGGCGGCGGAAGTCTCGCAGCCAAGGAGGCCGCCCGCAGAAGTGCCGCTGTCGAGGAAGCCCAGATGCTTCTTCAAAAAGGCGACGAAGCATACAATTCCGGCCGTTATTCCGAAGCCGTGGATGCCTTTGCCGGAGCCCGCGATTTGCTTCCAGACGCGCCTGCCTCCGCTGAACTCAGAAAGGCCGCCACCGAGCGTTACGCCCAGGCATCCGTCGAGAAAGCGAGGGGCCTTTCCCGCAAGGGTGATGTCGCCGGAGCCAGGGCCGTGGTGGACAAGGTTCTATCAGAAAGCGTCGCGCCGAACGATCCCGGAGCCCTGAATTTCCGCAATCAACTCGACGATCCGATTCGAACCAACCCCGCTCTAACCGCGGAGCATACAAAGAACGTCGATGAGGTCCGCCGTTTGCTCTACACCGCCGAAGGAGCCTATCAGCTTGGCAAGTACGACGAGGCGAAGACCACCTACGAGAAGGTCCTGCGCATCGATCCCACCAACAGCGCCGCCCGACGCGGCATGGAGGTCGTGGCCTCCGCGAAAAGCGGTTACTACAAGTCCGCCCATGATCAGGCCCGTGCGGAAATGTTGAACCAGGTGGAAGCCGCGTGGGAAACCCCGGTCGCCGACAAGGTGGAATTTCCGGTCGGTCCCGAGCTGGGAAACATCGACGGCGGATCCGAGGTGACCGTTTCCGCGATGATCCAGCAGCTCATCGTTCCCAAGGTGAATCTGGACGAGGTGACTCTCGAAGAAGCGGTGGAATTCCTGCGCACCGTCAAGACCGAGGACGGCAGAAGTGTGAACTACAACGTGAACCTCGGGCCCAAGGGCTCGCCGGTGGCGGACAAGATCCGTGACATGAGATTCACCATACAGTTGACCGGAGTGCCGGTCGTGCAGGTGCTCAAGTACATCACGGATGCCACCCAGACGACCTTCACGACGGATGATTACGCCGTGGTGATCAGCCCGGCTGGTTTCACCACTTCGGAATTGGTCGCCCGCACCTATCGCGTGCCGCCGGATTTCGTGACGAACATCAGCACCGCCGCATCGGGTGGCGCTGCGGCCGCCGCCGATGATCCGTTCGGAGAAACCCAGCCCCGTGAGAATCTTCTCCAAGCCCGCCTCGGGATTCAGGAAGCGCTGGAAAAACAAGGTGTCGCCTTCCCCGAAGGTGCCAGTGCCAGCTATATTGCCACGACAAACACCTTGCGAGTGGTCAACACCGCGACCAATCAGGATATCGTTTCCCAGATGGTCCAGGCCGCCGCCCAGACCGAGCCGGTGGTCATCGTGCTGCGCATGACCATGATCAAGATCCAGCAGAACACCCTCACCGAATTGGGTTTCGACTGGCTCATCAATCCCTTGGGCGTCACCGGCAGCACCATGTATGCCAGTGGCGGCACCCCGGGGAACATGCCGGGTCGCAATTCCACCGACTTCATCAGCCCGGTGGGCGGCACTTCGGTGGACGGCATTCCCGCAGACCCCTCCTCGGTTGTTAGGAATCTCGCGACCAATGGACTCCGCTCCGGCGACCAGGGCATCAACTCGAATTCCCTCGACGGATTGTTGAACAATCCGGACCGCATCATCCAGAACAACGTCGCACCCGGCATCATGGCCGTCACCGGCTTGTTCTCCAACGGCCAGGTGCAGGCCATCATGCGCGGTCTCAACCAGAAAAAGGGCGTGGACATCATGGCCAAGCCCGCGGTTGTCACCCGCAGCGGCCAGCAGGCGACCATCGAGGTCGTCCGCGAGTTCATCTATCCGACGGAATACGAACCCCCGGAACTGCCAAACTCGGTGGGTTCCGACTCCGGTGGCTCGTTCCCCGTCACGCCCGCCACGCCGACGGCCTTTGAAACCAAGGAGCTTGGCATCGAGTTGGAAGTCCTTCCAGTGGCCGATTCGGAGAAACGCTACGTGGACATCACCCTCAATCCCTCGTTCTCGGATTTCGACGGATTCGTCAACTATGGGTCGCCGATCAATACGAACGGTCAGGATGCCTTGGGTAATCCCGTCGTCACCCGCGTCACGGACAACAAGATCCTGATGCCCGTGTTCAGTTACAACCGCCTGAACACCCAGGTTTCCGTCGCGGACGGAGCCACAGTGGCGATCGGCGGATTGATGGCGGAAAGTATCCAGGATGTGCAGGACAAGGTGCCGGTTCTCGGTGACCTGCCCATCGTGGGTCGCCTGTTCACCACCGAATCCCGCAAGCCCGTCTCCACCGCGCTCGTCTTCCTCATCAATGTGGAGCTTCAGGATCCGACCGGCCGTCCTTTCCGCGACCGCTGAGACCGGCCCCGCCCCTTACCATTTTTCAGATACCGATGTCCGACCACGGCGAACCGGAAAAATACTCCATCGACGAGATGATGGAGCGATTGAAAAGCCGTCCGTCCGAAGATCCGATAGAAAGCGGCGAGTTGGTGACCCGCGCCGATGGTTCCAAGGCCATCAGGGTCCGCAAGCGCAAGCGTCGCTCCCACCAACCTCACAAGGATGAGCTCGCCCAGACCCGCAAGGCCCGCATGTTGCAGGTTTCCGGTGCCTTGATCCTGTTGATGCTGGCGCTGTTCGCCGCGGGTGCCGCCATCGTTTACGCCAACAGCGCTCCGTTTCGTGAAAACCTCACGGAAAAGATCGCCAAAGTCACCGGGGCCAAGGTGGAAATGTTGAGATTCCGGATGAATCCCACCGCGGCAAACGCCGATGTGGTCACGCTTACATGGCCCGCGGGCAACGTGTTGAGCGAACTCACCGCCCAAGGCCTCCGGGCGCAGATCGCACCGCAGAGTTTCCTCGGCAAGGCGATGGTCGGCGAGGAGGTTTCCGCCAGGGATGGTACGCTGCGCCTCCGGATTCCCGAAACGGGAAAGCCCTCTCGCGAAGTTGCCGCGGAGGGCGGTGCATCGCCCGTACGCTTCGGCCGGTATGCGATTCCAAAGTTGAATGTCACTGTCGGTGATGCCGCCGCGCCGATTGCGAAATTGTTCAATTCAGAGGCGTCCTTGCAGACATCCGGCAGCACTCCGCGACCCCTTCTGCTGCTCAGCCAGGGTGAACTTGTCATCGATGGCTGGCCCAAGCTCGGGTTGGACCGCGCCCACATCGAATTCCGCAGCTCGCAGGTGGATGTGCTCAGCATGCGCTTGCGATACAACGGCGACGAACGCGGGGTTTTCGAGCTTGCCGGAACGGTCTCACCGTTTGAAACCGGACGCGCATCGACCTTGTCGGTCGGATTCGAGTCCTATCCGCTCGCCGGGATCGCCGGTCCGGAACTCGGAGGGTTGTTTGTCGGGAGGGTGGATTCCACCCCGTCCGCTTCGTCCAATTTCCTCACCTTCACACCGGGGAATCTCGCCGACACTTCGTTGGTGACGGAATTCACGAGTTCGGTCACCACGCCCTTCAAAGTCAGCGGTTTTCCTTTCCTGCCTGCCTTGGCGCAGGTCCTCGGAGACAAATGGTTCGAAAATCCCGTGTTCGAAAGTGATGTCCGCGGCGTGATCCGCCGGAACAACGGAATCATTTCCCTCAGCTCCCTGCGTTTCGAAAACAAGGCGCGCATGACACTCACCGGAACGGTGAATGCATCCAAGGACCGCCGGATCAGCGGCGACCTCGAAGTAGGAGTGGCCGAGTCCATGATCAAGGCTTCGAAAAATCCCGCGCTGGAGTCCATGTTCGGCAGGGAGCGCGAGGGTTTCCGTTGGACGACCCTCAAGATCAGTGGCGGTGTGGCCGCACCTGCGGATAATTTCAGGGAACTTTACGAAGCCGCGATCCAGGCAACGCGCGCCGAACCGGCCGCGAAAACCCCGAGTTTTGAGGAACTCACCACCCCTCGCTGAGGTGGCGCGGCCATCCGGCCAAACGTGATCGCGTGGCCACACCGTGGACCGCAAAACACGCGCGATTTTTTTTAAAGAACAGCGTGCGTTTGGCAGGATTATCGTTCAAGGTGACCGATGGATAGGGCAGGTGAAACTGCCGTCCATATCACCCAAACCAAACGAAAAGACCATGCAAACCGCCAACGTCAACCTGCCGATCACTGTCACCGTTCGGCACGAGCAAGTGACTGATGCACTCCGCGACTACGCCCACAAGAAGATCGAGGGTCTGCACCTCGACTACCCGCGGATCATCGAAGCCAAAGCCATTCTCGACGTTCAGAAAAACCGGCATGTCGCCGAAATCATCCTCTTTTGCGCGAACCACATCACCATTGAAGCGCACACCGAGGGCAAGGACATGTATGCCGCGCTGGACGAGACGATCGAAAAAATCGCCCGCCGCATGCGCAAGCACAAGACCCGGCTCATGAAGAAGAACCGCCCGCATCGCAACGAGTCGATCCGGCATCTCGAAGAACGTTATTTCAACGAGGAAGTGCTTGATCACCCCGCGGATGCGGAAGCGGATCCCGTTCCCTATATCGTCTATCCGGACCACTACGCGATCCGCACGATGTACAAGGAGGACGCCATCATGCAGCTTGAGCTCTCGGACCGCCCCTTCGTACTCTACAAGAGCGCGCGCCGGGGCTGCCTGACCATTGTTTATCGCCGCAAGGACGGCGAGTTCTCGGCCCTCGACATCAACGAAGGCAAGTGACCCCCTTGTGAGACGCGTTCAAACCGACCGGGCGGGGGCTTCTCCCGCCCGGTTTTTTCATGCCAAAATGGCGGTCCGAGGGGCTGAAAATTTGCGCCAACTCCCCGCTTTACAAGGCCGGGGGGGGCACCCATAGTCCCGCGCCCATGAATTTAGCAGCGATCGACTGGCTTCCCATCAGCATCAACCTCCTCTTGGTGCTGTTCGTTATTGTCTGCCTGTTGATGGTCTTGCTCATCCTGATGCAACGGCCGAAACAGGAAGGCCTCGGAGCCGCTTTCGGCGCGAATGTCACCGATCAGGTCTTCGGCGCGCGCACCACCAACGTGCTTCAGCGCGGAACGGTGTATCTTGGCTCGTCCTTCTTCATTCTCGCGCTGGTTCTCTCCGCGCTCGTCGGCCGCCTCAACCAGCGCGAGAGCCTGCTGAAGCCGAAAACCGCGGAAACCAAGGTCGAG
>DAISZP010000602.1:0-2330 GCA_036824745.1 Luteolibacter sp.
TTGACCGGGGGCGGGATTCCGGCTATCTCCCAGCCCTTTCCCATGAAGGAGCAAATCCCAGCCATTCAATCCGAAGCACTTGCACAAATCGCCGCCGCCCATGACGAGCGCTCGCTCGAAGAGGTCCGCGTCGCCGTGCTCGGCAAAAAGGGCAGCCTCACCCTCGCCGCCGCCGGCATGAAGGACGTGCCGAAAGAGGACAAGGCCGAGGTTGGCCAGCTCCTCAACGCAGCCCGCAGCGCCATCACCAGCGCCCTTGAGGAAAAACAATCCGCCCTTCAGGAACTCGCCGACCAGGCCGCGCTCACAGGTATCGATGCCACTTTGCCCGCACGCGCCGTGGCCACCGGTGCCCTGCATCCGCTCACGCTGATCCGCGATGAGGCGATTTCCATCCTCCGTCGCATGGGTTTCTCCCTCGCCGATGGACCGGAAATCGAGGACGAGTTCCATTGCTTCGACGCCCTCAACACGCCCGCCGACCACCCGGCGCGCAACGAGAAGGACACCTTCTATTTCGATTCCGGAAAACTCCTCCGCACTCATACCTCCAGCGTGCAGATCCGCACCATGGAGTCCGCGAAGCCGCCCATCCGCATCATCGCCCCGGGCTCGGCCTACCGCCGCGATGAGATCGACGCCACCCACCTCTCGGTCTTCAACCAGCTCGAAGGCCTCTACGTCGCCGAGGATGTTTCGCTCCCCGATCTCAAAGGCACGCTCGAATACTTCTTCCGCGAACTCTATGGCCCGCAAACCGAAGTCCGCTTTCGCCCGCACTTCTTCCCATTCACCGAGCCAAGTTTCGAGATCGACGTGAAACTCACCGTCAAAGGCCAGGCCCCGCGCTGGATCGAGGTCGCGGGCTGCGGCATGGTCGACCCCGCCGTCTTTGATGCGATCAACACCTCCCGCAAGGACAGCGCATTCGATCCCGAAAAAACCACCGGCTTCGCCTTCGGCATGGGCCTCGACCGCCTCGCCATGATCCGCTGGGGCATCAAGGACATCCGCCTGCTCATCGAAAACGATGTGCGCTTCCTCAAGCAGTTCGCGTGAAGCGATCGAGGATCGTGGATCGTAGATAGAAGATTATGGATACGACGTCCTTCGGATACAAAAAGCTGCGAATCTGGGAGCAGTCCAGGGATCTTGTCGTGGAGATTCATCGGTTGACCCTGACGAGCCTGCCCAAGTTTGAAATGTACGAGGAAGGTTCCCAGATCCGCCGGAGCATCAAGTCCGTGAAATCGAATATCGTGGAAGGATACGGCCGCCGACGTCACAAGACGGAATACATCCGCTTCCTCGATTTTGCATACGCGTCCACCTTGGAAACCATCGACCACCTTGAAACACTCTTCGAAACCGATTCGCTGAAAGACGAAGACCTTTTCCATTCCTTGCACGAGCGCCTGAATCAGCTTTCCAAATCCATCTATCAGTTTACTCGGAGCGTGGAAACGCACCACAACGAAGACCGCGCGTAACGCCAACTCTTCCATCCACGATCCACAATCCACGATCTCCAATCCTCTTCCCATGAACGTCTCACTCAACTGGCTCTCCACCCACCTCGATCTATCCGGCAAGTCGATCAAGGAAATCGACGACCTCTTCACCTTCGCCGGTGTCGAGGTGGAAGGCATTGTTTCCAAAGGCATCGCTTCGGAAAAGATCGTGGTCGCGCAGATCAAGGAAGCCGTGCAGCACCCGAATGCGGACAAGCTCAAGGTCACGCAAGTCGATGCAGGGGAGGGGACTCTCCGCCAGATCGTCTGCGGCGCGAGAAACTACAAGGTCGGCGACAAGGTCCCCTGCTGCATTCCCGGCGCGGAGCTTCCCGGCGGTTTCACCATCGGCGAAACCAAGATGCGCGGTGTGGAATCCAAGGGCATGCTCGCCGCCGCCTCGGAGATCGGCCTGCCGCCCGGCGAGGACGGCCTGCTCATTCTACCCGAAGACTCGCCTATCGGCGTTCCCGTCAAGCAGCTCTTTGACTCGGATACTCTGCTAGAGCTCGAAGTCACCCCGAACCGCCCGGACCTCCTCAGCCACTACGGCATGGCCCGTGAACTGGCGACGCTGCTGAAGACTCCGCTCAAGCCGCTCGAAATCCCTGCTGTTTCCACCACCGCCGCCACCTCGGTGCGCATTGACGCCCCCGCCGCCTGCCCACTCTACTCGGCTGTTAGGATTTCCGGAATCACCATCAAGGAATCACCCGCCTGGCTCAAACAACGCCTCGAATCCATCGGCCTGCGCCCGATCAACAACATCGTGGACGTCACCAACTTCGTGCTCCACGAACTCGGCCAACCGCTCCACGC
>DAISZP010000603.1:0-2329 GCA_036824745.1 Luteolibacter sp.
GCGGTTTCTCCTCCCACATCGTGATCCTCACCGACCCTGTGGCAGCGCATGCATTCGGCGGCGGGGTGGGAGACAAACAGCTCGTGGCCGGTTTCGGGGTCTCCGCCTTCGAGCGCGATGTTCCATTCGACCAGCGGATCCGGGTTCTGTTTGATCGATTGTTCAAATGCGGCGAGCGCGTCCTCGACCGGTTTTGATTTTCGTGTTCTCGCCGCGTCGAGGAGTTCGATCGCGTCCGGTGCGACTCCCTTGGTGGCGCGGAGTTGATCAAGCCGTTTCACGAACGTGGCGTCGGTCTCAGCTCCCTGAATCGGGGCTAACAGAGTCCAACAGTTCTTGGCTAGCTTGGGCTTGCCGGATTCCAGAGCGGCGGAGGCGGCGGGCACCAGCGAGGCGGGCGAGGTGCGCGCGAGCTGCTTCAGCGCCGTGATGGCGACTGGTTCGGGAGCTTCGGAGATGATTTTTGTTAGAAATTCGGCGAGGTCGGCGGGATTGCGGGTGACGATGAGGTCGAGGGCTTTGGACCGCGCGTTTTCCGGAAGTCCGGAATCTTCCACCATGTCTCGCAGTTCCTTGTCGGAGAGTTTGGGAGTCTGCTCCTTGTAGCGCTCCAGCAGGTCGAGCGCGGCACCAAGGGCGAAACCGCGTTGTTTCAGGAGGTCGGGAATCACCTTGGCGACGAGCAGGCCGATGGGTTTTACGTCCCTATCCGGCAAGGGCGCCCAGTGACCGGTGAACTGGTTCACGGGAAACGGTTTCGGCCATTCGATGAGCAGGCGGAAGGCTTCCTTGCGGAGCTCTTCAGGATTCGAAGGATCGGCGGCATACTTGATCACGCGCGAGGCGTTTTCCTCGTCGCCTAGCCGGAAGGAGTTGTGCAGCAGGCGGCGCATCATGAGCGGCGACCAATTGCGGGATCCCGGATGGTCCAGAAGCGCGGCGACAAGGCCGCGCGGGCTTTTCAGGTCGAGGTCGCAGATCGCGCGGATTGCCTCGTCCGCGACCTTCGGATCGGCGTCGTTGATGAAACCTGATAGATCCGGGTGTTTCATGCGGCGCAGGGCGACGACTGCGGCAAGCCTGACTGCGGGAGAGGCATGGGTCTTCAACGCGAGCAGGATGTTGCTATCCGGCGCCATCCTTTCGAGTGCGAAGGCTCCGGCATGGCGGAGCAGGGGATCGCGGTTGTTGTTAGAGGCGATCATGTCGCACACCGGTCCGTAGTAGCCGATCAGCTTGCGTTTCCCGATGAGGATGGAGGCGAAATAGCGGACGCGTGGCGACTTGTCGGCGAGTTGTGTCGAGAGCGGAGGTGGCGGGCCTGAGTCCTTCGTCGCATCGCAGAGGGCGCGCAGGGCTTGCACGCGGATTTCCTCGTTCGGATCCTTGATGAGTTCCCAGAGTTTCTTTTCCGCATCCCTGCGCCGCTCCACGGAAGGAACCGGCGCGAAGTCGCTCACGGCCAGGGGAGAGGAACCCCGGCGGGCGAGGATGCCCAAGCCCCAGATGCCGTGCACGCGGACCATCAGATCGGATGAAACGGTGGCGTCCGTGAACCGTTTCAAGGCGTCGTCCTTGCGCGTGAGCGCGATCTGCGCGCGCAGGCGGACGCGGGCGTCCGGGTGGCGCAGCAGGTTGGCAAGCTCGGCGGATCCGCGTTTTTCGAAGCCTTCCCGGATGATTGCGGCGGTGTCCTTGGCCTCTGCCGCGCGCCACGCGCCGGATCCCGCGTCAAGCGAGAGGAGCCTGCCATTTTCGTGGGATTTCCACCCTCCGACGAAGTCCGTGACAAACAAGCGGCCGTCCCACGAATACTCGACATCGGTGGCGGCCACTCCGGTTAGAAACTTGCGGGCGTCGGCGAGTTTCATGCCGGCGCCATCCGGTTTCACCGCGAATGACCAGATGCCGGAAGTCGCCGCGGAGCCGCGATAGTCGCAGATCAGGAATCGACCGTTCTCACTTTCAAGAAAACCGGCGCCCGGATGATAGGTGAGCCCGGAGGGACCGGAGGTGAGGTGCGCCACCGGAGGGATGATGAAGGCGGGCTGATCGTCATTCTGCAGATGCCAGATCTTCTCGTCCATCCAGCGGCTTGGCGGCAGTTCCGGAAGGCCGATCTCCCGGTGAAACGAGAACATCGCCTGATGCTCCATTTCCCATCCCGAGTCGCCGCCTTCCGCCAGATAGACGATGCGGGCCTTGTCCTTCTGGTCCGAGTTATTGTCCACGGTGACCGGATTTCCCCATTCGTCGAACGCGATCTCCTTGGGATTGCGCAGGCCGGTGTGGAACAATTCGAAGCCGGTGCCGTCCGGTTCGAAACGGA
>DAISZP010000063.1:0-15164 GCA_036824745.1 Luteolibacter sp.
GAGGGATCCCAAGCGGAAGGACCCGCCCTGCTTCGCGTTATTCGCGAGCATGCCTTCGGAAACCTCGCCCAGATCCGCTTCGACTACTCGGATGTGAAAATCCATCACATCGTGGCCATCGGCTACGAGATCCAGTCTGTCGCCAGCCAGCTCACGAAGCGGGGGCAATCGATCCCGTTGAAAAAACTTCGCCAGTTCACCGCGGATGCCGCCACGCTCAGCGATGTGGAGTTGGTGAAACGTTTCCAGCTCGACTATCAGACCGCCGAAGCGCTGCTCCCCGCGCTGGAGATCAATCTCGCCGTCGCGGAAACCTTCGATCTAACGGACATCCAGATCCCCGTCAGCGAATACGAGCAGGGCCTGCTCCACGACCTGCTCGTTTCCCGCGAGATGACCGGAGCCTTCGCCGACGAGGTGCTGCGGTCCGCGCGCATCCTCGCCGACCGCTATCAGTCCGATCCCAGCCACGGCGAACACGTGGGCAACCTCTGCGCGAAGTTCTTCAAGGATCTTGCCGACCTCCATCAACTCACCGAACACGACGCGCTCCTGCTGCAAGTCGCCGCCATCCTCCACGAAGTCGGCACCTACGTCAGCCCGCGCGCCCACCACAAGCACTCGGAATACCTCATCCTCAACTCCGAGGTCTTCGGGCTCGACCGCATGGACGTCACCATCGTCGCCCTCGTCGCGCGCTATCACCGGCATTCCGGTCCCGTGCTCGACCACCCCAGCTATGCCGCGCTCAGCACCGAGGACCGCATTCGGGTTTCCAAACTCGCCTCGCTCCTCCGCGTCGCCGACGCCCTCGAACGCACCCACGCCCAGCGGGTGTCCCAGATCGAGATCAAACGCGAGCCCGGAAAACTCCGGCTCCGCCTCCCCGGGCTGGCCGATGCCGCCGTGGAGCGCCTCGCCATGGCCTCCAAAGCCGACCTTTTCGAGCAGGTTTTCGGCCTCAGCGTGGTGATCGACGAGGAAAACTGAGCCCACTCGCTTCCCCCTTGCCGAACGCCGGGGTGGGCGCTAGCCTCCGCGCCCCCAGCGATGAGCGCCAAACCTGTATTTCTCTACGACACCACCCTGCGTGACGGCACCCAGGGCGAAGGATTCCAGCTTTCCGGATTGGACAAGCTGCGAATCGCCGAGCGGCTTGATGGTTTCGGCGTAGACTACATCGAAGGCGGCTGGCCCGGCTCGAACCCGAAAGACGTCGAGTTCTTCCAAGAGGCCAGGAAACTCAAACTCAAGCACGCCAAGCTCGCCGCATTCGGCTCCACCCGCCGCGCCGACACCCCGGTGGAGGACGACGCCCAGGTCCGTCTCCTGCTGGAGGCCGAGACCCCCGTCGTCACCATCTTCGGCAAGAGCTGGAAAATGCACGTCACCGACGTCCTCCGCACCACCGTCGAGGAAAACCGCGCCATGATCCGCGACACGGTGGCCCACCTGGTGAAACACGGCCGCGAGGTGGTATACGATGCCGAGCACTTCTTCGATGGTTACAAGGACGATCCCGAACACGCGCTTGCCACCCTCGAAGCCGCGGCCAGCGGCGGGGTCTCCTGCCTCGTCCTCTGCGACACCAACGGCGGCACCCTGCCCTCCGAAGTCATGCAGATCTGCCAAGCCGTGAAGGCGCGCATCCCCGGCACCCCCTTCGGCATCCACACGCACAACGACTGCGAACTCGCCGTCGCCAACGCCATCGCCGCCGTCAAAGCCGGGGCCAACCAGGTTCAGGGCACCATCAACGGCTACGGCGAGCGCACCGGAAACTGCAACCTCACCTCCGTGATCCCCATCCTCCAGCTCAAGATGGGACTCACCGTCGTGCCCCATTTGGAGAAACTCCGCGAGCTCTCCTACTTCGTGGACGATGTTTCCAACAACCCGCACTTCGCCCGCGCCCCCTTCGTCGGCCGCACCGCCTTCGCCCACAAGGGCGGCATGCATGTGAACGCCGTGAAAAAACTCGCCCGCAGCTACGAGCACATCGAGCCCGGCAGCGTCGGCAACGAACAGAACATCCTCGTTTCCGAACTCAGCGGCCAGGACAACATCCTCATGAAAGCCGAGGAACTTGGACTGCCTCTCACCAAAGGCTCCGACGAAGCCAAAGCCATCCTCAAGCGCGTCAAGGAACTCGAAAACGAAGGTTACGCCTTCGAAGCCGCCGGCGGCACCCTCGAACTCCTCATCCGCCGCGAACTCGGCGATCACAAGAAACCCTTCGACCTCACCGAATACCACACCAGCTTCCGCCAATACCGCGACGGCCACCCGCCCGTCTGCGAGGCCACCGTGAAACTCGTCGTCGATGGCACACCCGAGCTCACCGTCGCCGAAGGCCACGGCGTCGTGAACTCGCTCGACCTCGCCCTGCGCAAAGCCCTGCTCCCCTTCTATCCGGAAATCGCCACCGTCTCCCTCGTCGATTACAAAGTCCGCATCATCGACGGCCACGACGCCACCGCCGCCAAAACCCGCGTCCTCATCGTCTCCACCGACGGCCAGGACACCTGGGGCACCGTCGGCGTCTCCGAAAACATCATCGAAGCCAGCTGGCTCGCCCTCGTGGACGGCATCGACCTGTTCCTGCAGCGGAGGAAATCCTGACCTCTAACGGAGGACGGACCGCGGAATTCATTCCGCAACTCTCCACGCCAAAGGAACGCCTGTAGCGGCGCTCTGCGAGCGTCGTAGTCCATGAGCTGCGAGAATCCCCGCGTCCCGCGCATCTCATTCGCCCGCCCCTAACAAACCCACGCCGTGAAGGGACGCACGGAGGCTGCGCAGGACAATTCCCAATGATTTTGTGAAACGGAGAGCTTTAACTCAATTTACTTCTTCTTGGAATCCGATTTGCTCGCCGCAAGCGTTGGAAACGGAACATCCTTGAGATTTCCAAGAATCGCTGGCTGCGAAGCGGCTTGATCAAGCAGTTTCCCATTAGTATCGCTGATTCGGACAGCCCATCCAGCATATCCATATCCGCTCCAAGAATTGACGAACAATCCTGCAATAACGTCTTTCTTGAAGTCAACATGAACCAAGGCCAAACTGCTCTCTTTGTATCGATAGCCGGTCGGACAACTCACCCGGTAGCGAACTTCACCAGGAGCGGTCAGAAGCTTCGTAGCACGCGCGCAAACATAACGCTTGTTCTTGTCCTGCAAAGGGAAGCCAAAAAAGAACACATCAACAACAACGGACTGTTTTGTCCCTCTATTGTCGATGGTGATCCCGAGCAATCGGTCTTGAGTTTTCACAGCTTCCGCAGCTCTCATGTAGTCCAAAGTATCCTTACTCTCTGCAATCCACTCGGCTGACCATGCGGTTCGGTTCGCTCCCATGGCAACGGTATTTGCCTCTAATTTGACATTCACATTTTCCCATGCTGAGACAAATTCTTGGTCCTCTTTTGCAAGTTTCGCAACTGGAAGATAGATAGATTTATGATTTTCGAGCATGACTCTCGCCTCCTCGCCATTATCCCTTTTCCATTCCATTTTTGCTTTTAGAGTTCTCCCGCTGTCAGATTGAGTCCAGACGCGAAACTCTTTGTCCTGCCCACTCGAGGAATAATGAGTCAGGCCAAAAATTAGAAATATGGTGAAAATCGTTTTCATGACACAAATGGAGGTTTTGACATAACCCTTCACGCAGTCCTCTCCACGCTCACTTCCTCACTCCCCGCCTCGTTTTCCGTGGTGAGGATGACATAGACCTTGAAGGACGCGGCCATGCCGGGGCCGGCGAGGGAGAAATCCGTGCGGAATTCGCGGGGGCTGGCGCCTTTGGGCAGGGTGGCGATGACTTGTTCGTCGTCGCCATCGTACTCGGGGCCGGGCACGCCGCGCAGTTCGTAGCGATCGAGATCCTTGTCGGTGGATTCGGTGAAGGTGATGACGGCTTTGTGATCGGCGGCATCGTAGGTGGCGGCGGCCGTCACGGGATCGGGCGTGCGGCTGCCGGTGGCGTAGAGGACGGGGATGGTGGCGACCAGCGGGTGATCCGGCAGGAACAGGCCCTCCACGGCGGGGCGGTAGCCGGAGAGCAGGGTTTTCACGTCGTTTTGCAGGGTGTTGCGCTTGGCGCGGGAGTATTCCAGCTCTTTCTCGGCGGTATTGAGCGTGGTGTAGGCGGCGTTGAGGGTGGCGAAGAGGGCCGTGAAGTCCGCCACGCCGAAGTTTCCGGTAAGCTCGAACTCCACCCCTTCCGCGTCGGCGAGCACCCAGACGTTCTCGCAATCCCGCATGGGCTTCACAAACACGCCCTCGGCGGAGCTTTGCTGGGGCAATGCGTCCGGAAGCGTGGCCAGCAGGGGCGAATCCGCCGGCAGCTTGCCGCGCAGGCGGCGCACGAGTTCCTGGGCGCGGGCTAGGATGGCGCGCTTGGTGTTTTCCAAGGAGGCGCGGGCGAATTCCTTGCCGTTGAGCTTGCTCTCCACGTCCGAGAGCGCGGCATCCAGCAGCGCGCGGGTGGAAACGAGGTTCGCCCGCGTCTTGCCATCCCGCGTGGCCAGCCCCGGCGCGGCCGCGGCGTCCGCATTCACGAGCGCCCAATGGGCAAGAAAGGTATCGATGGTGCCAAGGTAGCTGGAAGGTCCGGAGATCATGGTGGTGGATGGGGTGTTGAGGTGTGGAAACTGGGAAATGAGGGTCGGATTTCACGGAATGAACCGTGAGAACGGCTGAAAACTGCACCAAATCAGAAAAATGCCAAGCAAATTTTGTTTGAGGCAAAACAAATTACTTTTGCGGCAAAATTGAATGGATCTGATGGCAAACCAAACGGTTTTGATGCTGGCCTGAATTGGCTTAATGAAAGCCTGAACCAACTTGATGAAGGCCTGAATTGCGTTGAAGTTGGAATTGGAACGATTTGGTGATAGGTTTTTTTGATTTGGTGGAATTTTCGAGGATGGAGAACACCTAGGAAGCTCCGCGCGGTCCCGCGGAGGGAGGCCTCCCCCGGGAGCGCGGAATTCATTCCGCGAGAGCCGGGACGACGGGGCGGAATAAATTCCGCGCTCCCGGGTTTGTCCGCATGCAGGTGAGTCCGGCAAGCCCACATGGGTCCCGCTCCGCTGTCCGCCTCCCTCCCCCGCCAAAGCGGTGCCGCGTCACGAGGTTTCACCGCAGTCCAAAGGGAAACCCGCGGAGGGTTGGTGGGAATCTGGGGCCGCTCCCCGGAAGGCAGGGAAAAAGAGAACCACAATCCAGCGAAGCGCAGATGGCCGAACTGGAATTCTTCAATTCTGCGCTGAGGCAAATGGATGCGGATGCACACGGATCTTGGATGATGGGAGTGGGATCTGTCACATCCCGGGTAAAACGGGGCGAGAACGGACAAGTTCCTTGGACCATCCGCGTTCATCCGCGTCCATCCGTGGTTCGAATTCCTCTTCAAGATTCATCATGCCATCCGCTATCAGGCAGATGGCTTCTGGTGAAGCAAAGAATGTATGTATTTCCGGAAGCGGAGATGAGAGGGCGGAATGAATTCCGCGCTCCCGGGACTTCTCAATACCGCATCACTTTGGAGAGGAATCTCCGGCAGACGGGCGATGTGGCGTTTCCAAACAAGTCCGCGGGCGGGGCGTGTTCTTCGATCTTCCCGGCGGCGACGAAGGCGACCTGGTCGGCGACGGCTTTGGCGAAGCCCATCTCGTGGGTGCTGAGAATGATGTCTTGTCCCGCCTCGGCGAGTTCCTGGATGAGTTCCAGCACCTCGGCGGTCATCTCGGGATCGAGGGCGGAGGTGGGTTCGTCGAGGAAGAGGATCTCCGGCTTGCGGGCGACGGCGCGGGCGATGCCGACGCGTTGTTGCTGGCCGCCGGAGAGCTGGGCGGGGAGCTTGTGGGCGTGCTCCAGCAGGCCGAAGCGCGCGAGGGAGTGCTCGGCGAGTCCCCTCGCCTCTTCGGGTGTGTGGCCGTGGACTTTTTCCAACGGCAGGGCGATGTTCCGCAGGGCGTTGAGGTGCGGGAAGAGGTTGAACTGTTGGAAGAGGAAACCGTTTCTCCGGCGGAAGGCTTGCAGGCCGGCGGGATCGGCGGCGAGCGGGCGGGAGTTGATGGAAACACGGCCGGAGTCCGCGGTTTCCAGTCCGCCGAGCACGCGCAGGAAGGTGCTCTTGCCGCCGCCGGAGGGACCGATCAGGACGAGGACGCGGGCCGCGGCGATTTCCAACGAAAGGGAGTCGAGCGCCTGGGTGCTGCCGTAGCGTTTGCTGAGCTCGCGGATCTCAAGTTTCATGGCGGAAGCGTTGTTCGAGCCAGTGGGCGAGCCACGCGACGGGAAGTGTGAGAACAAGGTAACCGAGGGCCAGCGGGATGTAGCCTTCCAGCCCGGCGTAGGAGCGGGAGATGAAGTTGCGGGTGTTGTAGAAGTATTCGGTCACGCCGATGACGTTGAGCAGCGAGGAGTCCTTGATGAGTGAAACGAAGAGCCCTGCCATGGCGGGCAGCACGCGGCGCAGGGCCTGTGGGAAGATGACATACCGATAGACCTGGAAGGGGCTGAAACCGACGGCGCGCGCGGATTCCCACTGGGTTTTCGGAATGCTCTCCACACCGCCGCGCAGGATCTCGCCGAGGTAGGCTCCCTCGAAAAGTGATAGAAGCAGGATGCCGATGACGAGTTTGTCATTCATGCCCAGATCGCTGAGCGGCCGGGAAACAAAGGGCGCGAAGATGACGAAGTAGCCGAAGAGCAGATGAACCAACAGCGGAGTGTCGCGCACGAATTCGAGAAACGCGCGGCACACCCAGCGGACGACGACGAGGTGCGAGCGCTGGCCCAACATGAAGAGCAGTCCGAAGACGATGCTGCCTGCGAGCGCGGCGAAGGAGATGCCGAGGGTGACCTTCCATCCCTGCCAGAGGGTCTCGCGGTATTCCCAGGCCTTGGACCAATCGGTCTGATTCTCCAACATGGAGAAGACGGAGGTGAAGAGCCATGCCAGCCCGGCCACGACGAGGACGGCGGCTGCCAAATTGGCGGTCCACAGTTTCCGGCTCATCGCAGGATGAAGGGAATGCCCTGGGATTCGAGGAACTGTTTCTCCTCGCGCAGGTATTGATCGCCGAGTTTCTCGAAGCCGTGGTCCTTGCGGAACTGGTCGAGGAAGGCGTTCACGTCCGCTAACAGATCCGCGCGGCCCTTGGCGATGCCGATGGCCCAGGATTCCTCGACGAAGGGTTTCAACAAGCCGCGGGTGGTTTGTTTGTTTTCCTCGGCGTATTTGTAGATGCTGAGCTGGTCGTAGATGAAGGCGTCCGCACGGCCCTGTGCGACTTCGAGCACGCAGGTGGTCTGGTTTTCGAACACGGAACGCTCGACGTCCGGAAGGTTCTGGATGGCCCAGATTTCCCCGGTGGTGGCGGCTTTCACGGAGACCTTGCGGGCGGATTTTTTCAAATCGTCGATGGACTGGATCGTCGAGTCCTTCCGCACTAACAGGGCGAGGCCGGTGAAGGCATAGGGGTTTGAGAAATCGATGGACTTCCGCCGCTCGTCGGTGGCGGTCATCGAGGAGAGGATGAGGTCGATGTTTCCCGTCTTGAGCGCCGGGATGAGGCCGGAGAAATCCATGGGCACAATTTCCAGTGGGCGGCCGAGGTGTTTCGCAAGGGCCTCGGCGATTCTAACACCCACGCCGTCGGGCTTGCCGGACTTGTCCTGCATCTCGAAGGGCGGATAGCTGAGGTCCATGCCGACACGCAGCACCGGGCCACCGGATGCCGAATCCGCGGCTTTTTTCCCGCACGCGGCGAGCAGCGCGGCAGGCAGGGCCAAGGAGATTCCTAGGAACTTTCTTCTTCGCATCATCGGCCGCCACCCTACGCGGGAAGCGCGGAAACGGAAGCGGATTTGTGAGGGGGCGGACTCACGGCTGATACGGCCCGTCCGCCACGGGGACGCCGAAGTCGGGAGTGCCGTCGGGTTTCCACTTCAGCACCTGGGCGCGGGTGGCGCGGTCGGGATTGTGGAGAGGCTCACCGTGGATCTTCTCGTAATTGCGCGAGTGATAGACGTGGTAGTCCGTCTTTCCATCGGGCGAGGTGGTGAAGCAGTTGTGGCCGGGGCCGTATTGACTGGTGGCGGCGTTGCTCTTGAACACGGGCTCCGGAGACTTTTTCCACGACGCGGGGTCCAGCAGGTCCGCGTTCTCATCGGCGGTTAGAAGACCGAGGCAGTAGTTCGCGTCCGTGGCGCTGGCGGAGTAGGTTAGAAAGACCCTGCCGTTGCGCTGGATGACGATGGGAGCCTCGTTCACGTTGTGCCCGATGCGTTCCCATGGCTGGTCCGGACGGGTGATCTTCACCTGCTTGCCGGTGATCGACCACGGCGTGTCCATCTTCGCGATGAAAATGCTGGTGCCTTTTTCCTCCGGCACGCTTTGAGCCCATACGAAGTAGCGGTTTCCCTTGTGGGCGAAGGTGTGTCCGTCGAGCGTGAAGGACTCCCAGTTCATCTTCATCTGTCCCTTCTCCTCCCACTTGCCTTCGAGCGGGTTCGGCGAGGCGTTTTCCAGCACATACATGCGGATGTCCCAGATCGCCTCGGCTTTGGCGGCGGCGAAGTAGATATACCACTTGCCGTTGAGGAAATGGATTTCCGGAGCCCAGATGTGATGGCTCATCGGACCCTTGGCGTGTTTTTTCCAAACCACTTCCGCTTTGGCCTCACCGAGTCCGCCGAGGGTTTTCGCACGGCGAAGCTCGATGCGGTCATACTCCGGCGCGGTGGCGGTGAGGTAGTAATAACCGTCCTTGTGAACCATCACATGGGGATCCGCACGTTGGGGCAGGATGGGATTTTTCCAACCCTCGTCGGCACGAAGGAACGATGCGGTTAGAAACAGCAAAAGGGCGAGGAGTCTCATGGAGTTACGGGTTTGAGCAGGGGTTCGAGGATCTTCCGGGAAACGGCGAACGCGGTGCCGTGGCGGATGCCTTTGGGCATGCGGAGTTGCGCAGTGACATCCGTCCATGTCTCCAGATCGGTGGACTTCATGGCCGCGTAGTGATGTTTCCGATAGGCATCGAAATAGAGGATGATCTCGCCGCCGACCTTCAAGGCGCTGGGGCCTTCGAACCAGCTATCGGGATCGGTGATCGGTTTTCCATGAACCTTCCAGTTTCCGGAAACCGAGTCCGAGGTGGCGATCCGCAGGTTTTTCATCGGCTTGGGGTGTTTCGTCTCGTCCTTGAAAAACATGACGAAGCGCCCCTCATGCGGAAGGATGGTGGAATCGATGCAGTTGAACCCCGGATCGAAGAACAACTTCGTGGGACTGAAGCCGACAAAGTCCTTCGTCGTGGTGGCATAGATCCGGTGGTTGCTGTCGTTCTTGCCGTCAAAGTCTGTTTCCGGAAATTTCCCGGGGATGGTCGAGGCCCAGAAGATCGTGAACTCTTGCGTTTTCGCATCGAAGGCGAGTTCCGGCGCCCAGCAGTTTCGGGTCGTGGGCTCGTCCTTCATCACAGGCAGCGATTTCTGCTCCGACCAGGTGACCAGGTCCTTGGATGACGCGTAGCCGATGGTGGTGCCCTTCCAACTGTCCGTCCAGACCATGTGGAAGGTGCCGTCGGACCCTTGCAGCACGCAGGGGTCCCGCATGAGTTTCCCGCCCACCGTGGGTGTTAGAAACGAAGCACCGCCTTTCAGAGCGTCCCATTGCAGACCGTCCTTGCTCCAGGCCAGATGCAGGCCGTCCTCGCCGTTTCCGGTGAAATAGGAGAACAGATAGCTGGTTTCCTCCGCTCCCGCGCGGCTGATCATCAGGGCGGCGGCCAAACCCAACCATCGGAGTGGTTTCATCGGAGCTCAGGGTTTGACGGGTTTCACGGCTTCAAACACATCCACCGGAAGGATCCGCCCTTCCGCGTCGAAACGCATCGGCGAGAGGCAGGTCTCGCGGTTGTAGCCGTTTCCGCCGGGGATCTTGAAGCGGTGATAGGCGATCACCCATTCGTCGGTGCCCGGAATCCGGAGCATCGAGTGATGGCCCGCGCCCTTGACCTCGCCGTTCTGTTTGAGGATCGGGTTGATCTCCGCTTTCTGATAGGGGCCGAGCGGCGATTTCGAGGTCGCGTAAGCCACGGAATACCGAGGATCCCGCGTGTCGAACTCGCTCCAACTGAGGTAATAGGTTCCGTTGCGTTTGAAGACGAATGAACCCTCGTTGTAGCCCGGCGGCGTGATGTCCTGCACCGCCGCCGGATCGAAGGAAACCATGTCCGGATTGAGTTTCACCGCCTTGCAGCGTCCCTGGCCGAAGTAGAAATAGGCCGCACCGTCATCGTCCACGAAGACCATCGGGTCGATCGACTGCACGCCCTTGAATTGCCCTTTCGCGACCAGCGGTTTCCCTAACGGATCCTTGAACGGCCCCATCGGTTTGTCGGAAACCGCCACTCCGATGCTCTGGCCGGCCGAGTAGTAATAGTAATACTTTCCTCCCTTCGTCGCGATGGCCGGGGCCCATGCCCGCACATCCGCCCATTTGAGATCCTTCGGCAGATCGAGAATCACGCCCTCGTCCTTCCAATGCAAGAGATCCTTGGAAGACCAGCCGCGGAAACTAGTGGCCATCCAGCCCTCGCTGCCGTCGGTGGTCGGATAGAGATAGAAGGTATTCCCGAATGCCGCGATGTGCGGATCCGCGTTCACGCCGGGAATCACGGCCGCCGGAGCAGGCTTGTTAGAAGCCTCCGCGCAGGCCGCGAAAGGCAGAAGGGTGACCAGGGCGGCAAGACTTGTAAGATAGGGTATCGATGGTTTCATGTGCGCTTTACCGGAATCTGAAACCTCCCCCGCCGGAACGCGAGAAACGATTCCCCACCTCCCCAGAATTGAGGGAGGTGGGCGGATGTTTCGTTTCCCCGAAAAATCCGGGATTCGCGACAGTGGAAACTCCCGGACGTTCAAAGAAATCCGGCCTTCAACCCCCTTATGGCCGATTTTGGGACTCCTTGTCCGCTTCTGACCCTTCAATTTCCTTCCGAAACCCGGAATTTCAGGCATTCTTTGGTCGTTCCGCAGCCGCAAGGCCAAACGGAACGGAACGCCGCCAAAAGCGCTGAGCCAGCAAGCTCTGATTCGATCTCCGGGGGGAAGTCAATCAGACAGGGCGAAGCCAGGTGGCACAAAAAAAAAGCGCGTCGAGAAATCCGGGGGGAATTCCGACGCGCCTTTTTTTGCCCGGATTTCCCGGCCATCGTGGCCCAGATCCGTCAATTTCGCGACGATGGTCTAGGAATCACCCGGTGGATACCGGCTTTTCCAGCGAGCCGAGTCGTGATTTTCTCCTCCGATGAGTGCGGTTTCCACCCCGACGAAAGCCTACAATGCCTATGGCCCTTGGCTGCGCGGAAAATTCGGCGGCAAGCGGGTCTTCAAGGTGATCGTGGACGCAGGCTTCACCTGCCCGAATCGCGATGGCAGCAAGGGTTATGGAGGATGCTCCTACTGCAACGTGGATTCCTTCACCCCTTCCCTGCCACGTTCGTTGGACGACATCCGCGAGCAAGTATCGCAAGGCATGGCCCGCGCGCGGAAACACTACGGCGCGGAGAAGTTCATCATCTACTTCCAACCGAACACCAACACCCACGCTCCGGTCGGGCGCTTGAAGGCACTCTACGATTCCGCACTCGCCGTTTCCACCGAAGACATCGTGGGCCTCGCGGTGGGGACCCGGCCCGATTGCCTGGACGCGGAAAAGATCGCGCTGCTCGAAAGTTATGCCGGACGCTTCGAAGTGGACTTGGAACTCGGCATTGAATCGATCCACGATGAGACTCTGGAACGGATCCGGCGGGCATGTTCCCATGCGGAGCTCGCATCGCTGTTAGACCGACTCGCGCAATCCCCCCTGAACCTCTGCCTGCACACCATCTTCGGGTTTCCATGGGAGACGCGCGATCAAATGCTCGCCTACGCGGATGAGATCAACCGGTTCCCGCAGGTGCGTTTCGTCAAACTCCATCATCTGCACGTGGTCAAGGGCTCGATCCTCGCGGCGCAGTATCAAAAGCAAGCGTTCCCGCTGTTCACCTTGGACGATTACATCGGTTTCCTCGCCGATTTCCTGCCACGGCTTCGGCCGGGCATTGTCATTGAGAGGCTCTTCGGCGTGGCGGACAAGGAACTGCTCATCGCCCCGATATGGAACCTTGCGAAATCCGAAGTGCAAACCCGCATCGACCATGAATTTGGAAGACTCGGCGTGGTGCAGGGAAGCCTCTTCAGCGCGCTCCGCTAACATTCCCGCACTCCGGGGATTCGCATCGGACCCACCCCAGGGTTCCGGCGTGGGTCCGGTCATGTTCAAAAACCACTCATGCCAGATCAAATCGATCCGCGTTCATCACCTTGGTCCAGGCGGCTACGAAGTCATCGACGAACTTGCGAGCGTTGTCGTCCTGGGCATACACCTCTGCGTAGGAACGGAGAATGGAGTTTGACCCGAAGACGAGGTCCACGCGGGTGGCTGTCCATTTCACCGCGCCGGTCTTGCGGCAGCGGATTTCGTAGAAACCTCCGCCGCTGTGGTGCCAACTGTTCGACATGTCGGTGAGATTCACGAAGAAGTCGTTGGTGAGCGCCCCCGGTCGTTCCGTTAGAACACCGTGTTTCGTGCCGCCATGGTTGGTGGCCAGCGCGCGCATGCCGCCGACAAGCGCGGTCATTTCACAAGCGGTGAGGCCCATGAGCTGGCTGCGGTCGAGCAACATTTCCTCGGCGCTGACGGCATAGTCCTGTTTCAACCAGTTGCGGAATCCGTCGTGAAGAGGTTCGAGCACGGCGAAGGATTCGGCGTCGGTCATTTCATCGGTGGCATCGCCCCGGCCGGGCGCGAAGGGCACGCTGACTTCAAAGCCCGCGGCTTTGGCGGCTTGTTCGATGCCGACGTTCCCGGCGAGCACGATCACATCGGCCACGCTGGTGCCGCTGGCTACGGCGATGGGTTCGAGCACGCCTAACACCTTTGCCAGACGCTGCGGTTCGTTGCCCGCCCAGTCTTTCTGCGGTGCGAGGCGGATGCGCGCGCCATTGGCTCCGCCGCGCATGTCAGAGCCACGGTAGGTGCGTGCGCTGTCCCATGCGGTGGCAACCATTTCAGCGATGCTCAATCCGGACGCGGTGATCTTCGCCTTCACGGAGGCGATATCGTAGCTGGTGCTTCCAGCGGGCACGGGATCCTGCCAGATCAGGTCTTCGGCAGGCACATCCGGTCCGAGGTAGCGGACCTTCGGCCCCATGTCGCGGTGAAGCAGTTTGAACCACGCGCGGGCGAAGGTTTTCGAGAAGTAGTCGAAGTCCTTGGCGAAGCGCTCCGAGATTTCCCGATAGATCGGATCGACTTTGAGGGCCATGTCCGCGTCGGTCATCATCGGATTGTGGCGGATCGAAGCATCCTCGACGTCCACCGGCTTGTTTTCCTCCTTGATGGAGACCGGTTCCCATTGCGTGGCTCCGGCGGGCGACTTGCGCAGTTCCCAATCGTGGTTGAGCAGCATGTCGAAGTAACCGTTGTCCCACTTCGTCGGGTGGGTGGTCCACGCGCCTTCGAGGCCGGAGGTCACCGTGTCACGGCCGATGCCGCGGGTTTTGTGATTCATCCAGCCGAGGCCCTGATCGGCGATGTCCGCGCCTTCCGGATCCGGGCCGAGATTGGCGGCGCTGCCGTTGCCGTGGGTCTTGCCGACGGTGTGGCCGCCCGCTGTTAGAGCGACGGTTTCCTCGTCGTTCATGCCCATGCGGTAGAAGGTGACACGCATGTCCTGAGCCGTGCGCAGAGGGTCGGATTTCCCATTCACGCCCTCGGGATTCACGTAGATGAGGCCCATGACCACCGCGGCGAGCGGATTGTCGAGGGTTTCCCGGTTGCCATCGTCGCCGTAGCGGGTGCTGGTGAGCCATTCCTTCTCGGAACCCCAGTAAACGTCTTTTTCCGGATGCCAGATGTCCGGGCGGCCGAAACCGAAGCCGAAGGTTTGCAAACCCATCGATTCATACGCGATGTTCCCAGCTAACAGAATGAGATCGGCCCAGCTGATCTTGTTGCCGTATTTCTTCTTGATGGGCCAGAGCAGCCGGCGGGCCTTGTCGAGGTTCGCGTTGTCCGGCCACGAGTTGAGCGGGGCGAAGCGCTGGTTGCCGGTGTTTCCGCCTCCCCGTCCGTCGGCGCTGCGGTAGGAACCGGCCGCGTGCCAGGCCATGCGGATCATCAGGCCGCCGTAGTGGCCCCAGTCGGCGGGCCACCAGTCCTGACTTTCGGTCATCAGTGCGTCGAGGTCCTTCTTGAGCGCGTCCACGTCGAGGGACTTGACCGTCTCGCGGTAGTCGAAGTCCGGGCCTAACGGATTGGTCTTCGTGTCGTGCTGGTGAAGGATATCCAGATTCAGCGCGTTCGGCCACCAATCCATGACGGACGAGCCGGTGGAGGTGTGGCCGCCGTGCAGGAACGGGCATTTGCCGATGGATGAGGAGTCGAGTTCTTTCATGATGATCTTCGTTCAGGGTTTGAGAATCGGGTGAAATGCGGGACCTCCGGACAAGAGGCTGTTTTCTGGGTGATCCTGTCCACGGCCTCGCCATTTGAATAGACGATTTCTTTGATTGTTGCCATTCGCTTTGCTAATACCAGAAATCACCGCTGGAACCCCATGGATCTCCGCCAACTCCAATCATTCATCTCCGTCATCGAGGAGGGATCGCTTTGCGCCGCCTCCAAACGCTGTCACATCTCCCAACCGGCGCTCAGCCAGCAGATGCGATCCCTCGAAGAGGAACTCGGGGAACCGCTGCTCCATCGCCGCCCCCGGGGAGTCGAACCGACGGCGGCCGGTGAACTCCTGCTCTCCCACGCCCGCGCGCTGCTCGCACAATCCGAACGACTACGCAGCGAATTCCATGCCCGTCGTGAACTTGAAACCGGCACCGTTTCCTTCGGCATCATTCCCACGCTGGCACCCTACTTGTTGCCCCGGTTTCTGGGGCCATTCCGCAAGGCCCATCCCGGAGTGGTGGTATCGGTGCACGAGGCCCGCACCGATCAACTCGTTCCCATGGTGGCGGCGGGAGATCTCGAATTCGGCATTCTCAGCGATGTTTCACTAGAACAGCGCAAACAAAGTTCCCTGC
>DAISZP010000064.1:0-15146 GCA_036824745.1 Luteolibacter sp.
TGGCGAGGCCGTCGAGTTTCAGTTGATCGATGATTTCCTGGGCCAGCGCGCGCGGGTTTGTCTTGCGCTGCTTGGCGAGCACCATGGCGGCGTTCGTCTGATAATCGCCGAAGCGCAAGTCCGCGGTGGAAGTGACTTCGGCGGATGCGGACTCGCCGAGCGTGGCGGCGAGCGCGGCGGAAAGACGGCTTTCGAGGTCCTGGAGAATCGTCATGGCGTGTGGAGTCGTGCCCCGGGCGGTTCAAGCGCCGGGCGCGGCCACACGGGACGGTTTGCAATCGAGAATGGCAAGGATTTCGTCGCAGGTCGCCGCCTCATTGAGTTGGCGGCGGACCTCGGCGTTCGTGAACATCTTGGCGATGGCCGCCAGCGTGCGCAGGTGCAGGTGATAGTCCTTGCGGGGGACGATGAAGAGCACGACGAGATGGACCGGGGCCTGATCGAGTGCCTCGAAGTCCAGCCCGGTTTTCGAACGACCGAAAACGGCGATCACTTCCTCCAGTTCGTCGGAAAACGCGTGGGGAATGGCCACTCCGCAGCCGATGCCGGTGCTCACCTGCTCCTCGCGGGTTTTGAGCGCGGCGAGCGTTTCCTCCAGCATTTCCGGGGGCAAAGCGCCGGTTTTCACCAAATGGTTCACCAACTCGGTGATGGCGGGCCAATGCTCGACGGATTCCATGTCGAGGAGGATGCGGTCCGCATTGAGCAGCTTGGCCAACTTCATAAAAACCTGGTCGAAAGAATCCGCATGCCTTGCGGTGGGGGCGAGTGGGTATCGCCTCAAGCCATTGTTGGCAAGCGGATTCCATCAGGTTGCATACAGCCGGATTGCCCCGTTGGGCTCAGCGCAGCAGGGCCGAGGCGGACCACAGGACCGGGGCCTGGCCGTGCATATCGCCGGTGAGGCGGGCGCGTTTCAGGTAGAATTCGCGGTCGTTGGTCTTGTTCGTGCCCTGGCAGACGTCGCGGATGTCGGCGTTTTCGTTGAGATGATCGGTGAGCGCGAGCCAGCCCTTGCGGGCGGCGGGGCCGTAGGTTTCCGCGGGCAGCCAGCCGTGTTTCACACCGGTGATGAAGGCGAAGGTGAACATGCCGGTGCAGGAAGTTTCAGTCCAGCTCTCCGGGTCATCCACGAGCTGGTGCCACATGCCGTTATCGGCCTGGGTCGCGAGCAGGCGCTCCATCATTTTCCGGTATCCCTCCATGATGCGGGCGCGGTGTGGGTGCTTTTCGGGCAGGGCGCGGAGCAGTTCGGCCGTGCCCGCCGCCATCCAGCCGTTGCCGCGACCCCAGAAAAACGGGACGTCCGGGGCGTGGAAAAACAGGCCGTTCGGCCGCTGCAGTTCGTCGAGGTAAAACACCATCTCGCTCGCGGCTCGGTCGATGTATTTCGCGTCGCCGGTCGCCCGGAATGCCTGCGCCTGGAGCATGGTGATCATGAACATGTCGTCGATCCAGAGCCGGGTCTGCCAGCTCAGCCCGCGGTCCACCCAGCCGCGGACTTCAGGTGACAATTTCTGATAGGCCTCGTCCGAGGGCCGCTGCCACTGGCGGTCGGCGAAGTGCAGGCCGAGGTGGAGGTAGGGCTTCTCGCCGATTTGCTGATAGATCTCCAGCGGCACGGAACCGAACACCGAGGGGTCCACATGCACCGGCTTGGGAACCAGCCGCGACTCGGCTCCGAAGAGCGGCAGGAAACGTTCGACGAGTTGGGCGCTCAGTTCCTTTTCACCCGCGAGTTTCGAAAAGGTGAGGGCACCCCACCATGTGCAGACTTCCGGGTAGGTGATGCTGCCGGGCGGCTGCGGTTTCCCGAAATTCTGGTGGGGGCTGGCGATGAAACGTTTCGTCACACGCGCGCCGATTTCCCGCGGGGACTTGCCGGCGGGCCAATCGGAAAACGGATCGGCGGCCGATGCGAGAAGCGATGTGGCCAGCAGGCCGAGGGATGCGACGAAGGTTTTCATCATTTGCGATGGGTTTCCTTTTCGATGTTCCAGCCATCCACGACCACTTGGACCTTGTCGGGTTTTCCATCGTGTTGAATGCGGATCACGCGCTGCTCGCCGGGCAGCATGGAAAAGAAATTGTCATCGTAGAACGCGGGGCGGATTGGCTTGCCCGTTGTCTGGTCCTGCAAGCGCAGCCACACCATGAATGCCAGCGACTTCGAATTGTTGCGCAGCGTAACCTCGGCGGTCTGGCCATTCGCGTCCTCTTTCCACACCACCTTGCTCGCGGGTTTGACCTTCGGCAGTTTCGCCAGATCTTCGAAGCCCTCCAACTGCGGACCGGTCCAGGTGCGTTTCGGTTTGTAGGGTTTGTTAGAGCGCCAGTAGAAGGTGTCCGAAACCGGCTGCCCGTTGATGTTCGCCAGTTCCAGCTTGATGAAATGCACCGGCGTGAGGTTTTGCGGAAACTCCAGCGTCATCAGACCGTTCGCCACCGCTTCCGGACCCACGCGCACCGGGATCGTCTTGCGCGAGATTTCCCGCATGTTGAAATCGATCACCTTCGCCGTGAGCTTGCCGTTGAACTCGCGGGGATACTCGTTGTTCACGGCCACCGTGTTTTTCAGGAAGTCCATCTGCGCGTGCAGCGGCTCATGCGCGTCCTGCGAGAAATACAGCGCCGATGTCGGTTCCAGCGACCAGTCGTAGAGCCGCCCGCAAACCTGCTTGTTCGGGCTGTTGTGATACCAGAAGAGCAGGCCCGTGCAGAAACGATCGCCATAGTCGAACTTGTTCGCGTTCCAGCATTCCCAGATCGAACGGAAGCTCAGGCCGCCAAAAGCTTGGCCCTTCATCGCGTATTCCTCGATGTTGGAGCTGGGGCCGTAGTGGTTCACGCCTCGGTCGAAGTTGCTCGTCATGCGGTGGAAACCTCCGCCATCGAGGTAGTCCCAGACCACTTTGTTGATCGGCCAGAGGTCCTTCTCATCCATCATCTCGCGCAGGCAATCGACGGTCGGAATGGTCGCGGTTCCGTATTCCGGGCAAAGTCCGTTGATGCGGCTGCCGCGTTGCGAAGCGCTGTCCTCGTAGTGGAACATCGGATTCTCCACCAGATAGGGACTGCCGTCATGGATGCCGCCGATCTCCGAGGCTTCGAGGTAATCACAGCCGGGATGCAGATTCTCCACGATGTCCTTGATTGGCACGATGGTCTTCTCGTTGCGCTCGTTCGCGGAAACATAGAAACATTGGCTCGGGTGGTTGCGGATGCGGCGGATGGTGTCGCTGACGTTGCTGCGGTGCAGCTCGCGATCATCCGGCAGCTTGGTGTCGCCGGTCTGCCAGAACTCGGTCCACACGAGGATGCCGTATTCGTCGCAGAGATCGTAAAACTCATCGGACTCGGTGATGCCGCCGCCCCACTGGCGGATGAAGTTCACGCCGGATTGTTTGGTGTAGCGCAGCTCGGCACGGGTACGTGCGGACGAGTTCCGGCACATCGCCTCGGGCACCCAGTTCGTGCCGTGGAGGAAGATCCGTTTGCCGTTCACGATGAACTGGCGGCTCTTGTCCGGCGTGTCGCGGTTGGTCCTCACATCGCGGATGCCGAAACGCGTGGTCTCTCTATCAGAAACCGCTCCCCCGATGGAAAATTCGAGCTCCAGCGAGTGGAGAAAGGCCTCGCCCTTGTTCACCGGCCACCAGAGCTTCGGCTTCGCGATGACCAGTTGTTGGTATTCCTCCGGCGAGAACACCACGGTCTGGGTTTCGCCTGGCTTGAGGGTGATTGGTTTGTTCAGCTTGATTCCGGCTTCCTTGATGGCTGCTGTTAGATCGCCGCGTTGTTCCTCATCGGTCGCGTTGATCAGATCCACGCTGATGGTTTCCTTAGCCGGGGCGAGCGCGGGCACCGGCAGCTCGCTCTTCACGAACGGATGGCGCAGGTCCACCGGTCCGGTGGCGAAGACCTTCACGTTCTTCCAGATGCCGGTGTTGCGGTCGCGGATGCCGTCGGTGAACGTGAAATCCCAGCCGGTGGCCATCAGCATGGTGGTGTTTCGGCCGATCTCGCCATCGCCGCCGTTCTTGTTCTCGCCGGCCGCGCGGACTTGCTTTTCCTTCTGCTTGAAGCCGCCGGGGAACTGGATGGGATGCACGAGCACGGCGAGCGCGTTCTTGCCATCGGGAGCGAGCAGTTTCGTCGCATTGAAAACGCCGCGTTGGAACATGCCCGCGAGTTCGCCGAGTTTCTCACCGTTCAGCCAGATCTCGGCCTTCTGGTTCACGCCTTCGAACTGGAGCCACACCTGCCTGCCCTTGAATTCATCCGGCGTGGCGAACTCGGTGCGGAACCAATAGGTGTAAAAATCACCGCCCGTTTCGGAAATGTCCGGGATGAGTTTCTTCTCGCGCGCGTTGTTCAGTCCGAAATACGGCTCCGGATAAACACCGTTGGCCACCAGGCTGTTCAACACGGTGCCGGGAACGATGGCCCGCGACCACTTGCCCGCATCGAAGCCGGTTTTCGATATTTCCCCGCCGTTGGTGGTTTCGGACCGGCGGATCATCCGCCATGGATACGATCCGCCCTCGTTTTCCGGCGAGCGGAGGTCGAGGACGGTGCCGGGTTTGGTTTCGGCGTGGGCGGATGCTGCGAAAACAAGTGCTAACAGGAGCGGGCGCGGATTCATTCTTTCTTGGATGACTCGGAGGACCGGAAAACATAGCAACCCGATCCGATTTCAAACACGGCGCGGCCATTTTCCAGACGGAGGAAATTAACGCCTTGAGCCTCGGTTGCGGGTTTGCCGCCTTCGGTCACATCCGCCTCGGACTCCGCCGGCACATGCACCACGGCCTTGCAGTTCGCGGGAATGGCGACCTCCAGATCGATCGCGTCCCCATCGCGTTTCCACGCGCTGGAAACCGTGCCGCGGATCGAATCGTAGGACGACTTCACCCAGTCGAAACCGGTGCCGGGTTTCATGATCTCCGGCTTGATGACGATCTGTTGGAACGCGGAGCCCGCCGTGTCGATGCCCGCGGCCTGGGTGATCAGCCATTCGCTCACGCAGCCGAGCCAGTAGTGGTTGAACGAGTTCATGCCGGCGTCCTGGAATCCTTTGTCCGGACGCCAGCCGTCCCAGCGCTCCCACATCGTGGTGGAACCCCAGATGACCTGCTGCAACCAACCCGGATAGTCCTTGTTCAGCACGAGCTGATAGGCCAGCTCCGGATGGCCCGCCTTCTGGAGCGCGAAGAGGATGAACGGCGTGCCCAGGAAACCCGTGGCGATGTGGCCCTTTTCCTTGGCGATGGATTCGGCGAAGTGCGCGGAAACCTGTGACTTAAGCTCCTGCGGCACGAGATCCAGACCGAAGGCCAGCGCGTAGAACGTCTGCCCGGTTTCGCCCTTGGCATCGACGATGCGGCCGTCGGGCTTGATGAAATTGCTGATGAACACGCTGCGGATGTTGTCGCGCATCGCGCGGTATTTCACCGCCTCGTTGTCATTGCCGAGCGCGGCGGCGATGGCGCTCATGGTTTGCGCGGTGTAGGCGTAGTAGGCGGTGCCGATCACCTCCGAATGCTGCGGACCTGATAGACGCAGCCAATCGCCGTAAGCACCCGTGCCGCGCACGAAGCCGTTGCTGGTCTTCGCGAGAAACTCCATGTGCTTCTCAAGCGCCGGGTAGTGTTCCTCCAGCACGCGTTTGTCGCCATACATCTCATACATCCGCCACACGCAGACCGGACCGGCGTCAGACCATCCGGTGTTTCCAAACCCGACCACGCTGAGATGCGGCGCCACATCGCCGAAGCCGCCGTCGTCGCGTTGCGAGTCCGCGCAGAGGTCGCGCAGCCACTTGGTGTAGAAGGCCGCGGAGTCCATGTTGAAACACGAGGTCTTCATGAACACCTGCGCGTCTCCGGTCCATCCCGCGCGTTCGTCACGCTGTGGGCAGTCGGTGGGCACATCGAGGAAATTGCCTTTCTGTCCCCACAGCGAGTTTTGCACCAGCTTGTTCACCAGCGGCTCCGAGCACTCGAATTTGCCGACGGTTTCCAGATCGGAGTGCAACACCACGCCGGTGATGTCTGTTAGGTCGGGTTTGTAGTCGAGCCCGGTGACCTCGACGTATTGGAATCCGTGGAACGTGAACGAAGGCTCGTAGGCCCGCTTCTCGCCGCCTGCCAGAATGAACGTGTCCGTCGCGGCGGCGGCGCGCAGGTTCGCGGTGTAGATCGTGCCGTCCGGATTGAGCATCTCGGCGTGGCGCAGGGTGACCTTCTGGCCGGGATTGCCTTTGGCGAGCAACCTTGCGAAGCCGACCATGTTCTGCCCGAGATCGAAGACATACACGCCGGGTTTCGGCTCGGTGAGTTTCTTCGCGGCGATGTCGCCGCAACGCCGGATCGGCTCGCCGGGGTGGGCTGTTAGGTTGGCCTTGGCGCCAGGATCCACCACCGCGGGTTTCCAGGAATCCGCCTTGAATCCCGCGGCGTCCCAGCCGGGCATCTCGCGGGTGGCGTCGTATTCGCTGCCCATCAGCAGGTCTCCCTGGCGGACCGGTCCTTGGGAACCCAGCCACGAGGAATCAGTGGCGATGGTTTCACGGCTGCCGTCCTGATAGTCGATGCGGAGCTGCGCGAGGAAACGCGGATCGCCACCGTAATAGTGGCGCTTGCCGGTGAAGGCGAGATAGCTCGCATACCAGCCGTCGCCGAGCACCGCGCCGATCACGTTCTCGCCCTGCTTCACGCGTTTCGTCACGTCGTATCCGAAGTAGTGCACGCGCTTGCCGAAGTCCGTCCATCCCGGCGAGAGCACGTCCGTGTCCACCGCCTCGCCGTTCATGCGGAGCTCGTAGGCACCGAGCGCGGAGGCGAACAAGGTCGCGCGTTTTACGGGTTTGCCCGCGGCGAAACTTTTGCGGAAATACGAAGCGGGATCCATGACCCCGGCGCTGGGTTTGCCCCATGGTTCTTCACCGTATTTGGCCACGGCGGAAGCGGGTTTCCATTCCGCGGCGTCAAAGCCGGATTGGTTCCACCCTTGTGCGGATTTTCCGGAACTCAGCCATGTTTCATCGACCGGAACCACGAGCGTGCCGCCGTCGGAAAACGTCACCGCCAGTTTTCCTAACAACCCCGCGGGGCTCTTCTCGGCGTTTCTCGCTTCGATCGCGAGAACGTTGGTTCCAGCACCTAACAAACCCGCGAGATCGATGTTCATCAATTGTTTCCACGTGCGGTGCTTGCCGCCGGCCACCTTGCCGTTCACGGAGAGCCGGCATTCGTTGTCCGCCGCGATCAGGAAACGAGCGCTGGAGATGGCCTTTCCATCCGGGACGGGCACTTCCTTGCGGAAATACGCGCCGCCCGCCGCTTGATCGCCGGGTTTCGCGCCGGAGAGCCAGACCCACGACAAGCTTTCCGGTGAAAGCAGGCCGGGAGCCGCGGCATCCTTTTTCTGATAGATCCACTTCGCGCTCCAATCGGATGCCTTCTCCAATCCCGCGGTCCACTCGGCCGTCTCGCTCCATGGAGTGGGCTCGCCCTCGCCGGGCCAGATACGGACCTTCCAGAAGCAAGTGCCGCCCGCGCCGGGCGACTTGCCTTGGTAGGCGACCTGGATCGTCTCCGCAGAGGAAACCTTGCCGCTGTCCCACAAGTCCGCCTTTCCTTCTTCAAGCAGCGCCGGATCGGTGGCCGCGAGGACCTGCCAGGCGGATTGCGTGAAACCGCGTTCCTTGGAATCGATGATCCAGCTCAAGCGCGGCTCGGACATCTGCACGCCCACCGGGTTCTTCCGGTATTCACAGCGCGGTGCGGTGACGGATGCGGCGGTGGAAAGACCGGCCAAGGCCAGCCAACTGAGGATCCAAAGGGGTTTCATGGGATGGTGGGTTGAAACAGTGGCAGCGGGTGACATGCGGAATGCATACGCCCGGATTGACCTGAGTCGTTCCTACCTATTCCTGTAGGTTCCCTCAATCAAGCAGCTTCGGCCGTTCGTGGTAGGTCTTCAGCACGAACTCGCCGAAAATCGTGTTCGCCCAGGCGAACCACGAGCGTGTGAATTTCTTCGGATCGTCCTTGTGGAACGCCTCATGGATGAAACCGGTGCCCGCATGGGTGTCGCGCAGGGTTTTCAGGCAGTTCCTGATCTCCTCATCCGAGGTGGCGGTGAGCCCCTCGATGATCACGCCCAGAGGCCAGATCATGTCCACTCCCACGTGCGGTCCGCCGAGCCCATTGGCGGCCTTGCCGACGCACCAATACGGGTTTTCCGGAGACAACAGCATGCGGCGCGTCGCCTGATAGATCGGGTCATCGGTCTTCACCGCGCCGAGATACGTCAGCGAGAGCAGGTTTGGAATGTTGCCGTCATCCGTGCAGTAATAGTTTCCATAGGCGTCCACCTCGAAAGCGAAGACCTTGCCCGCCTTGGGATGGTTCACGATGGCGTGCTCCTTCAACGCCTTCTCCACCTCGTCGGCGAGCGCGCGGCACTGGCCGGCGAGGTCCTTGTCCTTGCGGATCGTTTCCACCATCTCCGCGGCCTGCCGCAGGCTGACCACCGCGAAGTAGTTCGCGGGAACGAGATAGGGGAAGATCGTCGCGTCATCGCTGGGGCGGAAGGTCGATTGGATCAAACCCACGGGTTTCGCCGGATTGCCATAGCCGCGGCCAGGCACGGTGTCCGTGGCGATCTCGGTCTTGCGCATGAACTTGTAGGGCCCGTTGCCGTCCTTGCGCTGCTGTTCGCGGAAGGTTTGAAGGATGAGCTTGATGGCCTGATGCCAGCTTTCATCGAACGGCGCGGTGTCTTTGGAAGCCTTCCAATATCCATGGGCGAGGCGGATCGTGTAACACAACGAATCGATCTCCCACTTGCGCTCGTGCACGCCGGGTTTCATGTCCGTGTTGTCCGTCTTCCACTCGCCCACCTTGTGGTCGTCCTTGTAGAAAGCGTTGGCGTAGGGGTCCTTCAACACGCAGCGCGTCTGGCGGTTGATCACGCCGGCGATAAGGTCCTGCAGCGGCTTGTCCTCCGCCATCAAGGGAATGTAGGGGTAAACCTGCGCCGAGCTGTCGCGCAGCCACATCGCGTCGATGTCGCCGGTGATCACGTAAGTGTCCGGCCTGCCGTTGACCATTTCGAACTCCACCGTGGTGTCGAGCGTGTTGGGGAAGCAGTTTCCAAACATCCACGCCAGCTCCTTGTCGCCGATCTTCGCCTGCACTTCGGCGATCACCTTTTCCACCGCCTTGCTGGTGAAACGGCGCTTGTCCGCGGGAGTGCGGACCAACGGGAACGAGGATTCCGCGGCTTGCAGACGGGGTGAAATCATTGTGCCGATCGCCGCGAGGGCGGAGGTTTGGAGGAACTGTTTTCGGTTCATTGCTGTGGGGCCTACGAATTCCTTATGCGACAACTTGCAAATCCGTCACACCCCCCGATCGGGGCGGAAGTCGTTGATGGATCAAGCGTTGGCCGCATTGCTTCGAGGCGATGTGGCGCATTCCGCTGATCGTTTGGCGCATGGCGGCGATGGCGATTCCCGCTTGATGGATCCGGCGGGAATGATTCCGTAGGGTCTGATGGCAATGAACCTGAGCGCACACCGCCGGGCCGCGTCCGTTTTGTTAGCGGTGGCGCTGTGCCCCGGCGCGTCATCCTTCGGTGCGAAGGTCCCGTTGAAATCCGCGCTGCCGAGCTACGCGGAACGTCCGTTTGAAGGAATCCCGGCGGTGATCGATGGCCAGGACGCGGGACGCATCGGTTGGTCGGTGTTTCCCCGCGTGGAGGAGAAACAAACGCTGGTGATCCGGACCGCGGCGCCGGTGACCGCGGAGGCGTTTGACGTGACGCTGTGCTTTCTATCAGGCATGCCGAAGCGTTATTTCGGCAAGTTCGCGCTCTCATGCACCACGGACGCGGAGCCGTCGCTTGATGGAAACTGGCAGCGTCTCCAGCCGCTGCGGTTCACCGCGACGGGCACCACGCTTGAAGTTTCCGACGACGGCCACCTCGTTTCCGGCAGCGGGGACAACATGATCGGCGACGCCATGTTTCATGTGCGCGTGCAGGTCCCACGCCGCGCCGTGACCGGATTCCGCATCGAGGTTCTTCCCTATCAGAAACCCGGGACCACCGAGCTCCGGCTCGCGCCGAACGAATACCGCGATTTCTGCCTGACCGAGTTCCGCGTGGAAGCCGTGCTAACAGGATCCACCAACATCGCCCTCGGCTGTCCGGTGAAGGCCACGCATCCGCTCTGGGCCGGTGCGTCCGCGAACCTTCTAACCGATGGTTTGCCCGGAAGTTTCATCCATCCAGCGGAGTCCGGGCTTGGGTCGGATTTTCACTTCGAGATCGACCTGGGATCGAGCCGCCGGATCGACCACATCGCCCTGCGCGGCCGTGGCGATGGGTTCGGCCTGGACCGGATGTCGCGCGTCCTGGTGCAGTTGTTTGATTCGCCGGGTGGGAAACCGGTTTGGGAAACGATCGACCGCGCCGATGGTTCGCATCCAGAGCCGGGTGACATCGACGTGCTGCGCGTGGCCGAGCAAGGCGCGTTCCGCGGCCGCTTCCTCCGGATTTCAAGCGACAATCCGGTGGAGCTCTCGCCGCAGATCGCCGAGGTCGAGGTCTATGAAACGATCACCGCAGAGCCTGTTGCCATCAAGGCGGATGGCCGCACGCTGCCTCTCGGGGATGAATTGGAAATTCCGCATGGTACCGCGGTTCTAACAGCGAAGCTCGCCATCCCCGGGGCGGGCCTGCCCGAGAAACTCCCGCTGCGCTGGAGATTGCGCGGTCTCCATCCGGATTGGTTGAAAGCCAGTGACCTCTCCGTGGAAGTGGCCTATCCGCCGCCGGGAAACTTTTTTCTCGAAGCCCAAGTTTGTCACACCGACGGCGAGTGGGACAACAGCCTGATGAGCCTGCCCATCACGATCCCGACACCGTTCTGGCAGACGCCGGGTTTCTACGGGTTGATCGCGGGATGCGGCCTCGGAGTGGTGTTTCTCACCATCCACCTCATCAACCGCCGTCGGCGCGCGCGGGAACTGGCCGAGTGGACCTATCAGACGGCATTGGTCGAGGAACGCCGGAGGATCGCCCGCGACATGCACGATGAGGTGGGCGGTCGTCTTTCCCAGCTCGCGCTCATGCAGGATCTCATCATCCGCCAGCACCCGATGCCGCCGGAAGCGGAAAAAAGCCTGCAAAAGCTCGCCGCCAACACCCGCGAGGCGGTGGACGCGCTGGATCAGGTCGTCTGGGCCGTGAACCCGCTCAACGACACGCTGGCCGGCCTCGTGGAATACCTTTCGTATCTGGCGACGAGCTATCTAACACCCCTGAACGTGAACTGCCGCCTCGATGTTCCGTTCGATTGGCCGGAGGTCGAGGTGCGGGCACAGGTCCGTCACGAAATCACCCTCGCCTTCCGCGAGGCTTTGCAGAACATCGCGAAACACGCCGCCGCGGAAACAGTGACGCTGGCCATGCGTTTCAATGACTCCGTCCTCACCATCCGCCTGGCCGATGACGGCCGGGGCCTGCCCGAGGATTCCGCGGGGCCGGGCAAAGAAGGCTTGTCTAACATGCGCTCGCGCCTTGCGATCATCGGCGGCACCTGCACCGTCCGCAGCCGCCCGGAAGGCGGCACCGAAGTGGAGATGCGCGCTCCTCTCACACATCAAACCCCGTGAATCCGCCCATCCGCGTTGTGCTGATCGAAGACGTCGTTTCGTATGCCGAAGCGCTGCGGAACTACATGGAAATCAGCCACTCCGGCGTGGTTTGCGATGGTGCGTTCACCACGGCCGAGGAAGCGCTGCGTTTCATCCAGAAGCATCCGCCGGACGTCGCGGTGGTGGACATCAACCTGCCCGGCATGAGCGGCATCGAATTGGTAGCACGCCTCAAGGATGCCTGCCCCGGCGTGCTCTGTCTAATTCTCACGACCTACGAGGACGGCGCGCCCATTTTCGATGCGCTCAAGGCCGGAGCCTGCGGTTACATCCTGAAACGTGCTCCGGCCCAGGAGATCGTCAGCGCCATCATCCAGGTCCATCAAGGCGGTTCGCCGATGTCGCCGCAGATCGCGCGTCGCGTCGTCAATTTCTTCCACCACCAACCGACTCCCGCGGATGATCCGGACGTGCTGAGCGAACGCGAGCGGGAGGTGCTCCAACTGCTCGCCGAGGGTTCGATGTACAAGGAAATCGCCGGAAATCTCAACATCAGCCTCGACACCGTGAGGTCGCATGTCCGGAAGATTTACGAGAAACTCCATGTCCACTCGCGCACCGGGGCGGTGCTGAAATACTTCGGGAAAAACCGCTGATCGCGCGCTCCGGCGGGCATGCCGGACGAATCACATTTTCATGCGATAGCGGAGGAGGACGGAAAATTGCAGGGTGATGCCCTTGTTTCCGCGTTGGCACGCGCCGTCGCCAATGGACGCGTTCCGATGCGGACACCCTCCTTGCAAACCCGCCCCAAACCCATCCCATGAAATCCAAGCATCGATTCCTCCTCCGCGCCATTCCTTGTCTAACAACCATTCTCGCCGTTTCCCATCCATCACACGCCGCCACCCAATCGTGGATCGCGGGCGGCACCGGAAGTTTCCAGGACTCCACCAAATACACCAGTGGCATCGCTCCGGTGAACGGTGACATCGTCACCTCCGACGGCGCGGGCTCCAACATCACCTTCGACAACACGAGCCCCGTCACATCGCTCGCCACGCTCAGCCTGAACGTTACCAGTGGTGCCACGGTTTTCAATCAATCCTCGGGCACGCTCTCGCTGGGAACCCTCAACTTCGGCGGTGGCGGCGGATCGAGAAACCCCACCTACAACATGAACGGCGGGCAGCTCGATGTTTCCTCGCAGTTCAATTGGGGCAACGGCACCAACGCCCGATTCAACCAGAGCGCAGGCACCGTGAACTACTCTGGAACCGCCCTGAGCATCGGCGTCGCAGGCGGGGCCCGCGGTTACATCACGATGACCGGAGGCACTTTCAACTCCAACTCCGTAACCCAGGTCAATCTTGGGAATTCCAGCAACGGCAACGGCCAGGCTTTTGTTGATCTCAGTGGTTCGTCGAAACTCAACGCGACATCCGCCACCTTCGTGATCGGTCAGTTCGGAGCCGCCACCGGCACCAACTCCCTCGCCACGGTCACCATGGCGGGCACTTCGGAACTCAACACCTCGACGGTCGTGCTCGGCGGAAACAATGCGACCGCCGCGGTTTACGGGGTGATCAATCTCAACGGCGGCACCATCACCGCGGGATCCATCCGCAAGGGGAACTCGAACATCGCCGCATCCTCCACCGCGAACGTGCTCCATGCCAACGGCGGCACCGTCAAGGTCTCCAGCCACGCGAACAACTCGAACTATTTCCTCGGAACCTACGTGGACATCCAAACCGACGGCCTGAAGTTCGACACCAACGGCAACAACACGGAAATCACCAACGGCATGTCCGGAAACGGCGGGCTGACCAAGAAAGGAAACGGCGCGCTCATTCTATCAGGAAACAACACCTATGCCGGCCTCACCACCGTCGAGACCGGCACGCTCGTGAACAACGGCGGCATCGCCGGAAACGTCACGGTGAATTCCGGAGCGACCCTCGCCGGCGGCGGAACCATCGGTGGAAACACCACGGTCAACGGCACCCTCGCCATCGGAAACAGCCCGGAGTCCATGGACTTCGGTGGAGATCTAACATTGAACGGAACCTCCATCTTCGAACTCGGCGGCAGCGCCACCGCGGGCACGGACTACGATTTCGCCAACGTCACCGGCACGCTCACTCTCGGCGGCGCGCTCAACATCGTCAGCTACAACAGCTACGACCTCTCGCTCAACGCCGCTTACAACTTGTTTGATGCGGGAACCTTCACCGGCACCTTCTCGTCGGTGACCGTGGGCGCGCTCAACCTCGTGTATGATCTCGGATCGGATTCGTGGTCGGCCGTTTCCGGACCCAAGACCTACACCTTCACCGAATCCAACGGCGTGCTCACCGTGGTTCCCGAACCGGGAGCCGCGCTGTTAGGTTCGATCGGAGCCCTTTTCCTCCTTCGCCGCCGCCGCTGATCGGGCGGGCCGCGCTTTCCCATTCTTCCTCAAATCCATGAAACTCAATCGTCATTTCCTCCTCTTGTTCCGCAGCCTGTTCCTGGCCTGCATCCCGGCATCTGCCGGCGCCGCCAGCCTCACCTGGACTGCCGGCGAATCCGGCAGTTTCAATGACCCGAACAAATACGCCGGACTCGTCGCCCCGGCGCCCACCGGAGACTCGGTGGCGGCTAATGGAACCTTCACCATCAGCTATTCCGCGGGCTTCTCCTACAACCTCACCGAGCTCTTTCTCAATGGTTCGAGTGGTGCCGGAACCTTCAATCTAGCCGGCGGTGACCTCGTGGTCGGAAACCTCTGGCTCGGCCGCACCTCCTCGGATGCCGGCGGCGCGTCCCGCGTTCCCCATTTCAACCAGAGTGGCGGAACCGCCACGGCCAGTGCCATCGGCTGGGGCAACGGCGCGAACGGCGCGGGCGTCCGCCTCAGCGTCAGCGGCGGAACCTTCAACTTTACCGGCACCTCCACCAGCATGGGTGGATCCGCCAGCGGGAACTCGTTCCTCTATGTTTCCAGCACCGGCGAGTTCAAGGCGGACTCCGCGACCACCTTCTATCTCGGCAACGGCGGCACCGGCAAGGGCACCATCAGCCTGAGCAACACCGGATCGTTCAGCGCTCCTCTCGCCACGCTTGTGTTAGGCCAATCCGGCAACTCCGGCAGCCTTGGAACGCTCACCATGGCGGACGGCTCCATCTGCACCGCGAACCTTATCGTGCTCGGTGGAAACAATGCCACCTTCGCCACCAACGGCGTGATCAATCTGAACGGCGGCACGATTTCCGCCGGATCCATCCGCAAAGGCTCGAGTTCGCTGGCGGCGAGCAGCACCCAGATCGTCCTCCGCGCGAACGGAGGCACCGTGAAAGCGCTTACCCACGCCAACAACGCGAACTACTTCCAAGGAACTTTCGTGGACCTGCAATCCGGCGGCCTCACGTTTGATACCAACAGCAACGAAGTATCGATCGCCAATGTCCTGTCCGGCCCCGGTGCGCTGACCA
>DAISZP010000604.1:0-2324 GCA_036824745.1 Luteolibacter sp.
TCCAAACAGATAGAGCCAGATCACCCGGATCGACCTAACAGCACGCAGCACCCGGACGAAGCGGATGATGCGCAGCAGGCTGCCCGCACGGAACTGCTGGAGCATCGGGATGCTGGAAACAAAATCGATCCACCCCCATTTCAGGAAAGCTCCCTTCGATGGGGCCTGATGGAGACGGACAAAGAAGTCCACGAGGAAGATGCAGCAGACAAACGTGTCGATGTGTTCCATCAACCGATCCATCTCCGGCGAGAGATCGAACATCGACTGGACGAAGAGCGAAACCAGCACGTAGATCGAAAGGATCACCAAAAAGAACCTGAAGATCGTGATCTTCTCGTTTCCGGGCAATCCGCCCTGCGGATCATCGGGGATTACCTGTGAGATCTCGGTCATGGATCACGTCGATGGAGCCGCCTGACGGGAGATGTCCCGCGCACGGCCGCAATCCACTGCCGGAACGCCCAAATGTCAATCCGGGGATTGCGCCCCGGGGGCGGCTTCAGGGTTTCTTCCCGCAATCGCAACCATGGCCGCAGCCGCGCTTTTTCTTCGGCCGGGTGAGACGGACAAGGAAGACCACCAGGGTGATCGCCACGATGCCGAGGGCGGTGTAGGTTTGCCAGTCCATGATTTCAGAGGTCGTAGGACGGATCGTGGAGGTCAGAAACCCAGCAGGCGGCCGATCTGATAGACCGCGAGCGAGGCGAGGTAGGCGAAACCGCCCATGAAAACGAACTGTCCGGCCGCCCATTTCCATGATCCCGCCTCGCGGGCGACGACCGCGGAAGTCGGCAGGCATTGCAGGGCGTAGATGAAGAACACGAGGATGGAAACGAGCGTGAGTGGCGTGAAAAGCGGTCTACCGTCCTGCCAGGTGGCTTTGGAAATCTGGTCGCGCAGCCGGTTGCGGGTTTCCTCCTCATCGTTCGATTCCTCGACGCGGAAGATGATGCCGAGCGAGGTATTGAAGACCTCGCGGGCGGCGAAGGAGGTCAGGATGGCGGTGCCGATGCGGCCATCGAACCCAAGCGGTTTGACCACCGGCTCGATCACCGCACCGATGCGGCCCATGGCGCTGTGGGAAAGCGGATCGACATTCTCGTCCGAGGATTTCGGATAGGTGCTCAGCGCCCAGAGCAGGATGGACAGGCCGAGAATGATCGTGCCCGCCTTGGCGACGAAAGACCAGCCGCGCTCGAACACGTGGCGCAGGATGTAGCTCCACTGCGGCGCACGGTATGGCGGGAGCTCCAGCAGGAAATGATTCGCATTGGTATCCGGCCCTAGTTTTCCGCGCAGCACGCGGGCGACGATGAAGGCGGTGAGGATTCCCGTTAGATAGACACCGGAGAGGATGAGCGCCTGTTTCCACGTGCCTTCCTTGGAATGCAGCAGCATCGGCACGATCAGGAAATACACCGGCAGACGCGCGGAGCAGCTCATCCATGGCGCGATGAAGATGGTGACGAGACGCTCCTTCGCCGAATCGATGGTGCGCGTGGCCATCACGCCGGGAATCGCGCAGGCATGGGCGCTGAACAAGGGCAGGAAGGATTTCCCGCTGAGCCCGGCCTTCGCCATCACTCCGTCCATGAGGAACGCGGCGCGCGCCATGTAACCGGAACTCTCCAACAACCCGATGAAAAAGAACAGCAGCAGGATCTGTGGCAGGAATACGACCACGCCTCCGACACCCGCAAGCACGCCATCCACTAACAGCGACTGGAGGTCACCCTCCGGGATCAGTTTCGTCAACCATTCGCCAAGCGCGCCTTGCCCCGCTTCGATCCAGCCCATCGGGGTTTCCGCGAAGGAAAAGATGGACCAGAAGACCGTGAACATGATCGCGAGGAAGGCCACCCAGCCCCAGAACGGATGGAGCAGCCACTCATCGAGCTTGTCGGAAAGCGTGAGTTGGTGCGCGTCCGGCCGGCGGGCGGCGAGTTCACAGAGATTGCAGATGAACTCGCGGCGCGCGGCATCCGGATCCGCCGCGCCGTGCGACCACTTCGGTTGTGGCGCGGAGGGAAACGGAAAACGCAGCGCTTGTTTCAGCTCGATGATCCCCTTCCCCGCGCTGGCTTGCAGCGGGACGACGGGGACGCCGAGTTCTTCGGAAAGTTTCGCTGGATCGAGACGCAGGCCGGCCTTTTCCGCCATGTCCACCATGTTGAGCGCGATGACGGTGGGCAGTTGCAGTTCGATGACTTGCAACGCGAGTTGGAGGTGGCGTTCGAGGTTCGAGGCATCGAGTACGCAGACGACGAGGTCTGGTTTCGCATAGCCAGGTAGGTCGCCCTTGAGCGCGTCCACCGCCACTT
>DAISZP010000065.1:0-15128 GCA_036824745.1 Luteolibacter sp.
CCGTTCACGCCATGGGTCAGGCCGGCGGTGGTGCCGGTGCCGAGGATGTTACCGGAGCTGGAGGCGTGGAAGCTGCCGCCGTTAGAGCTGACGACACCCTCGACGGAGTTGCCGGCGATGAGGCAGTTGGTGGCGGTGGCCTGATGGGTCCAGAAAGTGACGGGCACGGCGGTGCCGGCATTTCCCGTGATCGTGAGGTGGCGGAGGGTCATGGACACCGAGCCAAGATTTAGCGCGGAGCCGAGGCTGTTCGAGCTGTTGCCGGTGAAGGTGCTGTTTTCTAACAGGACCGAGGGCGAATCCCCCCAGGCTTGGATGGCACCGCCTTCGGCTGCGGCGAAGTTTCCGACGAAGGTGCAGTTGCGCACGATGAGGTTGCCCCAGCTCCAGATGGCGCCGCCGTAGTCGGTGGAGTAGCCATTCGACAAGGTCAGCCTATCCAAAGTGAGCGAGCCGCCGGGGTGGACGAAGAAATGGCGTCGTGGAACGCCTGTGCCCACGCGGAGGGTGACACCGGGCGCGGTGTTCAGGCCTTGGACGGTGATGTTTCCCGAGATCTGGAGTGTGGACGCGTCGCTGCCATTGGCCCAGCCATCGGTGAGTGTCACTGTCTGACCCGCCAACGGTGGGGCGAAATTCACGGTGCGCGCACCGCCGAGGGATTGGGCATAGGCGATGGCCTCGCGGAGGCTGGTTTGTGAATCGAGGTTGTTTGTCACGTCACCCGGGATGGTCACGGTGAGGCTGGGCTGCTCGGTGACGGTGATGGTGGCGGTGTTGCTGTTGACGACAGTGGGGCCTGCGTTCGAAACGCGCACCCAGTAGCTGGTGCTGCTGTTGAGAGCAGGAGTCGTGAAGCTCGATGAGTTTCCTCCGACGGGTTGACTGGTATCCGGCGCGGTGCCGCGATACCACTGGTATTGAGGAGAGGTGCCGGATGCGGTGGTGTTGAGCGTCGCGGTCTGGCCGATGACAATCGTCTGGCTGGTCGGCTGGCTGGTGATTTGCGGCGGTTCTACTACGGTGATCGTCGCTGTCGCGCTTTTCTGGAAATTGATCGCCGGGTTGAGGGGATTCGGGAAAGCGACGCAATGGTAAAGATAGGTTCCAACCGTATTGAAGGCGGGCGGGGTGTAGCTGGAACTGGTAGCCCCGGGGATCGCGACGGGGTTGGTGTCAAAGGCCGAACCCGTGTACCATTGGTAGTAAACCGGGTCGCCGTTTCTCAATGTCGCGTTGACATTCAGCGTGACGGAGTTGGTTCGATTGACGCCCACCGGTCCGAGATTCAGGTCGAAAAACGGTGCAACCTGGAAGGTGTAGGGAAAACCCGTGAACGTGTTAGGCACCGGGGGTGATTCGGTTCTGGCACCCGCCCAATTGAGATAGAGCAGGCCCAGGTAGGTTCCGGTGTTTGCCGTGACCGTCCATGACGAGCTGGGTTGCGCGGTGTCCGGAACCACACTGGTGATCGAGACCCCGCTGACGGTGCCACTGCCGCTCCCTTGGCTGAAAACAAAGTTGTTCGCCGTCACATTGCTCACGGGGCTGTCAAAATTCACCCGCCACCGCACGGAGGTCGCCGCCGTCGGTGAGGGGTCGAGGGTGTTGATCGATGTGACTTGCACACCCGAGGTCACCAGAATTCGATAGTAATAGCGTGTCCCGACCGGCGTGTAGCTGAACTCGATCAGAATCGTGGTGCCGGCCGGCAGCGTCTTGGGATAAACGCGCAGGGTCTGCGTGCCGAAGATGCGGTTGAACGAGTTGTTAGGATCGGGAGCGAAGTTTCCCACCGACGGCCACTGAGCCACGCTGGTTCCGCCGGTCACCTTCGCCATCCTGGCGGCCGAGGGCGAGGGGTCGGTGAAGAAATAAAGCAGGCCACCGGTGGTGTTCGGGAGATCGACGAAGTTGTCACTCCCACCGATATTCGGAGCCACGGTGGCGATGATGTCCTGGCTGCGGGCCAAGCTGGAAAAGAGCAATGCGATGGCAAGGAAAGGAAAAAGAAGCGTTCTCATGAGGGGGTGGAGGGGTGAAGCGGAAATCATGCCGCGTGGCACGCGACAATTTCTCCACATTGTTAAAGAACAAGCTTCCAGAGCCGTCAACGAGAGGGAGTTCCTAGATTCTGCTAGGAATTTTTCCTAGGCCGCCCGACGAGGGAGCCGGATGGTGAACGTCGCACCCTGTCCCTTGCGCGACTCGCAGGTGATCGTCCCTCCCAAGGCGCGGACGGCCTTGCCCACGATGAAGAGGCCGAGCCCGCTCGACTCGGGCAGGGTGCGGATGCGGTCGTGAAAGCCGATTTTTGTGAACAAGGTGGGAAGCTCCTCCGGCGGGAAACCGGGGCCCTCATCCTTGAGGGTGATGATCACCACTTCGTTCTCCTCCCGCAGTCCGAGGGTGATGGTGCCACCATGTGGGGAAACCTTGGCGGCATTGTGGCAGAGATTCTCCAGGACTTGCAGGAAAACCATGCGATCCACCGAGCCATGCAATTCGGACGGTTCCGCCTGCGTCACGAAACGCAGTTGGCGCGACGTCTCTAGCAGGCTCGCGCGGCGGGCCACTCCGCGCAGCAGTTCCGGCCAATCGACCGGCTCGGCATGAGGTTGCAGCGGATCGACTTCCCGCTCTTCGAGCAGGCGTCCGGCAAGGGCCCGCGCCTGTTCCGAGGCATCGCCGATCTCGTTCAAGAGTTTTCGCGAGCGTTCCGGGTCCGTGCCGACGCGGTTCGGTTGGAGAAGCAGCTCGACGAGATTGCGGATGCCGATGAGAGGAACTTGTAAATCGTGGGCCACCACTGCCAGGCGTTCTTCGCGGCGGCGAAGCCTCTCGGATTGTGCGACAACCCGCGACGCGACGAAGTCTTCAAGGCGGCTGGTGAGAATCTGCAATTCATTCACCCTTCCGCACACCGCCCACGCCACCGAGGAGACAATGAGCAGGAACATCTGCAGGTAGAACAACGCGAAGCCGGGATTATCCGAGGGGAAAACCTCATTCCCCATCACCGCCCCACATACCGAAAGCAGCGTGATGATGAGCAGTGAAACCAAGGTGCCGACGTGATTGAAACGGAACACCGCCCACAAGATCACCGGCAGGATCATGTAAGCACGCGGCCATTCCTGCAGCATCGGACCCTGATAGAATCCGGCGGTCGTGCCACCCACCAGGGCGAGGGCGAGACACAGGACAAGGCCTTCCGGCCATCGGTTGCGGAACGAATCGCGGTCGATCATCCGCCACGGAAACACCAAAGCCGCTCCAAAAACCAGGATGCCCGTCGCATCGCCCACAAACCACGTCAGCATAACCAGGCCCCAATTTTCAGGAGCGATCAATCCTGATAGAACCAGCGAGCTTGGTCCGATCAGCGCGCTGAGGGACGACGAAACCAACGCCACGCGAAGTACGAACGCCGTGGCGTGAACGGCGCTCAGGCAGAACCGCTTTCCACCAGCACGATGTTCCAGAAACCACGAAGCGGCCAGCGCCTCAAGCATCGCCCCCAGCGCGATGCCAGACGACGACAGCACAGCCCGCCAGATTTCCATCGCAGGAAACTCCCGCAGGGTGATGAGCGTGTTGCTCAGCAAGGCCCCCGCGAAAATCGCGATCCCGAATTTCCGGCCACCGAGAAACACCATCGCCATTGCCAACCCGGATGCCGGCCAGACGGCGCTGACATGGCGTTCGATCTGCCCGGTGAAATCCAGTGAAACATGCGACAGCACACCGAAGGCCAGCGCCGCCAGCAAGAGGTGCATCCCATGCCTCCACTCCATTCTCGACGAACTTGTCTGCCCGTTTGTCATCCGCCGAACAGTCCCTTCTCCACCATCAGCACCGCTTGGCGCATGAGTTCCGCCGAACTGCGCAATCCCAGCTTGCGTTTGATGTTTTCCCGGTGCGTGTTGACCGTTTTGATTCCGAGCCCGAGCTGGCTGGCGATTTCGGGGTTCGACATGGCCATCCCTAACAGACGAAGCACCTGGATTTCCCGATCCGTCAGCGCCTCAAGCCCCTCGTGGGCGCGGCCGACCACCAGTCCATCCAAAACGGAACTCATCAGCGCCTGGCTCATGTACCGTCCGCCCCGGCAGACCATTCTCAAAGCCACGAGCAACTCCTGTTGAGGATCCTTCTTGGAAAGAAACCCGGCGGCCCCTGCCAGGATCGCCCGCTCGCCGTAGAGCGACACATCGTTCATCGTGTAGCACAGCAGCGCGGTGTTCGGAACGAGCGGGCGCAGGAACTTGATCATCTCGATGCCATCGTTGCCGCCCAGCCAGAGATCCAGCACCACCGCATCCGGCCGGGTTTCTACCAGCAGATCTCTGGCCCCCTCGACCGATGCCGCCTCACCCACCCACTCGAATTCCGGCTCGCTTTCCAGCAGCACCCGCACCGCGCTGCGGATGATCGGATGGTCATCCACCACCGCCACACGAAGGCGCGCTGTTTCGAAATCAATGCTGGAGGGGGGCGTCATCTGCACGGATCAGAAATCCCAGCTTTCCTTCCAAGGCAAGCTTTCGATCGGCTCATTATGGACAGCGGTTTGAAGTCCCGGACGACATTCGCTTCGACATTCCGCGGTCCCCGGGTGATACCCGCCGGGAGACTTCATGAAACCGACGACCACGCTCGCCTCCTGCCGCACTCCGGATGGAACCGTTCTCCTGCTTCAGGAACACGACGGGCATTTCTATCTGAAAGTCGGAGGCGTGCAGTTGATGAGCACCACCGCTTCCTCGTCCGAGCAGCAGATGGCGGAAGTCGCCTGCGCCAGGATGCCGAAGAAACCGCGCATCCTCATCGGCGGCTTGGGTTTCGGTTTCACGCTGCGCCGCGTGCTCGAACTCTGCCCGCCGGATGCCATCGTGGATGTGGCGGAACTGGTGCCGGAGGTGGTCGATTGGAACCGCGAATTTCTAACAAACATCAACGGGCTGCTGCTGGACGACCCGCGGGTGAGGATCCATGTCCGCGATGTGGGCGAGATCATTGATCGCGTGGGGAAGGACCGCTATCACGCGATTCTCCTCGATGTGGACAACAGCCCGGATCCGCTGGTGCAGAAGGGCAACGCGAAGCTCTACAACCGCGGCGGCATCGCTCGCACCAAAGCCGCGCTGCATTCCGGCGGGCGCGTCGTGTTCTGGTCGGCGAATCCGGACAAGGATTTCGCACGCTCGCTGGAGCGGGCGTTCCAGAACGTCGAGTGCATCGGCGCGAAGGCCTATCCGAAGGCGAAACGGTTCACGCACACCTTGTTTGTGGCGGATCGGGAGTGATTGCGTTCATCGCGCGCCCGGTTTCAGGTCGTCATCCGAAAACAATCTCCGATCTGGCCCGGCGCTGCGGACTTCGATGACGCCGGAGGATTGCTGGTGAAAGTGCCATGGTGTGCCCCAGCGGTCCACGAGTTGTCCGCCGATGATGGCGGGATGATTCGTTGGCAACGCGGCTATGCCGAGGGTGTCCTTGTCAGTGAGTGCCCGGGTGATCTCCTCGTTGCTGCCAAGCGGCGGGAGCTGGTCGATGGGTGATGATTGCAGGAAATTCGTGACCATTTCCGCGAGTAAGGCACGGTCTTCCTCCGGGCTGCCATCACGGGCGAGCAGGCGTTCCCAGGATTGCAGCGGATTCTCCGCGGTGGCGGCGCGTGGTTCTAACAATTCTGGGACCGGAGGCGGCGGCGCGGGGTTTCCGGCTTTCGGAAAGGGCCGCGGATTGTTGAAGAGGGTGTAAACCGCAAGCCCGAGGCAGAGAAGCGCCACGAAGGGAAGCAGGCGTTTCAAAACGGACTTCATGCCTGCATGAATCCCACAGGCGGCGAGCCGCCGGGGGTGTAGAATGTGTTGATGCGCGGCAGCACGCTGGGCAGGTCACCGGGTGTGACGCCGAGCCACAACGCGAGTTCGGCGAAGTATTCGTCCACCGAAAGCGAGGGCACGGTGGAGCCGCGGCTGGTGACGACGTTCGGGGCTGTCAGGGCGACATCCGGATAGGATCCATAAACCCGGCCGCCGTTCACCGCACCGCCGAGCACGAACATGTTGCCGCCCCAGGCGTGGTCGGAGCCGGCGCCGTTGGAAGTGAGCGTGCGGGCGAAGTCGGAGGCGGTGTAGAGCGTCACGTTGTTCTGCAGGCCGATCTCGCCGAGCGCCTGCCAGTATGAGATGAGGCAGCGGTTCACCACATCGACCATGCGGTCCATGGTGTTGATGACCTCGTCGTGGTGGTCCCAGCTTCCGTAGTTGATGAAGAAAGTCTGGCGGCGCAGGCCGAGCTGCTGGCGGATCTTGATGGTCTTGACGATGGCCTTGAACTGCTGGCCGAGCGTGCGCGCGGGATCATTGCTGGAGGTCAGGCCGGGAGGATAAACATAAGCGGCGTCGCCGGGAAACGGGGTGTTGATGCCTGATAGAAGCGGATCATCGAACGCATCCTTGAACGCGGCGCTGGCCTCGACGGAATCCTTGAGGTTCTGGGTGAAGGTTTGATCGAGTAGGTTCTGGTACTCCTGCTGGAGCATGTTGTCGATGGCGGCGGTGCGCAGGGCTACTCGAGTGTTTGTGGTGCTTGTAGGTAGAACAGGTGTCTCGTAGGGCGTGTTGTAATCGCTGAGCTTGTTGCTGCCTGAGGTGCCGATGCTGTAGGCGAAGAGCTTGTTGCCGGTCTGCCAGATGTTGTTTCCGCTGATGGAAATGTTCATCGAGACCTTGGATCCGGTGTTGCCGGCATGGAGCAGATCCGCGGCGGAGCCGGCCCAACCGAGCGAGCGGGCGGCGGTGGTGACGGAGGTGTGCCACTGCTGGACCTGGTCGGAGTGGGAATAGAGCCCGCGCGGGAGTTTGGCGGTGGAGTTGTTGTATTGCGTCTTGGTGATGCGTTCGGCGAGCGTGCCGACGTTGCTGACGAAGGCGAGTTGCCCGGAGCCGTAAAGCGACTGGATGCCGGGCTGGCTGTTGTGATCGCCGCACTTGGTGTGGACTCCGAAGCCGAAGGGATCGGTCGGGTGGCTTGTTAGGGGCAAGCCGTCGATGGCAAGTCCATCGGCGTTGTTCACGGCGTCGTAGAGGCCGCCGCGGACGTTGAGGTAGTTGTTGTAAACCGTGCTGCCGGTGGTGGGCACGAGCAGGTTGTAGGAATCCATGCCGCCGGCGAAGAAAAGGCAGACGAGCGCGCGGTAGTCCTCGCCGGGTGGCAGCGTCTGGCCGACGGCGGAGCCGGCCATGCGCAGGTTCAGCAAGGAGGAAAGGACGCCGAGCGATCCGACGGAGGCACAACTGGTCTGCGCGAGGAACTGGCGGCGGGAAACGGGCTTGGACATGGCGGTTTATTTCAACACGGCGTAGTCCGCCGAGGTGGTGATGAGGTGGATGGCGTTGCGCAGGCGTGCGCGGATGCGTTCGTCTCTAACAATCGTAGTGATGCCGACGGCGAACGGATCGCTCTGGCGGTTGAGCGCGCGGGTGATGGCGCGGAAGGTGGGTTGGCTCATGTTTCCGTAACAGAGCATCTCGTCGAGCTTGGCGACCATCGCGTCCGGCGCGAGCGCGGCGGGATTGGAGCTGGCGAGATCGAGCCACGGCTGCTCGTTGATGCGGGTGTTCCAGGTGGCTTCGTTGACGTCGATGGTAGCGGCGTTGTCGGTGATCTCCGGGGTGTTGAGGCGGGTGAGTCCCGAGTTGCTGGGCGGAGTGGAGGTGCTCAGGGTCTGGCTGGTCACCCTCAAGCCGCTGTCGTATCGATTGGGGCCGGTGATGGAGGAAACACTGTTGGTGATCTGCATTTCCGGGGAAACAAGTCCGGCGTCGCGGATGGGTCCGGCGGGCTTGTTTTCCGGTGAGTAGAAATTGAACACGCTTGGCGCGCTGAGCGGACGTTGGAGGAAATCGGAATCAATACTGCTGAAGTTCCGGTAGCGCCCGCCCGCGCTTGGATCGGCGGGAGCGGCTTCGAGAATCCGCGCCATGGCGATGTAGCGGGTGTAGGGCTCGCGGACGAGGCCGTGGGTGGGATCGGAGAGTTTCGCGGGATCGCGCGCCTCGGTGTCTAACAAAATGGCGCGGATCACCTGCTTGAAATCACCGCCGCTGCTGGTGAAGGCGGATGAAACACGGCCGACGTAGGCAGGCGATGGATTCGAGGTGACGAGTCGCTGGATGAGCAGCTTGCTGATGAAGGGGGCGGTGTTGGGATGATTCGCGAGATAATCGAGGAAAGCCGTTAGGTCTGCGTTTCCTCCGGTCTGGCTGTTGGTGGTCGTGCCGGTGCGCGCGGGCAGGGAAAGCGTCGGCGCTCCGGGCAGGCTGATGGTTTTCGCGGCGATGTCGTGTTCTCCATCGAACATCCGCATCGGCTGCCAGGGCACGCTGTTGCTGTCCGAGAACACGGTGGTCGGGATCTCGGTGGGATCGGTGCTGGAGGCGAAGCGCGTGCTGTAACTCAGGCCTGTGAAAACGCGCGCGACCTCGCTGATCTGCGATTGTCCGTAGGTGGGGATCGATTCGCCGGCGGGAATGATCTCTCCATCGGGTCCGATGTCGCTGCCATTCGACAGCTTGTGGGTGCCGTCCGGATTGAGCAGCCACAGGCCGATGCTGAAGAGCTGCATCACCTCGCGGGCGTAGTTTTCATCCGGGAAACGGTTGAGGCTGACGTTCGCCTTCCGGTTGCGCAGCGTGCTCAGGTATTTGCCCATCCACGGATGGCGCGTGACCGCCTCCAGCAACCCGCGGTAGGTTCCGAACGAGTTGGTTAGAAGCGTGTCGTAGTAGCTAGTCATGCCGCGGTGATCGGCGGCGAGGGATTCCATGCGATCCGAAATCACGAAGATCTGGCTGAGGGCGAAGGCCATGCGCTGGCGCAGCGGATCGGACGCGGCGTCCCAGCGCATCGACTGTCGCCACCATGCCTCGATGCGATGCTCGCTGCCGACGAGCGGGCTGTTGCTCGTCGGCAGGAGTTCCGCCTGCCACGCGTGGACGATGGGCAGATGGAGATTGGGTGTGCGGAGGAACTGATCATCGATCCACGCGCTGTAGCCGAGGTCCATCACTCGGGCCACTTCCTGCGGCGCGGGGCCGAAGGTGCATTGGGTGAGGAAACGCGCGGCGGGTTTGGCGGAAGGTTTGCCGGTGATCGCGTCGGTTAGATTCAAAGTGGCGGAAGTGGTGGTTCCAAGTGTGTAACCGGGACCCGCCGTCAGGTTGAGCGTGATGGTTTCGGCGGCTTCCGTTTCCCCATCCGCGAGCGGAGTGACGGTCACGGCCACTTCGTCCGCTCCAAAGGGAATGGTGGCCGAGAGCGAGGAGGCGACGTAGTCAAAGCCGCCGGTCGCCGAGCCGGTGAGCAGGAACGAAACGGTGACGGCATCCATGTTTCCGCTGCGCCGGATGACGAAGCGGCCGGGATCCGGCCAGTCCTCGCTCATCGAAGTGTCCGCCGCGGCGACGGTGATGGTGTTGGTCGTGGCTGTTAGGGAGGTGTTGAGCCTCTGCTTGTCCGTGATGGGATTGCTGGTGGAAGTGCTGCCGAGGCCTTCACTGTAGATGCGGGCCGGATTGAAACCGGTCACGCGTTCCTCCCAATCGGAGAGCCCGTCGCCGTCGCTGTCCGTGTCACTCGCGCCGAGGCGGAGGAACAGGGCTGCCCCCGCCTGCCCGTTCACGGTCGCGAAGAGCGCTTTGCCGGTGCCGGTTTGGCGGGATTGAAGGGTCCACGCGCTGAGGTTGGAGCTTTGCTGGATGTCGTAGAGTTTCCCAGGTTCGCTGGGCCATGTGGCGCTTGCGGTGTTTGGCGCAGGCCTTGAAAAATCCAGTCCCGGCCGGGAGTTGGCGTTGTAAGGATGGGTGCCGAACAAACACTCGCGGGCATTGGAAAAACCATCGCCGTCCGAATCGGCATTGGCCGAGATCGTCCCGGTGGCGAACCTGCGCTGCCACACATCGCTGAGCAGGTTGTTGTCCATGTCCAGATCGGCGAAGACCGGGACTGCGAGCGCGCAGAATCCGCCGATGCGGTGAAGTGCGGAAGTACGAGGCAAGTGGGGAGCGCGCATGATGTTCGGTAAAGCACACCCTTAGCAATCGATCCGCGCCGGGTCAAGGTGGCCCGGGAATGTGGCCGGATTTGGCTCCACTTGGCCGGAAATTCCATGCGCGGGTCGGAAAGTTCCGCCGACTGCGTGAGATTTACCCGGACTTCCCTTCCATCACATTGCAGTGCAACGTCCGCGCGCATGCCCGCTCTTGATCCCGCCAAACTTTCCGATCCGTCCTCCAACGACGAGATCCTGAGCGTCTTCCTCGACTGGTTGATCGAAACGGGTATCGAGCCGTACGACCACCAAGAGCAGGCGATCCTGGAATTGTTTTCGGGAAATAACGTGATCCTCAACACGCCGACGGGTTCGGGGAAATCGCTGGTGGCGATGGCCTTGCAATTCCGGGCGATCTGCCAAGGACGCAGGTCGTATTACACCGTGCCGATCAAGGCGCTGGCGAATGAGAAGTTTCTTTCGCTGTGCAGGATCTTTGGCCCGGAAAAGGTGGGCATGATCACGGGCGACGCGACGGTGAATCCGGGTGCGCCGGTGATCTGTTGCACCGCGGAAATTCTCGCGAACATGGCCTTGCGCGAGGGCGTGATGGCGCGGGTGGACGACGTGATCATGGATGAGTTCCATTATTACTCGGACGCCTCGCGCGGCTTCGCCTGGCAGACGCCGTTGCTCACGCTGCCACAGGCGAGGTTTCTGCTGATGTCCGCCACACTGGGTGACACGGCGTTCTTCGAAGAAACCATCACGGATCTAACAAAGACGCCGACCGTGCTGGTGAAATCCGAACAACGCCCGGTGCCGCTGGAGTTCGAATACAGCGAAACTCCGCTGGAGGAGAAGATTTCCGAACTGGTGGAGCAGGGGAAAGCGCCGGTCTATCTGGTGCATTTCACCCAGCTCGCCTGCGCGAACACGGCGCAGAACCTGATGAGTTCGAACTTCTGCACGAAGGAGGAGAAACAAACGATCGCCGAGGTGCTGGAGGACGCGAATTTCCGCAGTCCGTATGGCAAGGAGGTGTCGAAACTGCTGCGTCACGGCATCGGCATCCACCACGCGGGCTTGTTGCCGAAATACCGGGTGTTGGTCGAAAAACTCGCGCAGCGCGGCCTGCTCAAGGTGGTGTGCGGCACGGACACACTCGGCGTGGGCGTGAACGTTCCTATCAGAACAGTGATGTTCACCCAGCTCTTCAAATACGATGGAAGTAGTACCAAGACGCTCGCGGTGCGGGATTTCAAACAAATCGCCGGTCGCGCCGGGAGACGGGGTTTCGACACCATCGGCACGGTGGTTTGCCAGGCTCCCGAGCATGTGATCGACAACCTGCGGCTCGAACAAAAGGCGGCGAAGTCCGGCAAGAAGAGCTTCGTGAAACGCAAGCCGCCGGAGAAGGGCTTCGTGAACTGGGACGAGAAAAGCTTCCGGCGATTGATCGATGCTCCGCCGGAGAAACTGACATCGAGTTTCCAGATCCAGCACTCGTTGCTGCTCAACGTGCTGTCCCGCGAGGATGAGGACGGCTGTGAGGCGCTGAGGCGGATCATCCGGGATTGCCATGAAGCGCCTAACAAGAAGAAGGCGCTGCGTCGCCGCGCGTTCCAGATCTTCCGCGGCATGGTGGAGGGGAACATCCTGCGGATCATACCGAAGGCGGAGCGCAACGGCCCCGCCAAGGTGGCCTTGAATATCGCGCTGCAGGAGGATTTCTCCATGAACCAGGCGCTCGGGCTTTGGTTGCTGGAGGCGATCCCTCAGCTCGATGCGTCCGCGCCGGACCACGCGCTCAACGTGCTTTCGCTGATCGAGGCGATTCTGGAAAACCCGGAAGTGATCCTGCGCAAGCAGGTGGATCAGCTCAAAGGCGAGTTGATCGCGCAGTTGAAGAACGACGGCGTGCAGTTCGAGGAACGCATGGAACGGCTTGAGGAAGTCGAGTGGCCGAAGCCCGGCAAGGATTTCATCTACGACACCTACAACGCCTACGTCGCCGAACGCCCGTGGATGAAGGAGGCGGCCGTGCGGCCGAAGTCGATCGCGCGCGAGATGTTCGAACACTGGCAGTCGTTCGAAGACTACGTGAAGACCTACGGGCTCGAACGCAGCGAGGCGGTGTTGCTGCGTCACATCGCGGAGGTTTACAAGGTGCTCTCGCAAACCGTGCCGCCCGCGATGAAGACCGCGGATCTGATCGAGGCGGAGCATTTCCTCGAGGACATCCTGCGCGGTGTGGATTCCAGTTTGTTAGAGGAATGGGAGAAGCTGAGGAATCCCGACTATGTGCCGGACGAGGAGAAACCCGTGGCGGAACGGAAAGCGGTGGCGTTCACACGCAACAAGCCGGCTTTCATGCGCGCGTTGCGCAACGCGGTGTTCGATCTGGTGAAGGCGCTTGCACGCGAGGACAGCGCGGCGGTGCTGGGCTTGATCGAGCCGGCGGATGCCGATGGAGTGGCGTGGAACCGGTCGCGGATCGATGGTTTGTTAGACACCTACTTCGCCGGGCACGAGCGCGTCCGGCTGGACCCGGAGGCGAGGGCGGCGAAGCACACGCGGATTTCCGAAGAGGAGCCGCGCAAGTGGATCGTCGAGCAGACCTTGGTGGATCCCGATGAACTGAACGACTGGATGCTGCGGATCGAGGTGGATCTGGATCGCTGCGATGCCGAACATTCCATCGTGATGACGATGGGTTCGATGGAAGCAGTGGTTTGAGCGGCCTTACCAAATCTTAATAATTCCCCGGAAAACCAAGCGGTCCGTGTGGAGTTTCCATTCGCGAACCCGATCGACTCGGGACGCATTCCATGAAACTTGCACGCATTTCCGCTATCAGTCTGCTGGCCTTCGCAGGGCCGTTTGTTTCCGCCCAGGAGGACTTCGGGCCTCCTCCCGATTTCCAAGGAGGGCCGCCGCCGGGCGGGCCGATGAACGAGGAGCGGAAGATCCTCAAGGACTTCGACAAGGATCAGGACAAGCGCCTCAACAAGGACGAGCGCGCGGCGGCGAGGGAGTTTCTCAAACAGAATCCCCAGCAGCAGCGCCGCGGCGGCCCGCCTCCGGGCATGCGCGGTCCGGGCGGCAATCAAGCGCCGCCAATTCCCGGAGCGAAAATTTCCAAGGACGAGGTGAAGCCGGCAGCCTCCGCGGATTTGTATGATGCGAACACGCTGCGCACCTTGTTCCTCGACTTCGAGAACGCGGATTGGGAGGCGGAACTGGAGGCATTCCACGGCATGGATGTGGAGGTGCCCGCGGTTCTAACAGTGGATGGCAAGATCTATCCGGGCGTGGGCATTCATTTTCGCGGCATGTCGAGCTACATGATGGTGGGTGCCGGGAGGAAACGGTCGTTGAATGTCTCCATCGATTTCACGAACGAAAAGCAACGCCTCAATGGCGTGAAGACGCTGAACCTGCTGAACTCGAACGGCGACGGTTCGTTGCTCAGCGCGGTGCTTTATTCCCACATCGCGCGCAAACACATCGCCGCTCCGAAGGTGAACCTCGTGCGCGTGGTGATCAACGGCGAGGACTGGGGCGTTTATGTGAACCAGGAGCAGTTCAACAAGGACTTCCTGAAATCGCATTATGGAAGCGCCAAGGGCGCAAGGTGGAAGGTGCGCGGCTCTCCTAATGGACGAGGCGGATTGGACTACATCGGCGACGAGATCGAACCCTACAAACAGCGCTACGAGATGAAGGATGGAAACGATGATGACTGGCACGCGTTGATCCGCCTATGCAAAACGCTGTGCGAGACACCCGCGGAGGAGCTTGAGGCGAAGCTGGCGCCGATGCTTGATCTAGAAAGCACTCTCTGGTTCCTCGCGCTCGATTGCGGATTGATCAACAGCGACGGCTATTGGACGCGCGCCAGTGACTATTCGATCCATCGCGACAAGAAGGGCGTGTTTCACATCATCCCCGGCGACATGAATGAGGCGTTCCGTTCGCCGGAAGGTCCGGGGATGGGTGGTGGTCCGCGCGGGATGCGCCCGAATCGCGGGCAAGGTCCACCACAAGCTGGGGAGCGACCGTTTCCGCCCCAAGGTGCGCCAGTCGGAAACGCGGTCCGTGCCGATGGCGTGAAACTCGACCCGCTGGTGGCGATGGACGATGCGGGGAAACCGCTGCGCTCAAAACTGTTAGCCGTTCCCGCGTTGCGCGAGCGCTATCTTGGGAAACTGCGAACGCTCGCCGAAACGGATCTCGATTGGAAGAACCTCGGTCCGGTCGTCGCGTCCTACCGCAAGCTGGTGGAAAAGGAAGTGGCCGCGGACACGCGCAAGCTCTCGACGACGGAGGAGTTTCTGAAGCTCACAGCGGACGAGGTTTCCACCGCGGCGGAAGCCGCGCCGCGCGAAATGCGCCGGGGACCGGGGCATGGCGGCATGCAGTTGCGCGCCTTCGCGGATCAGCGGCGTGAGTTCCTGCTGGCCGATCCGCGGGTGAAGGACGCGAAACCTTGACTCATCACAAGGATTGCCATGGCTCGCGGGCGTGGCATAGATGGCGGGCATCCACACTCCCGTCATGACTCCTTGTTTCAAGCTCCTGCCGCTCGCCGCTTTCTCCGCCTGCCTAGCGACCACCGCGCGGGCGGAGGAATTCTCGTTTGAGAAACTCAAGGCCAAGGCCCGCGAGATGGCGGCCAAGCCTCACCAACCGTCTCCGCTCAAGCTCGCGGATTACTGGAAGGGTCTGCACTACGACCAGCACCGCGACATCCGTTTCAAGATGGATTCCGGCCTGTGGGCGGAGGAGAAACTGCCGTTTTCCATCGACTTCTTCCACCCCGGGTGGACGGCGAAGGAGATGGTCGAAATCCACGAGGTGGCCGGTAGCGAGTCCACCACGCTGAAGTTTGACCAGAAGCTGTTCGATTACGGAAAAAACAAGGTCCCCGAGGGCACGCCGGCGCCGGAGGGGTATGCGGGATGGCGCGCGCGCTGCCACCTGAACACGGCGGACTACATGGCTGAGTTCCTCGTGTTTCTCGGCGCGAGTTATTTCCGCGCGCTCCCGGCGAACGCGCCGT
>DAISZP010000605.1:0-2320 GCA_036824745.1 Luteolibacter sp.
GTGGCCGCGGTTTCCTGCCTGCTGATGATGGGTGGATCGATCATTATTTTCAACGTCGAGAAGGATCAAGCGCAGGGCAACATCAAGACTCCCTCGGACGCGATCTGGTGGTCCATCGTCACGATCACCACGGTGGGATACGGTGACCGCTTTCCCGTATCGGACGAAGGCCGCGCGGTGGCCGCCGTGTTGATGACCGCGGGTGTCGGACTCTTTGGAACGTTCACCGGTTTCATCGCCAGCATGTTCGTGGAGCCGGACATCAAGCGTGAGGAATCCGAAATCCATCAGCTCGTCCATGAGGTCAAATCCCTGCGCGTCCAGATGGAGTCGATGGAATCCAGAATGCGCGCGAGGGAGCGGGCGAACCGCCGCTTGTCCCGGCGCATCCGCACCCGCCGCGGCTCCGCTGAAAATTCATCTCCGGGATCCTCAGAGGAGCCCTCCCCACCGCAATCCTGAGCGTTCAACCGGGGTAATCTCCGGAAATGTAGCCTTGGAGCTGGAGGATGGTGTGGCGCTGCGAGTGCATCACCCAGTTGACGAGGTCGCCGATCGAGATCAATCCGACCAGTTTGCCATCCTCGACCACGGGCAGGTGGCGGATGCGGTTGGAGGTCATCAGCTGCATGCACTTCTCGATGCTGTCCTTGCGGCGCACCGCGATGACCGGGCGGCTGAGAATTTCGCCGACCAATGTATCACGGGAGGTGCGGCCTTGAAGGACGACCTTGCGGCTGTAATCGCGCTCGGACAAAACGCCGACCACCTCGTTGTTTTCCACCACGATGACCGCGCCGATGTTTTTCTCGCCCATGAGGCCGATGGCTTCATAGACGGTGTTTTTGGGAGTGGTGGTCCAAAGCTCGCCACTCTTGTTCTGCAAAATGTCCCTGACTGTGCCGTGAATTTCCATGGGTTTCTCCTTTTACGATTCAAGCACACTGCTCGTAACCGATCACCGCGTCAAGTTCGCCCTTCACGCCGTGCTTGCGAAGTGCCCTTGGCGCCCGGCAGATTCGCTGCGGGTCATGAAAGTATTCACCGAAGAGCAGGTCCATTCCGCGTTGCGATATCCGGATTTCATCCAAGCCCTGCGCGAGGCTTTTTCCGGAGACTACACGATGCCGCCACGCCAAGTGCTGCGCTTGGATCCGGAGCCAGGCAGCCATGACGCCTTCGCCATGCTGCCCTCATGGAACAAGGATGTGGTCGCACTCAAGGCCTTCACCTATTTTCCGGCAAACACGCCGCCCCGCCGCTCGCTGTATTCCAAGATCCTCGTGTTCGACCGCCGTCACGGCGAGCCGCTGGCCTTGGTGGACGGAGCGAGCGTGACCTACTGGCGGACCGCCGGGGTTTCCGCGCTCGCGGCCGAACTCCTTGCGAGGCGGGACTCGGGATCATTGTTTCTGTTAGGCACGGGAAACCTCGCGCCGTATCTCATCCGCGCCCATGCCAGCGTCCGGACCCTGAAACGTGTGGCCGTATGGGGACGAACCCCTGCGAAAGCCGCCGCCGTGGTGGAGAACGCCGCGCTGGAGTTTCCCGGTATCGTATTTGAAACCGTCACGGACATCGCCTCCGCCTGTGCGGGAGCCGACATCATCGTTTGCGCCACCGGCAGCCCGGAAATCCTCGTGCGCGGCGAGTGGGTGAAACCCGGGACCCACACCGACTTCCTCGGGAACCACCACGCCGACAAACGCGAGTGCGATACCGATCTGGTCACCCGCTCGAAGGTTTATGTGGATACCCGCGCGAACTGCTTCCGCGAGGCTGGCGAAATCCTGCTTCCCGTTTCCGAAGGCAGGTTCTCGCTGGATGACGTGGTCGGAGAACTCTCCGATCTCTGCCGCGGAACCGTCTCCGCACGGGAAAACGATGGGGAAACCACCTTGTTCAAGTCCGTGGGCTGCGCTCTCGGCGATCTCACCGGAGCCCTTGCGGTTTACAGGGCCGGCTAGGTCCGCTTCTTACTTGCCGCACGGGGCGACACCATGGCTTGATCGGGACATGAAAACGTACCTCGATCTGATGCGGGATGTCATGGCAAACGGCGAGAAACGTTCGGACCGCACCGGCACCGGAACCATTTCCGTCTTCGGCAGGCAGACCCGCTACGACCTCCGCGAGGGATTCCCTTGCGTGACCACCAAGAAACTCCACCTCCGCTCGATCATCCATGAGCTGCTGTGGTTTCTCAAAGGCGAGACCAACGTTCAATACCTCAAGGACAACGGCGTGACCATCTGGGACGAGTGGGCGGATGAAGAGGGCGAACTCGGCCCCGTTTATGGCAAACAATGGCGCTCTTGGC
>DAISZP010000606.1:0-2317 GCA_036824745.1 Luteolibacter sp.
TCTGATTCGCGAGCGCTTTGAGTTTGCCGCCGTTGAATACGAAGTTCGCCGCGCCGGAGACGTCCGCCGTGCCACTGCCGTCGCGGATGAAGCGGCGGCCGGTTTCGAGGGTTCCGCCGTTCAGGTTGATGGTGCCTGTGGCGACGTCGCGTCCGAGGGAGATGAACGAACGGGTGTCGGTGGCAGTCGTGCCGCCCGCGGTGATGGTGGCGGTGCCGGAGTTTACAGAAAGCACGCCGATGGCGGTGGCGATGTTGTTGCCAAAAGCGATGCCGGTGTTTGCGCCGATGGTCAGATTTCCTCCATCCACGACCAGATTGCTGGTCCCTGCCGCGTTCTGACCGATGATCGAGCCAGGCCAAGTGGCGTTGGTGGTGCCGTTGAACGCGAAGGAAGCGCCGGATTTCACGGTGACGGTGACATTGCCGGACAGGTTGCAATAGCCGGACTGCTGGTTCGCGGCGTTGCCGTTGATCGTAGTGGAGCCGGTGACATCCACGCCGCCGGTGCCTGCGTTGACGATGAAGCCTGCGAAGTTTCCGGAAAGCGTGAGATTGTTGGTGCCGCCGAGTGTCAGCTTGTTGTTGGAGTTCAATGTCATCGAGCCGGTGGGGGACCCGGTGATGTTGCCGTTGATGGTGAGTGCTCCGGCCGCCGCGGAGAATGTGGAGCCACCGTTGACGGTGATCGCGTTGGAAACCGTGGCGGGAGAGGCCGCGGACAGCGTGGTGCCGTTCGCCATGACCAGGATTCCCGTGCCCAAGGGGCTGGTGCCGCCGACGGAGATCGTGCCGGCATTCAAATTGGTGGCGCCGCCGTATGTGTTAGATCCTGTTAGCGAGAGGGTTCCGTTGCCCACCTTGTTGAATCCGTAGGTCCCGCCGGATTGGGAAACGATGCCGCCGAGCGTGTTGACCGAGCCGTTTCCTCCGATCGCGCTGTTTCCGAACAAGGTCACGTTTCCGGTCACAGTGCCGCCGCCCTCGATGCGCAGGGCACCGAGTCCCTCGGTGTTCCCGCCGCCATAGAGTTCAAACGAGGACGCGAATGTAAGAGCCTGATTGAGATACAAGGTGCCTCCCGCCTGGACCTTGACCACGGAACCTGCGGGCATCAGGTTGCCCTGTGCGGTGTTTACGATGGCGGCCTTGCCTCTGTTGGAAGCTCCGGGGAGCACGTTGAGCGTGCCGCCGAAGGCGCTGTGGTTGCCATTGAGGATGACCGTGCTCCATCCGGCCGTGTGGAGTCCGCTGGGCTGGAGTTTGACTTGTCCACTTCCGCTGATGGCGTTGGAAACGGTGAGATTCCGGTCGGTTCCGGTGGTGCCGTTTCCACTCTCATCCACGGTGAGCGTGCCGCCTGTGTTCACCTGGATGGCGCTGGTGCCCAGTCCGAGACCGGCGATGGCTCCAGTGGCGGTGCCGGTGTGTTTCATCAGAAGCTCTCCGCCACTGATCGTGGTTGCACCGCCGACCGTGTTGTTTCCTGTTAGTGAAACCGATCCCGTGAAAGTGTTTTCTAGCGTGATCGTGCCGATGGTGAGGCCGGTGGCGGTGGTGACGTTGTTGGCGGGAGTGCCGGTGAAGAGCGCGTCGCTGCCGCTGGCGAAGGTGGTGTCGGAACCGTCGTTGAGCCAGTTCGAGGTGGTCGCGACGTCCCATAAACCGCTGGTCGCTCCGGTCCAGGTTTCAGTGGCGGCATGAAGTTGGCCGAGTGTGGCGCAGGAGGCTCCGGTTCCTGCGAGGATGATGCGTGCGAGCGACAGATAACGGTTCTTTATTGGTTTCATGGGTTTGAATGGATTTTTGGGGAGTTGCGGACTTTGGGTATTCCGTCCGAGACGGCCGCTTCGGAAATGCGCCGTCTTGAACAACGCGGATTCCGCCCCCTGAAACCTGACACGCCCTCGGAAAAAAAATCCGCGGCCCCGGTTCAGACCGCCCGCGCCCCTGTCAGGGTTCTCAACTACCCTCACCAATCATCGCGGTGGCTTCCTTGACGAGCACCCGCGCGAAAAGCCAGTCGTACCAAAAACCCGGACCGCCCGTCCCTTCCACGAGGGATGTGGCGAACTTGCGTTCCACCGCCGCGCGGGCACTTGCCAGATTTTCCCGAGCGGTGGCGTGGTGGCCGAGTTGGTGGGAGGCCATTGCGACGATCACCTCGTGCACCGGACGGTGCGCCATGGAGGCGTTTGTCCCGACGAGGGCTTTGCCGGCAAGTTCGATGGCTCCTTGGTAGTCTCCCGTGCGATATCGCCACAAGCTGATGGGCATGGAGGCCCAAGAAGATTGTTGTCCCTGAGGGAGAGATGGAT
>DAISZP010000066.1:0-15099 GCA_036824745.1 Luteolibacter sp.
ACGACGCGTGGAGGAAGAAGGCGGTGGATTTGTTAGGAAAGGCGCGGACGGCCTTCTCCGACGGCCCGCATTTGAGAAACTTCGTGACTCCGCAGCCCGCGACGATCGGTGCCGGCCGCGCGTTTTCCTACGGACTGGCTTTGCAGGCGGCTTTGGACGTGCATGCCATCACCCTCGACGACCAATGGCTTGATTGGTCGGAGGATCTCGCGACGACGGCCGCGGAGATGTTCACTGGAAACGGATTCCTCAAGGAGTGCCCGGACGATGCGCGGATGATCGATCTTCCCGTCACGGATCTGGTGATGCTTTTCGATGATTCGACGGCGGGCCTTGTTTCCTCGGCGGAATGCAGGCTGGCGGTGCTCGGCCGCCCCTTGGTCGCCAGTTTCAGCGAACTCGCCACGCCGCTGCCCACCTACACGGTGGATCGCCCGGTGCTCCACACGGATTTGTTGCAGGCCACGATGATGAGGCATTATCCGGCGACGGTTTTGATGGGCAAGGACTTGCCGGAGGATCTGAAGAGCGCGGTGCTGATGTCTCCGCCGCGATCAGTGATTCGGCGTCCGGCGAAATCCGGTGAGGAAATTCCCGCGGGGGCTGTCAAGGTGCTGCTGCCCGACGATCAGGCGAGGGTGATTTCCACCGCCCACGGCCTGCGAGAAGCGGTCTTGCCCTCAGGGGGGAAATAACCGAACCTGTGCCCGCGGGCATGGCCCGTGATCGGCCTCAAAAGACTCATGAAAACCCGGACTCATATCGCACTGCTGTTTGCTTTTTCACTCACCCTGCCAGCCATGGCGGACACCTTCACGCTGAAGGATGGCACCCGCCTTGAGGCGAAGATCCTGCGTGAGGACACCACTTCCTACGTGCTCGAGGTGCAGGTCACCAAGAGCATCAAGGATGAGCGGACCATCGCCAAAGCGGATGTGGTGAAGGTGGAGCGTGTGAGACCGGACAAGGCGGCCTTTGAAGCCATCGCCAATCTCACGGACACACCGGATCTCGCAGGCCAGGCCGAGTATGAAAGCCGGATCCGCGCGGTGGAGAAATTCATCAAGGACCATGGCGATTCCTTGAAAGTGGACGACGCCAAAGCCATCGCCGACAAGCTCCGGAAGGAAGCCAACGAAATCCACGCCGGCGGAATCAAACTCAACGGCCAGATCATTTCCTCGCTGCAATATCAGTCGAACATGTATGAGTACGACGCCCTTTCCCAAGCGGCGAAAATCAAGAACCTGATCAACGCGAAGCAGTTCCTCCAAGCGCTCCGGATGTTCGGTGATTTCAACAAGGACTTCCGCAACACGGATGCTTACAAGGACCTGCAGCCACTCGCCATCAACGTGATGAAATCCTACCTTTCCGAGGTCGGCCAGCTATCCGCAACCTACGAAGCCCGCGTGAAGGAGCGCGAGGTGGGACTCCAGCGCATGAGTTCATCGGACCGCAATGTCGCCGAAAACGCGATCCGCGAGGAGAACGCCCAGTTTGAGGAACAATTGAAGCGTGAGAAGGACGGCCATGTCGGATGGGTCACCGTTCATCCATTCCTCAAGGCTTCGATCGAAGAGACCCTGACCTTCGGCAAGCAGGAGATCACCCGTGTTTCCGCACCGCCGAGTGGTGCGCCGGTGGATGCCGGAAAACTCTACCGCGAGACGCTCTCGACGATTCAGAACAAGAGTGGCGACGCATCCGCCGTCAGCAATGCCATCAACAACGTGAAAAACGCTCAAGTTCCCGCCCGCTACGTGGAACGGCTCGAAGCCGCCGCCAAGGCCGCGAATCCCGGCAAGTGAGTGATTTTCCAAGACGATTCCACATGTCCACACCCCGCACCGCCAGCCGCAGCCGCAAGACCGCGGAAACCTCCATCGAGCTCTCGATCGACATCGACGGCTCCGGAGTTTCCACGATTGAAACCGGCGTCCCGTTCTTCGATCACATGCTCACCTTGTTCGCCAAGCACGGCTTGTTCGATCTCAAGGTGAAAACCGTCGGCGACATCGAGGTGGACTATCATCACACCATCGAGGACACCGGCATCGTGATCGGTGACTGCCTGCGCGAGGCGCTCGGCAGCAAGGAAGGCATCCGCCGCTACGGCTGCTGTTATCTGCCGATGGATGAAACACTCGCCCGCGTGGTGGTGGACCTCAGCAACCGCCCGTACCTCGAATTCCGCGCTCCGGCCGGCACTCCCTCCGCGCCTAACATGCCGTTCACGCTCGTCGAGGAGTTCTGCCGCGCCGTGGCCTCGAACCTGCGTGCGAACATCCACGTCGAGCTGCTCTACGGCCGCGACGGCCACCACATCGCCGAAGCCATCTTCAAAGGTCTGGCCCGCGCCCTGCGCGACGCCTGCGAGCGCGATCCGCGCGTGAAGGGAATCCCCAGCACCAAGGACGCGCTGTGAAGGTCGCCCTCATCGACTACGGAGCCGGCAATCTCCGCAGCGTGGCCAACGCGCTTCGCGAACTTGGAGTCGAGCCGGTCATCGCTGCCTCGCCGGATCTTCTAACGGACGCGACCCACCTCGTGCTGCCCGGCGTCGGTTCCTTCGGCGATTGCATGGAACAGCTCGCCCGGCGGGATTTGTCAGGTGCCATCCGTGATTGGGTGAAGGCGGGGAAACCCTACTTCGGCATCTGCCTCGGCTATCAGATCCTGTTCGATTCCAGCGAGGAAACTCCCGGTGTTTCCGGACTCGGGTTGATTCCCGGGACCGTGAAACGTTTCAAGGAGCAACCAGGCCTGAAGATCCCGCACATGGGGTGGAATTCCGTCATTCCTGCGAACCCCGCCTCCGCAACCTGGGCCGGTCTCGGCACCGAACCGTATTTTTACTACGTCCACTCGTATTTCCCTGTGCCGCAGGATGAATCCATCATCGCCGCGCGGACCAGCTACGGCGCGGATGATTTCGCCGCCGCCGTCGAACTGCCGAACTTGTTCGCCTGCCAGTTCCACCCGGAGAAAAGCCAGACTGCCGGCATCCGGCTGATCCGGAATTTCCTGGGCGTCTGAGTTCCGGCTCAGGCCGACATGGCGGACCAGCCCCAGATCGTTTCGCATCTGCGGACCTGCGAGAGGTCGGATTCTTCCGGGTAGAAGTGCTTTCTCAGCACCTGGGTTCTCGCGAGAACGTGTGCAATCTCCTCCGTAGCGAGCCGCTTCTTCCATGTGTGGCCCACCGATGACGCGTCGCGCGGCTGATAGATCGTCTGGCTGGTCTCGCCTCGTCCGCCGTGCAGGGATTGGGACAGCTTCAATGCCACCTCATCGTTGAATTCCAGTCCAAGTTTCTGATAGAGGATCTCGAACTGCGGCACCGGATCGGCCACCACTTCCGCATGCCTCGGGAAATGCCAGTCCGGGTGGTCCTGCTGGTAACTCCGGATCACCTTGTGGAACAGATTCCAAAGCAGGGCCGCCTGGTGAACGATGGGTTGCTCCTCCTCCGCGAAGCGCCGGATTTCATCCGCCTCTGCCGCGAAATGCCGTTCCATCAGGGCGGGTTGTTCGAGAAAATGGGAGAACGGAAATTTCCAATTCCACTTCTTGAGACTGCTGCAGAAGGCCAGCGGGTGGCGGACCATGCAGACCACATCGAGGTGAAACCGCTTCGCCAGATCCTCCGCGGAAAACAAGGCGAGCGGATCCTTGATCAAGGGACGCCTCCGGTGCCAGCGGTGATCGGAGTTCTCCAGAATCTGGCGGGTCTTCCGTTTCAAGGCGCGGTAAGGTCCGAACGTTTCGGGCACCGGTGCGCGATGCCGGAATTCCAATGTCCTCTCAAGCGACTGCATGACCGATTCGCGGTCCTCCATGCCCGGAGTGTAGGGAAACCAATGCCGGAACCGGTAATCCATCGAATCCATGGAGGTCTGCAGGTTGAAAGGCTCCTGAATGTAAACGACATCCGCGGGAATGCTCAGCATCCGGCCCATCCACGTCGTTCCGGAACGATGCGATCCGGTGACCAGAATGCCATGTCTACGGGGGCTCGAATTCATCAACAACTGAAAACGGGTAAAAAAGGGGGGGGGTAAGTGTGGGGGAAAACACTACAATATGGATTGTGGATTCCACCGCAACCAGAAACTCCATTTTCCCGTGGAACCTACGCGATCAAGGGATGCGCCAGCGCTGTAAACCCCTGGGATTCCAATCCGAAGGATTCCCACTCCGCGTAAACTCTCAGGATTTCTCCGCGGTGAGCCGCTGCGATCCCCACACGGCCAGGAAGGTGATGGCCAGCAGCAGCGTGCTCAGCGCGTTGATCACCGGGAACTCCCGGCTCTTCTTGATCATGCTGTAAATCACCACCGGCAGGGTGTCCGCGCCGGGGCCTTTGACGAAAAAGGTCACCACGAAATCATCGACCGAGAGCGTGAAGGCCAGCAATCCGCCCGCGAGGATGCCCGGGGCGAGCAAGGGCAGCAGCACTTTTCGCATCGCCTGCCAGCGGGTCGCTCCGAGATCCCGTGCGGCGTCCACGATCTGGAAATCGAAGTCCTGCAAGCGCGCCTGCACCACCAGCGTCACATAGCTGATGCAGAACGTCACATGGGCGATGCTCACCGTGATCAGGCTGAGCTGGACGCCGAGTGAGACAAACAACAGCAGCAGGCTCATGCCCATCAGGATTTCCGGAATCACCAGCGGCATGGTGATGAGCACCTCATGCGCCGTCTGGATCCGCGAGCGATGCCGGTGCATCGCGAAGGCGGCGCAGGTTCCGAGAATCATCGCTCCAAGGCTCGCCACTCCCGCCACCTGCAGCGAGTGGACCAGCGCGATCCACAGGTCCTTCCGCTCTAACAATCGTTCGTACCAATGCAGCGTGAACCCCTGCCAGGTAGTGCCGAAACGTGAGCTGTTGAACGAATTCAGGATCAGCAGGAAGATCGGCAGATAGAAAAACCCGAGCACGAGCACGGTGGTGACGAGGGGCAGGCGGCTCGTTTTCATGGCGTGCGTTCAGGAGCCCGGTTCGCGATCCTTCCTGCGCAGCAGCAGGGGGGCGAGCACCGCGAGGGTTAGGATGGCGGACATGGCGGCCGCGGAGGGCAGGTTTCGATCCGAGAAATTGCGCTGGGCGATCTTGTTTCCGATCATCTGCCCGTCCGTGCCGCCGACGAGATCCGGCACCACATAGGATCCGAGCATCGGCACGAACACGATCACCGCCGCCGTCGTGATGCCCTTGCGGATGCCCGGCAGGAACACCGACCGGAACGCGCGGAAACCGCTCGCTCCGAGATCCCGCGCCGCGTCCATCAGACCGAAGTCGAACTTCTCCGCCGCCGCGTAGAGCGGCAGGATGGCGAAGGGCATGAAGGTGTAAACGCTCACCACCATCACCGCGCCGGAGTTGAACAGCAACGACTCGTTCTCTCCTAACAAATGCAGCGCGCGGAACGTCCTCGCAAGCAATCCTTCGGAGTGGAGGATCTGGTTCCACGCGAAGACGCGGATCAGGAAATTCGTCCAGAACGGCACGATCACCAGCAACAGCAGCCTCGGCCGCCATTCCTTTCTCACCCGCGCGATGAACCATGCCACCGGCAGCGAGAAAACAACGCATAGGATCGTCGTCACGGCGCTGATCCACAGCGTCCGCCAGAGCAGCAGGTGCACGCTCTTTTCCGAAAACACGCGGAATTGTCCCAGCGTCCATGTTTCCCCGATGCCGCCGGAGGGATCTGTTTCGCGAAAGGCGAAAGTCAGCACCAACAACGTGGGAATCAGCACAAACACCGCCAGCCAGCCGAAGCTGGGAAACGTCGAGAGCAGTTCCTGGCGGAGTTTTTTCAAGACCGCGGAATTCAAACGCCTCGTTTCCATCTTGGCGATGGTCTTTCACCACCAGCGGAGGCCGGAGGGAAATCGGGGAAATTTTGAATGTGCGCCACCTCTAACATGTGCTAGTTTCCGTGCTTTTACGACGAATGCACGATCTCTCACTCATCTCCACCATCGCCGCCGGGTTCACCGCCGCCTGGCTCCTCGGGCTGCTCACCCAGTGGCTCGGCCTTTCCCCCATCGTCGGCTATCTGCTCGCCGGCGTGCTGATCGGCCCTCATACGCCGGGTTTTGTCGGAGATCAGGGCATCGCGAACCAACTCGCGGAGGTTGGCGTGATCCTGCTGATGTTCGGAGTGGGTTTGCATTTCCACATGAAGGACCTGATGGCGGTGAAACGCATTGCCATCCCCGGGGCGGTCGGCCAGAGCCTGCTCGCCACCGTGGCGGCGATGGGGATCTTCCACCTCTTCGGCACCCCGCTATCTACCGGGGCGGTCATCGGCATGGCGATGGCGGTGGCCAGCACGGTGGTGCTGATGCGCGTGCTGATGGATGCCAATGTGCTCAGCTCGCCGGAAGGCCACGTGGCGGTGGGCTGGCTGATCGTGGAAGACATTTTCACGGTGATCCTGCTCGTGCTCATCCCCGTGCTCGGCACTGCCCCGGCGGGCGATGCGCATGGCCACGCGGTCGCGGAGTCGGGGCCCCTCTGGCTCACGCTGGGAATCGCGTTGTTGAAACTCGGCCTGCTCGTGTTTGTCGTCCTGTGGGTGGGTTCGCGGTTCATTCCGAAACTTCTCGTGAAGGTGGCCAAGCTCCGTTCGCGCGAACTCTTCACTCTAACCGTACTCGTCTTTTCCGTGGCGGTGGCCGCGGCGTCGTATTTTTTCTTCGGCGCCTCGATGGCGCTCGGGGCCTTCCTCGCCGGCATGGTGGTGGCCCAGTCGTCCGTCAGCCATCAGGCGGCGGCGGACGCGTTGCCGTTGCGCGACGCCTTCGCCGTGTTGTTCTTCGTTTCGGTGGGCATGCTCTTCGATCCTTCGTTCCTGGTGCGTGAGCCGCTGATGGTGCTAGGAGCGCTCGGGGTGATCCTGATCGTGAAACCGCTCGCCGCGCTCGGCATCGTGGCGGTGATGGGGTATTCGGCGCGCACTTCTCTAACCGTCGCGCTCGGCCTCGCGCAGATCGGCGAGTTTTCCTTCATTCTATCAGAACTCGCGCGCCGCTACGGACTGATGACGGACGAAGGTCACAATGTCCTCGTCGCTTCCGCGATCCTGTCGATCACGCTGAATCCACTCATGTTCCGCAAGCTTCCGGACATCGAGCGCTGGCTGCGATCCCGTCCGGTGTTGTGGAGCCTGCTGAACCGCCGCGCCGAGCTCCGCATGGCCGCGGACACCGCCCTCCGCGGTTCCGATTCACACGGCTCGGAACACCCCGCCAAGGACTTCGCGCTGTTAGTGGGGTATGGACCGGTCGGCCGCGCGGTGCACCGCGTGCTGGAAGAGTCCGGCCTGGAGGTCGTGATGGTGGACATGAACATGGAAACCGTCCGGATCCTGCGCGAGGAGGGAAAACACGCCATTTTCGGAGACGCATCCAACGGCAGCATCCTTGAGGAAGCCGGTGTGGCCAAAGCTTCCTACCTGATCGTCACCGTCCCCGATGCCTCACAGCGCGCCGCCGTGATCACCGCCGCGCGTGGCATCCATCCGGAAATCAAGGTGGTCGTCCGCGCGCGTTACCTGCGGGAGCGCGAGGAACTGCGGAAATACGGCGTCAACGCGGCCGTTTTCGAAGAAGCCGAGGCCGCGGTGGCCCTCGCCCGCGTCGTTCTCACCGCCAAGGGAATGCACCGCGACGCCGCGCGCGGAAGACTCCAGGAAATCCGATTCCAACTCGCCGTGGAAAACCTCCCGGAACTCCGTGTTCTAACAGTTGGCAGCGTGATGGTGCCCTGGCCGAGAGTCCGCTCGCTCTCGACCTCGATGGACCGCGCCTCCGCCATGTCGGTGGTGGAAAACGAAAGCTTCCGCATGTTTCCCGTGGTTTCTCCGGATTCGGGACAACCTGTCGGCTACGTTACCGCCGCGGACTTGTTAGGCGATGCCGGCGCGGGTGATTGGACCTCGTTGATCCGCCCGATCCCCTCGGTTTCGCCGGACGATTCGATTGCCGACGTCTTCCCGAGGCTCAATGAAGCACAGGATCCGGTCTGCCTTGTCCGTGATGCTTCGACCGTTCTCGGCCTGGTGACCCGCGGCCACCTTCTCGACCGCGTGGAAGGGGATTTTTCGAAAGGCAAACCCCAGACCGCGCCGAAGCTGCTTGGCGAAGCCGTGGCCCGCGGCGGAGTGCTGGCCGATCTCGCCGCTTCCAACCGGGAAGAAGCCATTCGCGAACTCGTCGCCGCGATTTCCCCGCACATGCTTCCGGCGGGGGTGGAGATCTCCCAAGTCTGCAAGCAGGTCATGGAACGCGAAGAGGAAATCTCCACCGACCTTGGAAACGGGATCGCCGTCCCACATGCGAGGATCGATGGTCTCGCCCGGCCACTCGCCGTCATCGGCCGGTCCGCGACGGGGATCGTTTGTTCGGATCGAGGCGAAACGGTCCGGGTGTTTTTCCTGCTCGTTACTCCCACCGAGCACCCGGAAATGCATTTGTCCCTCCTGAGCCAGGTCGCGAAACTCGTCGGCAAGTCCGGGAAACGCGAGGCGATTCTCGCGGCCAACACACCGGTCGATTTCCTCGACGCCATCGACTGAGCGAGTAGGTCCGTGTTCTCCGGCGCGGTAGGTTTACCGTCAAATTAAACGTTCAATTTTTTGGTTGCCTGCCGTCCGGGAAACCTCAGAGTGCCGGGTAGTTTCATTCATCCTCCGAACCCATGAGAACGTCCCGAACCTTGGAAACGCTGGCGCTGCTCGCGTTGTGCGCCATCTCTAACATGAATGCCGCCGAGCCGGCGGGCAAGGCCCGCAACCCGGTCATCCACGCCGATGTGCCGGACATGTCGATGCTCAGGGTGGGGGACACCTACTACATGAGCAGCACGACGATGCACATGAATCCGGGCGTGCCGATCATGAAGTCCAAGGATCTCGTGAACTGGAAACTCATCAGCTACGCCCACGACGCGCTGGATGACGTGGACGAGCTCAATCTGGCCAACGGCAAGAGCACCTACGGCCGCGGTTCCTGGGCGAGCAGCATCCGCTTTCACGACGGGACCTTCTACGTTTCCACCTTCGCCGGGACCACCGGGAAAAACTACGTCTACTCTACCAAGGACATCGAGAAAGGGCCGTGGAAGGCGCTTTCCTTCAAGCCGATGCTGCACGATCACTCGTTGTTCTTCGATGACGACGGCAAGGTGTACATGCTCAGCGGTGGTGGACGGCTGACCCTAACGGAACTGCTGCCGGATGTCTCCGGTATCAAACCCGGGGGCTACAACCAGGTGATCATCGAAAACGCGTCCGCTCCCTCCGGCACGGGCGGCGGACTGCCCGCCGAGGGATCGCAGCTCTTCAAGGTTAAGGGAAAATACTACCTCTTCAACATCACCTGGCCGAAGGGCGGCATGCGCACGGTGGTGGTGCATCGCGCGGACAAGATCACCGGGCCGTATGAGGGCCGTGTGGCGCTTCAGGACAAGGGCGTGGCGCAGGGCGGACTCATCGACACGCCGGACGGCCGCTGGTTCGCCTATCTGTTCCGCGACAACGGCGCGGTGGGCCGCATTCCCTATCTGGTGCCGGTGAAGTGGGAGGACGGCTGGCCGGTGCTCGGAGAAAACGGCAAGGTGCCGGAAACGCTCGATCTCCCGGCGAGCAAGGGCCTCATCCCCGGCATCGTGGCGTCGGATGAGTTCAAAGAGGAGAAACTTCCCTTGGTCTGGCAGTGGAACCACAATCCGGATAACACGCTCTGGTCGCTCAAGGCGCGGCCGGGTTTCCTGCGCCTCACCACCGGGCGGGTGGACAAGGATTTCCTATCAGCCAGAAACACGCTCACCCAACGGACCATCGGGCCCGAGTGCGCGGCTTCCACCGGAGTCGATGTGAGCGGCATGAAGGACGGCGATTTCGCTGGGCTCTCCCTCTTACAGCGCGACTACGGACTCGTGGGCGTGAAAGTGGAAGGAAACGAGAAATTCGTCGTGATGGTGGGCGTGCAGGGCGGCGCTCCCGTCGAGATGGCGCGGATTCCGCTGAAGCAAAAGGGCGTGTTTCTCAAAGCCGCCTGCGACTTCAAGGAAAGGGCGGACAAGGCGCGTTTTTCCTTCAGCCTGGACGGCAAGTCATGGACCTCCATCGGCGGTGAATTGAAGATGAGCTACACGATTCCCCACTTCATGGGCTATCGCTTCGGGTTGTTCAATTTCTCTACGAAAACCCCGGGCGGGCATGCGGACTTCGATCACTTCAGGATCAGCGACAAGATGGATGCCCCCGCGAAGACGGTTTCTGTTAGCAACGCGGTTCCCGGTTCCAATCCGCTCGTGAGGGACGTCTTCACCGCCGACCCCGCACCGGTCGTCGTTGGGGATACGGTTTACCTCTACACCGGACGAGACAACGCCAAGGACGGCGAGATGTTCACGATGCCGGAATGGCTGTGCTTTTCCTCCAAGGACATGAAAACTTGGAAACCGCACGGCGCGGTTTTGAAACCTGATGATTTCACCTGGGGAGATGCAAACTCCGCGTGGGCTGCGCAGGTGGTGCCGAAGATTGGAAAGTTCTACTACTTCGTCACGGTGAAGGGGAAACAGGAAGCTCCTGGCAACAACATCGGCGTGGCGGTGGCGGATTCTCCAACAGGACCGTTCAAAGACGCCATCGGCAAGCCGCTTGTCCGCGACGACATGACAAAAGGCAAACGCCCGTGGGGCGACATCGATCCCACGGTCTGGATCGAGGAGGATGGCACTCCGTGGATGTCGTGGGGCAACGGAAATTGTTACCTCGCCAAGCTCAAGCCGAACCTGATCGAGCTGGATGGCGCGATCCGGGAAATCGACGTGCCCAACTACGTCGAGGGTCCCTGGCTCTACAAGCGCGGCAAGCTCTACTACCTCGTCTATGCGGCGATGGTTCCGCCGCAGGGATGGGAACAGATCGCTTATGCGACTGCGGAAAATGTCACAGGTCCGTGGACTTACCGCGGTCTGGTCACCGGATCGGCGAAGAACAGTTTCACGATCCATCCTGGCATCGTGGACTTCAAAGGCAGGTCGTATTTCTTCTATCACCACGCCGGGCTCACCATCGATGGCGTGCCGGGAGCGCTCGGCCGCCGCGCGGTGTGCGTGGAATACCTCGAATACAATCCGGACGGAACGATCAAGCCGATCAAGCAAACCGAAGAAGGTGTAAGCGTTCCGTTAGGTCAGGCGGGCCGTTGATTTGCACTTTCAGCAAACCCACTGTTCGCCATGAATCGCGGAAAACCCATACGATGCCTATTGGTCTCGCTGCTTCTCGGACTGACGGACCTTGAGGCGCGGGATCCGAATTTCTATGTGTTCCTCTGTTTCGGCCAGTCGAACATGGAGGGATTTCCCGGCATCGAGGCGCAGGACAAGGGACCGGTGGACGAACGCTTCCGCGTTCTGGCCGCGGTGGATTTCCCCGCGCAGGGAAGAAAGGCGGGTGAGTGGTATCCTGCGACGCCTCCATTGTGCCGGCCCTCGACCGGGATCGGGCCCGCGGACTATTTCGGCAGGACGCTAGTGGCGAAACTCCCGAAGCGCGCCAAAGTGGGTATCGTCAACGTGTCCGTCGCAGGCAGCAGGATCGAGGTGTTCGACAAGGATGCTTGCCAGGCCTATGCGGCGACCGCGCCCGATTGGATGAAGGGCACGATCGCCGCCTATGGTGGAAATCCATATACCCGCCTCGTTGAGCTCGGCAAGCAGGCGCAGAAGGATGGCGTCATCAAGGGCATCCTCTTGCATCAAGGTGAGTCTAACAGCGGCGACAAGGAATGGCCTGAAAAAATCAAACGCATCTACTCGAACCTGCTCAAGGACCTCGATCTCAAAGCCGAGGAGGTTCCTTTGCTCGCGGGCGAACTGGTGAATGCCGACCAGCAAGGCGCGTGTGCGGGCATGAACGCGATCATCGGCACCCTGCCGCAAACGATCCCCACCGCCCATGTGGTTTCCTCCAGCGGATGTGCCGGTCGTTCGGACCACCTTCATTTCACTCCGCAAGGTTACCGCGATCTCGGGAAACGGTATGCGGAAACCATGTTTTCCATTTCAAAAGCCCGGAAGGAAACACCCTGATAGATTCCATTCAAAGAAAACCCAACCCATGAAAACGCTGATAACATCGCTCGTCATCCTGACGCAGCCCTGGTGCCTCGCCCAGAGCTCAGCCCCGGTCGCAGACGATTCGAAACCCGCCACGACGAACATCCTCGGCCAGCCCTATCCGCGCGTCTCGAAGGACCTCCGCGCCACGGTGCGCATCCAGGCTCCGGAGGCGGCGAAGGTGGAGCTGGACCTGATGAAGAAGTATCCGATGACCAAGGATGCCGATGGCGTCTGGAGCGCGACCACCGAGCCGCTGGTGCCGGGTTTCCACTACTACTCGATCTTCATCGACGGCGTCGCCGTGTGCGATCCGGCCTGCGAGACGTTCTACGGCATGGGCCGCATGGCCAGCGGCATCGAGATTCCCACCGCGGGCGAGGATTTCTATCAGCCGAAGGACGTGCCACAAGGCGAGGTGCGCGAACGCTGGTATCACTCGAAGACCACCGACGGCTGGCGGCGGATCTTCGTTTACACCCCGCCGGGATACGATCAGGAAACGCAAGCCCGCTATCCGGTCCTCTACCTCCAGCACGGGGGAGGGGAGGATGAGCGGGGCTGGCCGAACCAAGGCCACATGTGCCACATCATGGACAATCTGATCGCGGATAAGAAAGCGGTGCCGATGATCGTGGTGATGGAGAAGGGTTACGCGAGGAAACCCGGCGACCCCGAGGTTGGCATGCGTCCTCCCGGCGGTGGGCCGCCTCCGGATCTGCGCAAGATGTTTGGCACCTTGGAAGAGGTGTTCATCAAGGATCTCATCCCGATGATCGACCGCACCTATCGCACCAAGGCGGACCGTGAGCATCGCGCGATGGCCGGGCTTTCGATGGGCGGCATGCAGACCTTCATCATCGGTCTTGGCAATTTGGATCAATTCGCGTGGCTCGGCGGTTTCAGCGGCGCGGGCGGCGGATTCGGCGGCACGCGATTCGATCCGAAAACCTCCCATGGCGGCGTGATGGCGGATGCCAAGGCTTTCAACGAAAAAGTTCGCCTGCTGTTCCTCAGCATCGGCACCGCCGAAGGCGAGCGTTTCTATCAGAGCGTGAAAGGCTACCGTGACTCGCTCGAAGGAGCGGGGATCAAGACGGCGTATTACGAATCCCCGGGAACCGCGCATGAATGGCACACGTGGCGGCGCAGTCTGCGGGAGTTCGCTCCACTCTTGTTCAATCCATGATTCATTGCCGTATGCCAATCTCACATCCTTCCCGTCAGCCCTTCCTCGCTCTGGCCGCGCTGGGTTTATCCTGCATGGTGGTCTCCGCCGAGGAAGTCCGAAGCCCGGACGGTGATCTAACAGTCAATGTCGAGCTCAATGATGGTTCGCCGTTTCTCGATGTGAAATACATGGGAAAGGTCTTCATTGAACCCTCGCCGCTGGGATTGGAAACGAGTCTCGGCAGTTTCTCGCGGAATTTGAAATCCTCGGGCAACGAATCGCGGAAACTCGACGAACGTTACACGCTGCCACACGGCAAGGTGCGTGATGTCCGCTATCAAGCGAACGAAATCGTCTCCAGCTTCACCAATGATCAGAACTCGGCGCTTGAAATCATCGTTCGTGTTAGCAACCGCGATGTTGCTGTTGCCTATCGGATTGCAGCGCCGGGAAAAACCGAGGCGGTCATTCAGAAGGAATCGACCGGTTTCAAGTTCCCAAAACACGCCACCGCCTTCGTCACTCCGCAGGCCAAGGCGGGTGGAGGATTCGCCGGATCGAAACCCAGCTACGAGGAACCCTATTTCCTCGACCAACCGGTGGGCACGAAGTCCGCCACGGGTTTGGGTTTCACCTTCCCCGCCTTGTTCCGCATCGGCGATGACGGATGGGTCTTGCTTTCGGAAACCGGCGTCTCCTCCGGCTATGCGGGCACGCGACTCGGCGATCCGTCACCCGACGGTCTCTATCCGATCGCGCTTCCCGAAGCCGCGGAAAACCGGGGCGCGGGCGATGCGACGGTGTCCGGTTCCCTGCCGCTGACCACTTCGTGGAAAACGATCACCGTCGGCGGAACGCTCGCTCCCATCGTGGAAACCACCGTGGCCACGGACGTGGTGAAGCCGATCTATCAGCCATCGCAGGAATACAAACCGGGCCGCGCCACATGGAGTTGGCTGCTCTGGCAGGACCCGAGCATGAACTTGGAGGATCAGCGGAAGTTCATCAAACTCGCCGGCGATCTCGGTTACGAATACATCCTGATCGACGCGCTGTGGGACAAGAACATCGGCCGCGAAAAGATGGCGGAGTTGGTCAAGGAAGCCGCCGAACTCAAGGTCGGCGTGTTGCTTTGGTACAATTCCAACGGCTCGTGGAACGACGCGCCGCAGACGCCGCTGCACGGCATGGACACCGCGGAGCATCGCGAGCGCGAGATGTCCTGGATGCAATCGATCGGCGTGAAGGGCATCAAAGTGGATTTCTTCGGCGGCGACAAACAAGTCACCATGAAGCTCTACGAGGACATCCTCACCGATGCGAACAAACACGGACTGGTGGTGAATTTCCACGGGGCCACGCTGCCGCGCGGCTGGGAGCGGATGTTTCCCAACCACATGACCAGCGAGGCGGTCACCGCATCGGAAAACCTCGTGTTCGGCCAGGGCTTCGCGGACAAGGAGGCGTTCAACAGCACGGTGTTTCCCTTCGTGCGCAATCCAGTCGCCGCGATGGACTACGGCCCGCTTGTGCTAAACAAACGTTTTTCCCGTGATCCGAACCGTGGGACGCAGCGCCGCACCACCGATGCGTTCCAACTCGCCACAGCGGTTCTCTATCAGTCGCCGCTCCAGCACTTGGGCCTCGCGCCTAACAACCTGACGGAACAAGCGCCGCATGTGATTGATTTCCTGAAGAATGTGCCGGTAGTCTGGGACGAGACGCGCCTGGTGGACGGCTATCCCGGCAAGTTCGTCGTCATCGCCCGTCGTGCGGG
>DAISZP010000067.1:0-4712 GCA_036824745.1 Luteolibacter sp.
TCGGCATCGCCGGGGCGGATGACGTCGAGGTTCGGGATCACACGCAGGCCGCTGACGGTTTCGACCGGCTGGTGGGTGGGGCCGTCCTCACCGACACCGACGGAGTCGTGGGTGAAGATGTAGGTGACGGGCAGCCCGGCGAGGGCGGCGAGGCGGATGGAGCCACGCAGGTAATCGGCGAAGACGAGGAAGGTGGCTCCGGAGATGCGGAAGATGCCATCGTAGGCGACGCCGTTGCAGATGGCTCCCATGGCGTGCTCGCGGATGCCGAACCAGATGTTGCGGCCGAGGGGATTGGCTTTGGAGAAGTCTCCGCCGTCCTTGATGTAGTTCTTGGTGGAGCCGTAGAGGTCGGCGCTGCCGGTGATGACTTGCGGGACGGCCTTGGCGATGGCGTTGAGGATGGTGCCGCCGGCGGAACGGGTGGCGTCCTTGTAATCGGCGGCGAAAGCCGGGATCTTGTCGGAGAGGTCGGTGGGAGCGGCGAGGGCGAGTCCGTTGGTGAGTTCCTCGGCGAGCTCGGGGTTTGCGGCGGCCCAAGCGTCGTAGGTCTTCTGCCAGGCGTCGAAGGCGGCCTTGCCTGCGGCTTTTTTCTCAGCGAAGAAGGCTTGGGTTTCGGCGGAAACGAAGAAGTGTTCGTCAGCAGGCAGGCCGAGACCGGCGCGGGCGGCTTCGGCGAATTTCGCACCGCCTTCGCCGTGGCCCTTGGCGGTGCCGGCGACTTCGGGGATGCCCTTGCCGATGATGGTCTTGGCGATGATCACCTTGGGGCGGCCGTTTTTCTGGGACTTGGCCTTTTCCAGCGCGACGGAAACGGCGTGGAGGTCGTGGCCGTCGATGGTGACGGCGTCCCAGTTTTGCGAGAGGAAGTAGGCCTCGGCGTGCTCGCTCTGGGTGATCTCGGCCATGGCGTCGAGAGTGACGTCATTGGAGTCATAGATGAGGATGAGGTTGTCCAGGGCGTTGTGGCCGGCGAAGGCGATGGCTTCCTTGGCCACGCCTTCCTGGAGGCAGCCGTCGCCGTGGAGCGCGATGACGTGGTGGTCGAAAATGGTGTGCTCGGCGGTGTTGAAGCGGGCGGCGGCGCGTTTTCCGGAGAGCGCGTAGCCGACGGCGTTGCCGATGCCCTGGCCGAGCGGGCCGGTGGTGGCCTCGACGCCCGGGGTTTCATGAAACTCGGGGTGGCCGGGAGTGATGGAGTGGAGTTGGCGGAAGTTCTTCACCGCGTCCTTGGAAACGGCGTAGCCGGAGAGGTGGAGCCAGCCGTAGAGGAACATCGAGCCGTGGCCGCCGGAGAGGATAAAACGGTCGCGGTTGAGCCACTTCGGGGCGTCCGGATTGTAGCGCATCGCTTCGCCGAAGAGCACGGCACCGATTTCGGCGCAGCCGAGCGGGAGGCCGAGGTGGCCGGAATTGCAGGCGTGGATGGCATCGATGGCGAGGCCGCGGGCTTCGTTGGCGGCTTTGGCGAGGAGGGCGGTGTTCATGGGAGTGAAGAGAGCGCGCCAAGGTTTTTGCGGGGCGCGGCGCCGGGAGCGTAGTTTTCCGGACTCCAATGACAAGCCGACAGACGGTTTTACCGTCACATGCGGATGAATCGCCTGAATGTCACGGCTGAACGAAACGAATCCGCAACCGCCTCCATGCCGGAGGGCGCGATGAATCCGCACGTTTTCAAATACTGCGGAAAATTACTGAAAAAAACCTTGCCATGTCCGGCCCGCTCGGCTTCTTTTCCGCCCGCACCGCGACAAACGACCCGTTCGTCTATCGGTTAGGACTCCAGATTTTCATTCTGGCAAGAAGGGTTCGACTCCCTTACGGGTCGCCATCATTTTCAAGAAGCCTCCGCCTCGAAATCGGAGGCTTTTTTGTTTTCGTGTGGTGGAGATTTCGGTTCAGATCGGCTTGTGACCGCCCAAGAGAAAGCCGATTCCCTACGCCGCCGCAAAGGCGGAAAAAAGATCGCCGCGCTGACCGCATACGATTACCCGACGGCTCGCCTGCTGGACGAATGCGGCGTGGACGTGCTGCTGGTGGGCGACTCGCTGGGCATGGTGGTGCTCGGGTTTCCGGACACCACACACGTCACGCTCGATCACATGCTGCACCACGTGGCGGCGGTGGCGCGGGCGAATCCCAAAGCGCTGGTCATCGGCGACCTGCCGATCCGTACCTACGAAACGCCGGAACACGCGCTGGAAACCGCGCGCAAGCTGGTGGCCGCCGGCGCCGAGGCGGTGAAACTCGAAGGCGGCATTCGCCAGGCGGCCAAGGTCCGCGCGATCACCTCGGCCGGCATCCCGGTCATCGGCCACATGGGCATGCTGCCACAGCGCGTGATCGAGGAGGGCGGCTATCGGAAAAAAGGCAAGACCCCGGAGCAAACGGAGGCCATCCGCGAAGGCGTGCTGGCGTTGGAAGAGGCGGGTGTTTCCGCGATCGTGCTCGAATCCATCGTGCCCTCGGCGGCGGAGTTTCTAACAAAATCGCTCAAGGTGCCGACCATCGGCATCGGCTGCGGCGAGGGCACATGCGACGGCGAGATCGCGGTGGTCACGGACCTGTTAGGATCGTATCCGTGGTTCGTGCCTCCCTTCGCGAAACCGGAGGCGGATGTGGCGGGCGTGACGAAAAACGCGGTGGCCGCCTACATCCGCAGGGTTTCCGGCGGGGAAACGTGATCCCCGCCGGCGGGGTCCGTTAGAGCTTCACGCCCTTGGGAGGCGTGGTGGTGTTGTCGAACACGTTGCCGAAGCCGAGCTCCTTGAGGTTCTTGCGGTCCAGCGGCCGGGCCGAACCATCCATGAAGAAGCCCAGGGACTTGCCGTTGTCACGCAGGCCGACACGGTTTCCCTCGCGCTCGCGGATGTAGAAGATCTCGTTGCCTTTCTGGTCCGAGGATTCCATCAGAAGCGGGTAGCGCTCGGGTCTGCCGATGTTGGATTGCATCAGGCTGCGCACGGCGATTTCTCCGGTATCCGAGGTCACGTTTTCATCCTTCCAGGTGATGTCGGTGCCTTCGGGACCGCCCGCGATGTTGGTGAAGTTCACACCGAAACAATTGCGGACGAAGATGGTGGGCTTCAGCTTCTTGTTGTCCCAGTGCATGATGTCGCAGAGCTGGGCCTCGGACTGCAGCGGATTGGAGAAATCGATGCCGAGGTTCTTGCGGACGATGTTGTAGGGCAGATACGGCGAGTCCGGCGGATCGGAAGCGACGGCGAATTCAAATCTTCCGTTCTTCTCCTGGGCATCCGCGAGCAGGATGGTTCCGCTCTGGCGGAGACGTTCGAGGGCTTTGGTGGCCGTGGCTTTGGCCAGTCCCTGCCTGGCGAAAAGAAACGCGACCGTGGCCAGGACCATGATGATGGCGATGACGACGAGCAATTCCACCAGGGTGAATCCCCGGCGGCGACGTTGGATGGATGGTGATTTCATATGGTTTTTTGATGGGGAAGTATGCGCGCAAGATTCCGTCGAATCCACGCCCAGACAAGCGCGAATCCCATTGGAAACACGAATATTGCCCCCGCCCAGCCCGGAATCCCGCCGCTCCGCGCTTCTTGTTTGAAATCCTCCCGCCCGCCTGAAACAAGGCGGCCCGCATCGACGCGCGATCCGCACTTGCTCCTCTACCTTCACATTCCGTTCTGCCACCGAGTCTGCCCGTATTGCTCGTTTTACAAGCACACGCCGGGTGCCACTCCCATCAGCGAGTTTATCGACGCGCTCGCCGCGGAAGCGCGCCACCGCATCACCGCGCCCGTCCGCACGATCTACCTCGGCGGAGGCACTCCGAGCATGCTCTCGCCCACCCATCTGACGCGACTGTTTGAAATCCTGCAGGACGTCGTGGACTTCACATCGCTGGATGAAGTGACGCTCGAAGCGAACCCGGCCACCTTCGATGCGGCAAAAGCCCACTTGTTCCGCGATCTCGGTGTCACCCGTGTCTCGCTCGGCATCCAGTCGTTCACACCCCACGTGTTGGAAACCCTCGGCCGCGAGCACGATGCGGAGCAAGCCGCGGAATCCGTGGCCATCCTGCGCGAGGCCGGCATGCCACAGGTGAACATCGATCTGATGTTCTCCATCCCCGGTCAATCGGAGGAGGATTGGCTGGCCACCTTGCAACGCGCCGTTTCGTTGCAGCCCGATCACATCTCCGCCTACAACCTCACCTATGAGGAGGACACCGCGTTCTTTGATTCACTGAAACGCGGCGATGTGAAGATGAATGAGGACATCGACGCGCGTTTCTTCCACCTGGCCTCCGATCTTCTAACAGCATCCGGTTTCGAACACTACGAGACCTCCAACCACGCCCGTCCCGGCATGCGCTCCACCCACAACGAGGGTTACTGGCGCGGCGAGGACTACCTCGGCCTCGGTCCCTCCGCGGTCTCCACCGTGAACGGCGTCCGCTCGAAAAACGTGGCGGACACCGCCGCTTACGTCGCGCGTGTTTCCTCCATCGGCCACGCCATCGACGAATCCGAAGCACTCGACGCGGACTCGCGCCGGATCGAACTCATCGCCATGGGCCTGCGCACGCGCGAGGGAATTCCGTTAGAACTACTGGACCCCAGGGCCATTCAGAACGCCCACACCTTCATCACCGAAGGACTCGCCGAATCCGACGGCACCCGCCTCCGCCTCATCGCCCGCGGCCGGGCCTTGGTCGATCCCATCGCAGCGGAACTGGTGTG
>DAISZP010000067.1:4722-15060 GCA_036824745.1 Luteolibacter sp.
GCGGGCGGCGATTTTCCGCTTACCGTGACCCCATGGCGAAGGAGCATTTGATCTCCCGGGAAGATTATCTCCAAGGCGAACTCGCCTCGGAAGTGCGTCACGAATACGTGGCAGGAAACGTCTATGCCATGTCCGGCGGCACCCTCAATCACCAGCGAATCGCCGGAAACTTCCTTCGTCTGGCTGGAAACCAGCTCGCCGGAAAGCCCTGTTTCCCCACCGGCAGTGATTTCAAACTCCGCGTCCCGCTCGGCGGCGGCGAGGAGGCCTTCTACTATCCGGACGGCATGATCATCTGCGTCCCCGTCCCCGGCGACTCGCTTTTCACGGACTCCCCGAGCGTGATTCTCGAAGTCCTCAGCCCCACCACCCGCCGCATCGACGAGGTCCAGAAATTCCGCGACTACATCACCATTCCCACCCTGGGTACCTACATCCTCGCTGAAACCGATTCACCCGTCCTCACCCTGCACCGCCGCGACGGTTCGGGCTTCCGCCGCGAAATTCTTTCCGGGCCAGATGCCATCCTCGATCTCCCTGAGGCTGGCCTCCACATCCCCTTGGCGGAACTTTACCGGGACGTGGGGTAACGGGCCGATTCGTTCAAACTCTCCAGAATGCGGAGACGGAGTGAACGACACCATTTGACTGACACCCGTTCCGGTCCAAGTGTGCCGGGTTATGAAAACAACCCTCGGAATCATCATCACTTGCGGTTCGCTGCTGCTCGGCCAAAGCGCGAGGGCGGCCGTTTACACCGGAAGCTGGAAGAATACCACCTTCGGCTCCTCCGGCGCGTTGAAGATCGACGTCACGCTCAAGGACGACCGGGCGAAAGGCAGTTTGGATCTGGATGGAAACGTGTTCGGCGGCATCGATCCGCCGGCGATTCCGTTCAACTTCCCGTTCAAACCCGGCAAATCCGGAACCTTCAACGTTTCCGGCACCGTGCTGGGCGATCTCGCGGGAAGCTACACGAAGAATGGCGACCTCTAGGTGGTCATCCGCAACACGCCCGGTGGTTTTCCCAAAGAAACCCGCATCAACGGCAAGCTCGATCTCACACTCCAGACCTTCAAAGCCACTTATGAGATTGATGACAACTCGGGCTTGTTCGCCGAAGGCACGGCGGCGGCGCATGTTCATAAAAAACCGGCGATCAAGGCCCCGGCGGAAGTGAACGTCATCACCAAAACCGGAGAAGCTACCGCCAAAGTGACATCCAATACCAAGATCAAAAAAGTGGAAGTCAGCAGCCCGGACGGGGCAACGGTGGAGGTTTCCGGAAACAACCCATACACCATCAAGGCGGGGAAACTCAGCAAAGCGACCACTCGTGTGATCTTCCGCGCGACGAACGCCGACGGATTGACCGGCAGCAAAACCATCCGGTTCATCCGCACGGATCTGAAGTCAGGAGCGGCAGCGCTGACGGATCGATGATTACCATCTAACCGCCGCCGCGGCCCAGGTGAGGCCGGCTCCGAAGACGACGAGGACGATGTGGTCGCCGCGTTTGAAGGCTCCGGTGCGGTTCGCTTCGTCCAGCGCGATGGCGACTGCTGCTGCGCTGGTATTTCCGTACTTGTGGAGGTTCACGAAGACGCGTTCGTTCGGCACGGCGAGGCGGTCGGCGATGGCATCGATGATGCGCAGGTTCGCCTGGTGGGGAATGACGCAGGCGATGTCCTCGGGATGCCATCCGGCGCGCGCGATGACTTTTTCCGCGGCTTCCTTCATGCGGTTGACGGCGATCTTGAAGACTTCGCGGCCCTGCATGTTGAGGGTGTGGAGGTGTTGGTCCACATTGGCGGCGGTGATCGGACAGGCGGTGCCGCCGCCAGCGATCTCCAACAAGTGCGTCAGGTTTCCATCCGTGCCCATTTCGGTGGCGACGATGGATCCCTCGCCGGCCTCGGCGCGGCGAAGGACGGCAGCTCCGGCACCATCGCCGAAAAGAACGCAGGTGGAGCGGTCCGTCCAGTTGGTGACGGCGGAGAGTTTTTCCGCGCCGATGATGAGAGCGTTCTTGAAAGCACCGTCGGAAATGAGGCGCTTGCAGAGCTTCATCGCATAGAGGAAACCGGAGCAGGCGGCGGAAATGTCGAAAGCCACCGCGTTGAAGGCACCGAGTTGTTGCTGCACATGGCAGGCGGTCGCCGGCGTCGGAGTGTCCGGCGTGATGGTGGCGACGACGATGAGCTCGATGTCCTCCGGTTTCATCCCAGCCTGTTCGAGCGCCTTGAGGGAGGCCTTGGTGGCCATGTGGGAGGTAAACTCATCGTCCGCGGCGATCCGGCGCTCCTTGATGCCGGTGCGGGTGACGATCCACTCGTCGCTGGTGTCCACCATGGCGGCAAGCTCGTCGTTGGTTAGAATTCTCTCGGGAACGTAGCTGCCAGTGCCTGCGATGCAGACTTCAATGGCGGAAGTCGATTCACTCATGCGGCGGGAGATTGGAACCGGGAGCGGCCACTCACAAGTGCGAAGTTGGCGGCAGTTTCGAACCGCAATCATGATCGCTGCAAGCCGGTGGCAAGGTGGATTCGGACGCCTGTCAGCAAATGCGGCGCTCCATGATGAGAACCTCGTCACCCCTTGAGCGGAACTTTTCGACAGCGACCCATCCAAGGCGCCGATAGACTCCTCCATCCAATCGCTCCGTCTGCAAACTCAGCAAACCCACTCCGCGCTCCGAGGCTCGACGGACGATTTCCTCGATCAACGCGCCGCCGATGCCCAATCCCCGATCTTCGGGAAGAACGAACAGACTTCCCAACCAATGTTCCCGTTGCGGAAACTCACCCATTTCATGGAGTTTGAGTGCGGCAAAACCAATCGGAACGCCGCCTTTCATCGCGAGAAGGTGCATCGGCAGTGAATTCGTCGAAATGCGGGAGCGCAGACCGGCTTCCAACTGCTCAGAGGACTGCCCGCGTGCGGCATCGCCCCATTCCCCGAAAAGCCACCGCGCTACCAAACCAACGTGCTCCGGATGATTGGCGAGGAGATCGAAATCTACGATTTCCCTTCCCAGCCTCACTCCTGCCCGGCGTGGGACACGGAGATCTGCGAGAGCGCTTCCTGAATGCGGGCGTTCACCCGGTTTTCCACGGTCTCCATGGCGACGCGGATCGCGTTGCGCACGGCGAGGGCGGAAGAGGATCCGTGGGCGATGATGACCACGCCGTTCACGCCGAGCAGCGGGCTGCCGCCGTAGGTTTCATAGCTGCCCTTTTCCTTGAGCGCCTTGAAGGCACCGTTGGCAAGCACCGCACCCGCAAGGCGCAGCGGGTTGCCTTTGATCTCGGTCTTGAGCCACTTGGAAACCGCCTTGGCGGTGGCTTCAACGGTCTTGAGCATGACGTTTCCGACAAATCCGTCGCAGAGCACCACGTCGAGTTCGGTTTCGAAGAGATCGCGGCCTTCGACATTGCCGACAAAATTGATGCCCGGAGTCTGTTTGAGCAGCTTGAAGGCCTCCTTGGTGAAGGTAGTGCCTTTTTCGTCCTCCTCGCCATTGGACATCAGGCCGACTTTCGGGTTCTTGACGCCCAGCACGTTGCGCGAATAGGCGGTGCCCATGACGGCGTAGGCCACGAGGTGCTCGGGTTTGGCCTCTGGATTCGCCCCGGCATCGAGGATGTGGCAGAGGCCGAACTCGTTCGGGATGGCAGTGGCAATGCCCGCGCGGTCCACTCCAGGGAGCGTGCGCAGTTTTAAAGTGGCGGAAGCCACGGCACCACCGGTATTTCCTGCGGAAACGAAGGCGTCGGCTTTGCCGGCTTTGACCATTTCCATGGCCACATTGATCGAGGAATCCTTCTTCCGGCGGACGGTCTTGGCTCCCGGTTCCGCCATTCCGATCACTTCGGAGGCGTGCACGATGCTGACCCGCGAGTCCGCCAGATCCAATCCCTGCCGCAGCGACTCTTCGCGGAGCTTCACCTCATCGCCGACCAAATATAAGTGTCCGAGTTTCGGATAATACCGCAGGGCATCAATGGCTCCTCCGATATTGACGGCGGGGGCGTGGTCCCCGCCCATGGCGTCCAGGGCGACTTTCATGTAAGGTGGGAAATGCGAATCCGATCGGCTCGGTTGGGTAAAAAAACACGAAAAACACCGCCCGGAATCTCACCGGGCGGCGAAAATCGGATGAAACCCGAAGTTCTCAGAGAGCTTCGACTTCGAGCACCTGGCGGTCGCGGTAGTTTCCGCAGGACGGGCAGGCGATGTGTGACGGCACCTTGCTGCCGCACTCGGGGCAGTTCTTGAAGATCGGTGCACGCCAGCGTTTGGCGCCACGGCGCATTTTCTGACGGCTTTTGGATTGGCGGCGCTTTGGAACGGCCATGGTCTTGCTTTTCTTTTAGGGTTGATCCTTGAGGTCCTTGAGTCGATCGAGGGCCGACCAGCGGTCGTCGCCCTCGGCGCGGGGCGGAGTGGGTAGCTCATCTCGCGTCGGTTTGTCCACTGATAAATATCGGGGATCGATTTCGCAGGTTTGCGGCTCGTCCGCGTCCTCGCAGCGGGGATCGTTCGGAAAATGGATCAGGATCTCCTCGCGAAGGGCCTCCGCGGCGTCGATTTCGGAAGAATTCCCGATTTCGATGGAAATCGCGGCATTTTCCAACCGGATCGTCTGAACGAAGGGGTGGAGCGTGCGAACGCAGGTGAATTCGAAGGGAGCGGACAATTCGCCGGTCAGCAACAGTTCGGATCCGAAGCGCTGGGCCCTGAGGTCGAACGCAAGCGCGCCCACCGCCTTCGCGTCCCCGTCCGGCAGGTCGAAAATATCGGGGGACAGCTCGCCGCTGAACTCCTTGCCTTCCTCCGGCAGGGTGGCCAGATCGATTCGAAAATGTTCTTTCACGCGGCGAATCTACCCTCACCCGCCGGATCGCCAAGCGGAATCGCGGCCTTGGTCCCCTCGGGCCATCTGGTGAATTCATCAGTACAGAAACTCCCGGGCAATTCGCGTATTTCGCCCTCGCCTGTCATCGGTCGGTCCCTATCCTGACAGGGAAATGACAGTCGATATCCCCCTGTTAGCGCGTATTTGTGAAGCCCCCGGCGCCCCGGGATTTGAAAAGAAGATCCGTGAACTGGTGCTCGCCGAGCTGCAAGGGCTCGCCGACGAGATCCGGACCGACAACATGGGCAACGTCGTGGCGCTCAAGCGCGGGCGTTCGTCTAAAAAGAAAACGATGGCCGCGGCCCACATGGACGAGATCGGTTTCATCGTCACGCATGTGGATGACAAGGGCTTCGTCCGTTTCAACCCCGTGGGAGGATTCGATCCGAAAACACTGACCTCCCAGCGCGTCATCATCCACGGCCGCAAGGACGTCATGGGCGTGATGGGCTCCAAGCCGATCCACATCATGTCCCCGGACGAACGGAACAAGACACCGCAGATCAAGGATTACTTCATCGACACGGGCATGACCAAAAAGGATTTGGAAGAACTCGTGGAGGTGGGCGATTTCGTCACACGCCACTCTCCTCTCATCGAGCTGGGAGACTGCGTGAACGTGAAGTCCCTGGACAACCGCGCTTCCGTTTTCATTCTGATAGAAACCCTGCGCCAGCTCAAGAAGACGAAGGCCAAGCCGGCCTATGACTTTTACGCGGTCTTCACCGTTCAGGAGGAAGTCGGTCTCCGCGGAGCCCAGGCATCCGCCCTGGAAATCCAGCCGGACTTCAGTTTCGGACTGGATACCACCATCGCATACGACGTGCCGGGTTCCACGCCGCAGGAACGCTGCACCACGCTCGGCGAGGGAGCGGCCATCAAGCTGATGGACTCCTCGGTGATCTGCGACTACCGCATGATCGCCTTCATGAAGGCCACCGCCAAAAAGCATAAGATCAAATGGCAGCCCGAGATCCTGGCAGCCGGCGGCACGGATACCGCAAGCCTCCAGCGCATGGTCGGAGGCGGTTCCATCGCGGGAGCGGTTTCCATCCCCACCCGCCACATCCATCAGACGATCGAGTCCTGCCACAAACAAGACCTCGCGGCCTGCATCCTCCTGCTGACTGCCTGCGTCTGCGATCTTGAGAAGCACGACTGGTCGTTCTGACCTGGCAGCGTTCCGCCATCGGGCCGGAAATACGGAAATGCGTAATTTTCCGGCCATCGAAACATGGTATTCATGGAGCGTCCGTCACGTTGCCACGGCGGACGCCTGACACCCGCCACTCCCCCATGAAGAACCACTTGTTTCGCCTCAGCCGCATGCGCGGAATGACTTTGCTGGAGATGACCGTCGTGATCCTCGTGATGCTCGGCCTGGTAGGCATCCTGATCGTGAGCGGCCGGAGCTGGATGCTGGGCACCAACCGCTCGGGCTGCATCATGAACATCCGCAATATGCAGAACGCGGTCCGCGCCTATCAGAACACCAACCAACTCAGCGACGGCGTCTCGCTGAACATCAGCACGGACCTGATAGGCCCTGGGAAATACATTCTGGATCACCCGAAATGCCCCGGCGGCGGCCACTACACCCCGCTCAACCGGATACCAGCAGTCGGACAGCTGGTCATGAGCTGCGATCTCGAGACCATCCTCGGCCATCAGCCGACCGACCACGAGGAGTGGTGAATTTTTCGTTAGAACAATTCCCTCTGGTCCGGATCCCGGCGGAGGAAATTTTCCGTGACCGCGAACTCCAACGGTACCGCGGACGGACCGAATGCATCCAGCGACCCGGCGAGGAACGGGTCGATTCCCGCCTCTGCAAGCAAAGCCGGCATGCGGTCGTGCACCGGAGCGATTTGAGAAGTGGGCTCCGTCGTGATCATGGAGAAACACCGGCCGCGCTCCGGGTCCGTTTCCCAGATGCCGGCGATCCACAGCCAGCCACCATCCGGGCATTCAAACCGCAGCGGAGCCTTCCTGCCCCCCACCTCACCCCACTCGAAAAAAGCCGCCGCGGGGATGAGACAGCGGCGGTTTTCGAATGCCTCCTTCCATACGGTCCCGCACAATTTGTCCTCGCGGGAATTCACGATCGTCCGCATCGAAACCTTGCCATTGGCGCCGCGGATCAGGCGGCGAAATCCCCACGCCATGGTTTCGAGCCCGCCATCCGGCAGAATGACCGGCGCGGGCTGCGTGGGACGGATCAGGCGCGGGCCGCGGACAGCGAGCAGTTTCTCCATCGCATGCGCCTTGACCTTGGAAGGGAATGAACCGCCCCGTTTTCCCAACTCATATGCCGTGCACATGGCCTGAGCCTAGCCTGCCGGTCAATCCGGTCCCGCGCCGCATTGTCCCCGGCAATGACTTCTTGCGCCATTCCTGTCATACGGCTAGCGTCACGGCCACTTGCTTGCCACAGAACCAACCCACCCCCTATCGATCATGAAAATCAGCCCACTGCTCATCGCCACCGTAGTTTCCGCCGTCCTAGCAGGCCACTCGTCCGCGCTCGTTCCGGTGAACGAGAACTTCAACAACAACCTTCTGGATCCTGCCGTTTGGTACCAGTACCAGACCGGCAAGGGCCGCCTGGTGGCCGACAACAAGAAACTGAGCTTCGAAGTCCTCTCGAAGCCGACCAATGACGACTTTGCCTCCATCGAGCTTCTGACCAGCCAGCCCGGATACAACGAAAGCTGGGAACTCATCCTCGATCTCTCCAACACTTCCGGCCTCGGATTCAATGCGGGCTGCGGAATCATGTTGTTCAACGTCAAGGATCGCAGCGACTACCTGTTCATGGAATTCTACGGCAAGGAAGGCGGCGTGAGCGCCGGTGTGATCACCGATGGCGATCATGTGAAGAAATCACAGGCCACCATCAACCCGAAGGTCTCCAAAGGAAGCATCCGCATCCGTTTCGACAAAGGCACGAAGCTCCTGACGCTCCATGTTTCGCCCACCACCGCCGAAGAAGGATACTCGTGGATCAAGCTCGGAACCTTCTCGCCCACCGGCGAAGGCGGCAACGTCAACTCGAACTGGAGAATGAAAGACGCCAACGGACGCTTCGGCGTGCATCTCTTCGGCTTCGCTCAGAACAACAAGGTTCCCACCGGCAAGGCGACTCTCGACAATCTGAAAATTTCCCCACGGCCCTGAACCGGACAGGCGCGCGGACCGCTTCTCAGGCCAGAACGGATCCATCCACAAACTCCGCGCCGTTCGCGAGCGCGTGGAGGTTCGCCACCGTGGTCCGCGCGATGTCATCCAGCGCCTCGTTGGTTAGAAACGCCTGATGCGAGGTGATCAGCGCGTTCGGAAACGTGAGCAGCCGCGCCAACTCGTCGTCCTGGAGCACGGTTCCTGATAGATCCTGGAAGAAGATCCCCTCCTCCTCCTCGTAAACGTCCAATGCCACGCCGCCCAGATGGCCGCTCTTGAGCGCCTCGATGAGCGCGGCGGTGTCGATCAATCCGCCGCGGCTCACGTTGATGAGGATGGCTCCGGGTTTCATCCGTTCGAGACTCTCGCGGCCCACGATGTGATGGGTCTCCTGGGTCAGCGGAACATGCAGCGAAATCACGTCCGAACGGCTTGCGACGCTCGCCGCATCCACATACTCGACGCCCTCCTTCTCCGCCCATTCGAGGGACGGAAACGGATCGTAGGCGATCACCTTCATGCCGAAACCTGATAGAATCCTCGCCACGATGCGGCCGATTTTTCCCGTGCCCACGATGCCCGCGGTCTTGCCGTGGAGATCGAAGCCCACAAGCCCGTCGAGCGAGAAGTTCAGCTCCCTCACGCGGTTGAACGAGCGGTGAACCTTGCGGTTGAGCGTGAGCAGCAGCGCCACGGCATGCTCGGCCACCGCATAGGGGGAATACACCGGAACGCGCGTCACCGTGATGCCAAGCTCCTTCGCGGCTGCTAGATCCACGTTGTTGAAGCCGGTGCATCTCAAGGCCACCAGTTCCACCTCGTTCGCACGGAGAACCTCCAGGCACTCGCGGTCCAGATGGTCGTTCACGAACACGCAAACCGCACGGCTTCCACCGGCTGTGGCGGCGGTTTCCTTCGTCAGCCGGAAATCCAGGAAACGCCATTCGATTCCAAGCCCCTCGGCGGCCTGCGTCAGGATGGCGCGATCATAACGTTTCGTATCAAAGACGGCGGTTCTCATGGGTAAACACGAGTACGTTCCGCGCATCCGGTCTGGAAGGAAAAATCAAGGAATGCGGGTGAAAACGCCACCTAACATCCCGTCGCGAACCCGGACGGGATTTCCAAACCCCGTTACTTGATGTCGAACCGGATCTGTACTCCGAGACGCTCCTGCAAGGCGCGCTCGATCCGCGCCCCCACCACGGCCGCGCTTTCCCCGCCCAGCAATGCCTCCACCCCTTCGAGCTTGAACCGCAAGGGATCCACGGGCGGCGTATCCGGTGGACGCGCGGGAGGTGTGAGGGACGCCGGATACTCGATCCTGCCATCCAACAACTGGCGGACTCCCGGCTTGCGTTTGAATTCCTCCATGGCCGCGTTGTACCGCTTCGCCTCCTCCTGATAGGCGTTGAGTTTGGCGACGGCGATCTTGTTCCGATCCAGCATGGCGGCCACCTTGCGCGCACCCACCTCGCCTTCGATCTGGTAGAAATAGTAAACGATGAGATGGGCCGTCCGGTAGAACTTCATCACCGTCCCCGTGGAATTGTATCCCGAGGTCTGGGACTTGCCCCAGTGGGCATCCGGCAATTCCAACATCCCGGCGACCGGACGCATCTGGTAGATGCGGTCTTTTGGGTCGGTCTTATCGGATTTGCGGGACTTCCCACCTCCGCCATAGCCGATATCACCCGTGCTCGAAGGCACGACGAGCGAGGAATCGTTTTCACGGACAAGCAACTCCACCAAACGTGCGGACATCTTCTTGTCGCCGGTTTTGAACGCCGCACCTTCCAGAGGAACGTTGGACACATACTCGGCATAGCCCTCGCTGAACCACAACGGCATCACCTGCAGCGTGTCATGCGTCAACATGTGGGTGAGTTCGTGGATGACGGTCGTGAGGTCGGCATCCTTCTGGGATGCCTTGCGCCAGCCCGCGCTGCCATTCGTGAGCCCCATCAACTCCAGCGGGGCGAAGAAACGGCGATTGCGGATGTCATAGTATCCGGCGCTGCCCTTGGGGGCTCCCTCATTCAGGTATTGGTTGAGAGTCGCGCAAAGTTTCGCCTGATAGAACTCGCCGTCCGGTTGGGACTGGATTCCAAGGGGTGCCTGGCTGTTCAACGAATACGTCAGCTCGAACAAACGGCCCATGTCCATCGTCAGCAAGGGCCCCAGGTTCGCGTTCGTTTCAAACTGGAAGCGCCGGGTCGTGTAGAAATAAACACCCTCTC
>DAISZP010000607.1:0-2299 GCA_036824745.1 Luteolibacter sp.
TCACCGCGAGGATGGCTAACAGAAACCCGAGGGTCACCACGTGGCCGTAGTTTCCGAGGATCGCGAGATGCTGGGGAAACAGGGCGAACAGGCCGCAGCCGGCGAGTTGGGAGAAGAGCAGCGCGCCGCCGAATCCCTCCCAGGTTTTCCCTGGGCTGATGTGCGGGATCATCTTGTTCCGTCCGATCATCGAGCCGGTGATGTAGGCGCCCATGTCCGTGAACTTGGTGACCGCCAGCACCCAGAGCATCAGGTAGGCTCCCTGATCGCCGACTTTTCCTGCCACCGCCTGGGTTCCATCGGATAGAAAGATGATCCGCGAGAGGAAGTTGAACAAATAGGCGATGTAAACGAAACCCAGCACGTTCGCCGCCACCGAGAGCAGGGACTCCAGCCCTTTCACCGGATGGCGGAGCTGCAGCGTGAAGGCCCCGGCCAGCGCGGCGAAGAGAAACACCCCGTCCAGCGCCGGGTGCGGGACGAATCCGCGGGCTAACGGAATTTGCAGCGCCGCACAGTATCCCAAGGCCAGTCCCAGGCCGAGGCAGGGATAGTTGGGAACCTTCGCCGCCTTGAGCATGCGGAAATACTCCAGCGTGGCGATCACCGCGAGCACCGCGATCAGGCCCAGATAGGCCCATGACGAGCGGCTGATGAAGATCGCCGTCACCAGCGCCCACAAGGAAAGGGTGCTGAACGAGCGCCGGAAGAACACGGTCGCTTTCGAAGGCGCGGGCGTTGGCGTGGGGTCTGCCATGGACGGCAGGCATCCAAGACGGCCCCGGCGGCAGTGGCAACTCATTCCAGCTTGCCCCCGCAACCAATTTGCGGCATCGGGGTTTCCAGTCTCAGTCGAGACGGGATCCCCGCATCTCACCAACCAAAACCATACAGAATCATGAAACCACTGATGACCCTCGGCGCCTTGCTCGGCACCTGCATTTTCGTTTCCGCCCAGGACGGCGGCCAAGCTCCCCAGCAACGCCAACAGCGCCAGCTTCCGCCGGAATTGATCAAGGAATACGACAAGGACGGCGATGGCAAACTCTCCGATGAGGAACGCACCGCGATGCGTGATGCCATGCGCGCCAAAGGCGAGGAGCAACGCAAGGCCATGCTTGAGAAATACGACGCCGACAAGGACGGCAAACTCAGCCCGGAAGAAGCCAAGAAGGCCCGCGAAGACCGCCAGGCCGAGATGCTCAAGAAGTATGACAAGGACGGAGACGGAAAACTCAGCGTCGAAGAACGCCGTGCCATTCCGTTCAGCGAGCGCGGCTTCGGTGGTGCCGGCGGCTTCGGTCGTGGCGGTCGTGGTGGCGAAGGCGGCGCTCCCGGCCGCGGCAGACCAGGTCAGGACGGCAAGCCAGGTGAAGACGGCAAGCCCGGCGAAGATGCCAAGCCCTCGGAAAAACCCGCTGATGCTCCCGCCAAACCGGCCGAATCCGCCGAAAAACCGGCGGAAGCTCCGAAGTCGGAATAATCCCGCGTTCCCAAGGCATTGAAATTTCCACCGCGGACCGGTTGATCCGGTTCGCGGTTTTTTCTATCAAGAGGCATGCCTTCCATCGCAGCGCGCATCGTCCCTGGCCATCGGGTGGCTTCCGGATCGAATGGAGATCCGCGTTTTCCCAGCGGGACGATCCGCATGCAGATGCCGCATTTCGCGAAACTCTGCCTCGATCTGAGCGCCTTCCATCCGGCCACGCTCAATGTCTCGATCTCGCCTCACTCCTTTCAGATCGTGGAGCCGCGCATCACCTTCCGCTCGGTGAAATGGCATCCCACCGAACCCGCTGAGGATTTTTCATTCTACGATGTGCGGGTGACCTTGCCGGGAAACGATGCGGTTTCCGGACTGATCTATCAGCCGCATCCGGAGACCAAGCCGGAACACTTCCAGAAACCGGATGTGCTGGAGCTCTTGCTGCCGTTTCTAACCGGATTGAGCTATGGCGATCCCATCCGTCTCGAAACCCCGGCGGAGCAGATGCGCTTCGTGTGAAGGTTAAAGAATCTCCTTCACAAACTTCTCCCTCTCGAAAATCGCGAACTCGTTCGGCTCTTCCCCGGTGCCGATGAAGCGCGGGGTGATGCCGAGCTGTTCCTGGATGGTCACCGCGATGCCGCCTTTGCCGGAGCCGTCGAGTTTGGTGACGATCAGTCCGTCCAGCGGGCTGGCCTTGTGGAATTCCTTGGCTTGTTGCAGCGCGTTCGCGCCGGTGGTGGCGTCCACGACTAACAAAGTGAGGTGAGGGGCGGATTCATCCTGCTTGGCGATGGTGCGGCGGATTTTTCC
>DAISZP010000068.1:0-14956 GCA_036824745.1 Luteolibacter sp.
GATCTTCATCGGAACGGACAGCGGAGCCACCACCTCGAAAACCTCCGCGGTTAGGGAAAACGGCAAACCCGTCAGCACGAAGGTGCTTCAGAGCCCCACCAACGCGCAGGCCGGCCGCGAGGCGGTCATCGAAGGCTGGATCAACGGCGTCGCGGATTTCCTGAGCCAGAACGGACTCGAATGGTCGCAGGTCCATGGAGCCGGCCTTTCCATCCCCGGGCCTTACGAACGCTACGGCGTCTTCGGAAAGTCCCCGAACCTCCCCGAAAGTTTCTGCGGCTGGGACGTGCATCACGACTACAGCGTCGCCCTCTCCGAGAAAGTCGGCCGCCCGGTTCCGCTTTACGTGGGAAACGACGGCAACTTCGGCGGCGTGGCGGAAGCCAGCATCGCCCGCGGCGACACCAAGGCCACCGTCCTCATGTTGATGCCCGGCTCCGGACTCGGTGCCGCATTTATCGGTGCCGATGGACTATCCCTCGATGGCGACACCCTTGCGGGCATGGAAGGCGGCCACATGCCGGTGCCGCTCCAACTCTTTGGCATCACCGACAAACCACTCCCCTGCGGCTGCGGCCGCGACTGGGGCTGCGTCGAGGCCTACACCACCATTTCCGGTCTTCCCCATTTGCTGGCGGATGCCTTGAAAAAACATCCCGAGCACCCGCTCGCGACGTCCGACGCCACGATCAAGGACAAAGTCCTCTCCCTGCGCGGACTCGCACAAAAAGGCGATCCCCTCGCCACGGAAATCTTCGACTTCCAAGCCCGCGTCATGGGCGTCCACGTCGCAAATCTCGTCATGGCACTCGATCCCGGCATCGTCGTCATCGGCGGCGGCCTCATGGACCACGAAGCCACCACCCCCGAGTTCCGCGAGCGATATCTCGACACCATCCGCAAGACCGCCGAGCCCTACTACTGGCCCCAACAGCGCGGTTTCATCAAAATCGTCCCCGCCGCACTCGGCGATCTCTCCCAAGCCATCGGCGCCGGCCTCGTCGCCCTCTACCGCCACCAGGCCGGAGTCTGATCCCGGACGCACGCCGTCACGCCATCAAGGCGTTTCAGTCCGGGACCTGACGCAGCCCTGCCGACGAATTGCCCGGAATCGATTTTGCGAGCGGCCAGCTTGGACCGTCACCGAGGAAATAAACACAATCTTCCGTCCAAAACGGCTCATCGCTCCTGAGGAAGGATCTGTAGGTTTCTTCGAGCAACGTTCCGTCCGCCCGGTAAAGGCGAATGAAACCATCGATATTGTCGGAACCGCTGCCTGGCGCGGTGAAAAACAATCCACTCAGGGACCAGACCCTGTAAAACTCGATGCGGTGGCGTTTATCCGGGCTGAAAGACGTCCACCCGGCGATCTTGGTGGCCGTGCAACGCCAGCCAACATAGCCCGACAAAATCATCGCGATCACCATCATGGCAATCCGCACACATCGTAGGTGACGAGACATTGGCATCCGGCGGGATCCCTGCGCCCCGGGTTATTCCAGAAATCCCCGGTTTCACAAGATCACTGAACACCTCGCCTCAAAAACCCGCCGCCGCAGGGTGGGGGAGGCCGGAGCCGCCGCCACCACCCCACATCTCAAGCCTCCTCATCCCATCGCCACCCCGCCGCCCCCACCGTCCCTATCACGGCTGCATTCAATCATCAAACGGCACGGACCAACTGTTCAAAGGCGTGGAAAAGTCGTTCAACCCGGACTCCGAAGTTGCAGGGCTGGAATTTCAGAATTTGACCACCATCAAGCGCAGCGCAGATGGCCGAACATCCATCTCTTGATCTGAGGCAAATTACTCAGGTACCACAGATTCCGGATCTCACCAAACAGTGAAGAAGCGGGATAGCGCAACCTCTTCAAAATCTGTGTCAATCCGCGCAATCTGTGGTTCAAAATCGGTTTTCAGTTTTAACGGCGCAAACCAATTGATTAACGGCGCAAACCAATCAATTAACGGCGCAAACCAATCGCTCAACGGCGCAAACCAATCGCTCAACGGCCCAAGCCAATTGTTTAAAAGCGCCGGCCAGTCATTTAACGGCGCAAACAAATTGTGTAAAAGTCCGAACCAAGCGTGTAACGGCCCGAGACAATTGTTTAACGGCCCGAGCCAACCGTGTAACGGCGCAAACTAAGCGTTTAAAAGCACGGGCAAATCGTTTAAAGGTCCGAGCCAACCGTGTAACGGCCCGAGCCAACCGTTTAACGGCGCAAACTAAGCGTTTAAAAGCACGAGCGAATTGTTTAAAGGTCCGGATCAATTTGGTAGCGAAACGGCCACTTGTTTAGCAAAACAGACGCTTGTTCCGCCTAAATCCAACCATCCACGCCAAAGTCTCCTACCACCGCGCCTTGCAAACTCCAGCTCACTCCGCATATCCCACCATCCCCGCCTTGACATTCCGCCGCCACTTTGCCATTCCATAGCCGGATACCCCTTCACCTCCACCCACCTTCAAAGCCATGCCAGACTACATCCCGCGCGACAAGGAAAGCCGCCACCAATGGGCCAAGACATTCTACGACTACCTCATTGCCAACACCTCCGCCCTCGGCTGCACCCCCGCGGACGCCGCCGCCCTCGGCTCCTCATGGACACCCTACACCGCCGCCCACAGCGACCTCGCCCCCAAGGAAAACGCCTACCACGCCGCCGTCGCCGCCCTCGCCGAGACCGAGTCCCGTTTCACCGTCCAGGTCCGCGCCCTCGTCGCCCGCATCCAGGCAGATCCCACCGTCACCGATGACACCCGCCGCGCCGCCGGCCTGCCCGTCCGCCGCAAGACCCGCACCCGCGCCCAAGTTCCGGACACCCGCCCCCTCGCAGAGATCCAGGTCTCCCAACGCCTCCAGCACCTCATCCACTTCCGCAACCAAGGCTCCACCTCCCGAGGCAAGCCCCCCGGCGTGCGCGCCTGCGAGATCTGGTGCGTCCTCGGCCCCGCCGCCACCCTTGCGGACGCCCGCTACCTCGCCACCGTCACCGCCAGCCCCTGCCTCCACACCTACCCCCCGGCGGACGCCGGAAAACCCGCCCACTACTTCCTGCGCTGGGTGAACACCCGCAACCAACCCGGCCCCTGGAGCGAAACCGTCACCGCCACCATCCCCGGCTGAGCCGCGCCCGCCGGGCCCCCCCCCGGCACTCCTCCCGAGAATCCGGAGGGATGCGCCCCTCCCACGCCAAAGGCATGAACAGTGACGGTGAAAGGGGACTGCAGGGAACTCTGGAAACCCGCCCCCCATCCCCACCGAACCCCGAAGCAGGCGCACGGAGGTGGGGGGATTTCAATATTTGTGATACGGGGTGCTAACAAATGTAGCGTGGAGTCTGAGCCCATTACTTCCGGGGACCCGATGCGACCCATTTGATCATTCGCTGAATGAGTTCATGCTCGGGGAATGCCTTGATGTCATTATCAGAATACCCTTCGGATCCCAGATTGTCGTGGATTTCGGCCAAACAATCGTTGAACTCATACCAGATGGCGGTTGGACTCATTGGATTGACACCAGCCTCTTGAACCAGCCAATCCCTCACCGCTCTGACAACCTGATCGGGATCGCCGCCATGCGCCTTGATGTCCGAGTTGGCAATATCAGACACGGCCGCTTGGAACCGATAGCGCTCTTCTTCGAGAATCAAGATTCTCTTCGTCTTGAGCCGGCCCGTCCCATACGCTTTGGCACCCATGTCGAGACCTAGCTCCAGGGGCATATTCAAACGAAACATCTCCCCTTTCTTCTTGGCCACGCATCTTGACAAATCGTGGATTCCGAAGCGGCATTCCTTGATCAAGGCCGTGATTTTCCCAATCCGCGCTTCGGAGCTGTCGGCCCTTTCTAACGAATAGCGAGGTTGGCAGCCAAGACGCAAAATGGTGAATACAAGAGGACGGAAGAGATCCCAATAGTCCTCGTCGAAGGGACAGTTGATGAAGACGCTCCGAGAAAAATCCACGGCTCAACCTTTCGGTGGAAATGGATCTTTGGCGTAGGAATTTCGCTCGCGAATTCTTCCGTTTGCTCCGTGAATATACAGCTCACCGGCTTCTCGACGCGCGGACGTGCGGGCGTAGACAATCGCATCCTGCTGCGTCCCAAAGCTCTTGCTCGCGCGGGATGCTCCTGACTTGCGCACACTCCATCCACCACTTGGATTCGTGACGACATGGATGCCTTTCTTGCTCATGCCCGTATTGTAGCTTGATCCGATGGAGAGTCAATCCTCTGGCGAGTGATGGAGGCCATCCTTGGAGTTGAGGCCGCTCCGGTCTGGGCGGACGAGACGTCCACCCTCCTTACTCACCCACCACGCTCACGGCGATCTCGCGGTGGTGGGGGGCGCGGCGGTGCTCGAAGAGGAAGATGCCCTGCCAGGTGCCGAGCGCCATGCTTCCGGCGATGATGGGGATGACCTCGCTGCTGCGGGTGAGGGCCATGCGGATGTGGCTGGGCATGTCGTCCGGGCCCTCGAAGGTGTGGCTGAACCACGGGGTGTTTTCCGGAACCAGTTTCTCGAAGAAGACTTCCAGGTCGCGCCGCGCGCTGGGGTCGGCGTTTTCCATGATGACGAGGCTGGCGCTGGTGTGTTTCACGAACACGGTGACCGTTCCATTCTGAATGCCGGAGCGCGAAACGATGCCCGCCACCTCGCGGGTGATCTCCAACGTGCCCTTGCCGTGGGTTCTCACGGAAAATGTCTCGCAGTGCGCGGCCATGGGTTTGTTAGGGCGTGATGACCCACTTGCCGCGGGCTGTTCCGGTTTCCATGGCCGCATGGGCTGCGCGGAGGTTTTCGATGGTTAGACCCTCGAAGACGCGGGTGTGGATTTTGGGGAACGCGCTGTTCTCGCAGAGTCCGGCGAGGGCGGCGAGCGTCTCGCCCTGCACGTGCATGTCGTGCGTTTGGAATTTCGCCCGCGCGGCCATGAACTCCCATGCGATCCTCACGCACTTGGCCTTGAGCGGATCTCCGAGGTGGAGTTTTTCCTTCGGTTCCACGATCAATCCGAGCGCGCCGAGTGGAGCGATGAGGTCGGCGGTGGTTTCCCAATACGCCTCGGTGTTGAAGAGGTTCGCAATGTAGGGAAACGAGGAGAAACCGAGCGCCTCGCACTGCGGCCGCAAGGGTTCGCGGTGGTTGATGACATGATGCGCGCCTAACGAAAGGCACCAATCGCGCGTTTCCGGCCGCGAAGCGGTGGCAATGACTGTCAGCCCCAGTATCCGGGCGATTGGAATCATTGCCGAGCCGACGCCGCCGGCTCCGTTGATGATGAGCAGCGCTTTGTTTCCTGAGGCTTCGACTCCCATGCGCTCCACGAGAAGCTCCCATGCCGTCAATCCGACGAGTGGCACTGCCGCGGCTTCTTCAAACGACCATGACGCCGGCTTTTTCGCAACGAGCCGCGAGTCCACCGCTTGATACTCCGCATTGCAACCGGGGCGGGTGAGATCTCCGGCGTAAAACACCTCGTCGCCCGGCTTGAAATCACAGACGTTGGATCCCACGGCCTCCACCACGCCCGCGGCATCCCAGCCGAGGATGCGCGGCGGATCGTGCGGGCCTTCGCCCAGGGACGCGCGGATCTTGGTATCCACCGGATTCACGGCCACGGCCTTGATCCGCACTAACAGATCAAGCGGACCGGGTTCCGGCATGGGGGCTTCGAATTCGGTTAGAAACTCCGGATCGGTGACGGGGAGGGATTTTGAAGCGCCGATGGCTTTCATGCCTCAACGGTTAGCGGCTGGAGCGGCGGCATGCAACGCGGGTTTGTGCAATTCCGGTTTCAGGCCGATCCACTGGCTGCCGAGGGAAATGATCCACGGCAGCGTGAGCAAACTCAGCGCCGTGGTGAAGACGACGATCTGCACGGCCACCGCCGTACGTCCGCCGTAGAGGCGTGCGAGGATGATCGGCGTCATCGCCGCGGGCATGGCGGCCTGCACGACAAGCACCTGGCGGAGTTCGGTGGCGATGGGCAGGTATTTCGCCGCCGCGAGAAAGACCATGGGAGCGAGCAGCAGTTTCACCACACAGGCACCGATGATGATCCTGAGGCTCGGTTTTTCCGCGCCCACCAAATCCATGATCGTGCAGCCGGTGATGAAAACGCCGAGTGGAAACGCGCCCACGCCGATCATCGAGATCGCCTTGCGGGGAGCTCCGGTGACTTCAGTATCCCATCCGAGGGCGACGAGTGAGAGGCCCACCACCACGGCGAAAACCGGGCCGTTGAGGAGTTTTTTCCATCGGATGCCGCGTTCGCCGCTCATGATCATCACGCCCACGGACCACATGGCGAGCTCGACGCCGATGTTGTGGACGAAGAGCATGGCCAGCGCGCCGGTGCTCCACAGGATCTCGACCACCGGTGCGGCGGTGAAGCCGAAATTCTGTGTGCCTGCGGAAAGCGCGAAGGTGCGCATGCCCGTTCCCTTTTCCAGACCTAACAGTTTTCCGAAAACAAACCCGATGCCGATGCCGCAGAGGATCAGCCCGAAGCCGAGTCCGATGGCGGAGGCCACGGCGGATCCGCTGCGCAGCGCCTCGCTTCCCAGCATCTTGTCGAGCATGTAGCAGGGGAGCATCACGGTGTAGACCACGCGCATGATGCCCTCGTCGTGTTCCTGGCGCACCACGTTGAGTTTCCGCAACAAGGCACCAGCCACGATCAGCAGATAGACCGGCAGCACCGACGAAACGACATCCCACGGAGAAATCACGTGCCGCAGCGTTCCGGCCCACCGGTGCCAGTGCAAGCGGATTTCCTCATGCCGGCCTCACGTCGCACCATCCGCCGGGCCAGGAAACCTTGAGCGGCAGATCAAACAAACGGCTCAAGGTTTGGCTCTCGAGCACCTTGCGCTTTGGTCCGTCGGCGATGACGCGGCCTTGATCAAGCAGGATCGCCCTGCCGATTTCCGGAGGAATCTCACCGGGGTGATGCGTGACGAGCACCAGCGTGTGGCCTTCCGCGGCGAGCTCGCGCAGCGTGTGCGTGAGCCCTGCGGCGGCGGCGAAGTCGAGCGCGGTCGATGGTTCGTCCAAGACCAGCACCGGCGGATTGTGAACCAATGCCCGCGCGATCAGGAAACGGCGCTTTTCTCCTGAGGAAAGTGTTCCAAACTCGCGACCGGAAAGATGGCGGACACCGAGCCGCTCCATCGCATCCGCGGCAATAGTGCGGTCCCGTTGGCTGAAACGCATTTCGCGCGTCCTCCCGAAAGCCGCCCGCAACGAGGAAAGCACGACGTCCTCCGCGATTTCCTCCGGATCGAAACGCGCCACATCCTCGGGCATCACCACGCCGATCTTGTGGCGCAGTTCTTCCAGCGACCAGAGTTCCTGCCCGAAGAGCCTGCAATGGCTTTGCGGGTCCGCTTCGGGATGAAGTTCACCGCAGAGCACTTTGAGCAGTGTGCTCTTGCCAGCGCCATTCGGTCCGAGAATGGCCACGCTTTCTCCATGGCGCAGAGACATGGAGAAGTCCTTCAGCGCCAGCGTTTCACCGCGCCAAACCCGGGCTTTTTCGATTTCAAAAAACGCGCTGCCGTCCACGGGTTCATGGCTTCATACGGAAGCCCACATGGCCAGCCGGAAATCGTCCGCGTGCGTGCAACCCAATGCCGGGTGATTCACGTTGTTCATCATTATTTTCGCCGGGAATGAGCAAAATGATTGAATTCCTTTTATGGAACGCTTATGAAGCCAGACCCGAACCCCTCCGAAATCATGGGTATCATTTCATGGATATTTCTCGGACTTGTCGCCGGAGCGCTGGCCAAGTTCATCATGCCGGGCAAAGACCCCGGCGGCATGATCGTCACCATCCTGATCGGCATCGCCGGCGCGGTGGTCGCCGGCATGCTCGGCTCCCTCGTGGGATGGGGAAAAGTGGATTCGTTCGATCTGTGGGGCATCTTCATTTCCACCTTCGGAGCCATCCTCGTTCTCATCGTCTATCGCATGCTGAAGAAAAAGCAGGCGTGATTTCCTTCCCCCCCGAACCAGGTGTCCGCCGGCTTCCCCCGGCCGACGGACGCCTCAGGTCTGGCCCGTTTCACGATGAAGTTGGCGTCCCGGGATTTCCGTGACATGCTCCGTCATGGAGCTTGCCCAAGTGACTTGTCCGACCTGTTTCGAAGTATTCGATGTCGCCATGCCGCATCCGGATGAAATGCCGGCGGAGGTAGACTACGACTGTGAAGTTTGTTGCCGGCCGATGGTGATCGTGTTCACCGAAGAAGACGTGTATGCGAAAAGTCTCGCCGATTGATGGAGCCGAGGGAATGGCTTGCACGCGGACTGCTTCAGTGCGAGGCATGGACGCGCCACCCTGAATCCAGACAGACCGTGGATCCCGATCTCCCACCATCTTCCACCGAGCGGACAGCCCGATACTCAGGCCTGCTGCCGCAGAAAGGCTGGCCCGCGCGAAATTTCCGTTTCTGGCGGCACCGCGTGGTGCCCGGAATGTTTCGCCGCAGGGCGGGCGGCGTGTTGGAGCCGGTGCTCGATCCGCCGGAGGAGGACAAGGTGCGTGTGACTTGGATCGGACACGCGTCGTTTTACCTCCAATTCGCCGGGCACTCGGTGATCGTGGATCCCAACTGGGCGAAATGGCACGGCCCGGTGAAACGCAGCCGGCAGCCGGGTTTGAATCTTCACGGATTGCCGATGGTGGATCTCATTCTGGTGACCCACGCCCATTTCGATCACCTGCACAAACCCAGCCTAAAGATCCTGCAAGCCCGCGAAGGCATCATCGTGCCCAAGGGCAGCCGCTCGCTGGTCAAGCGGCTCGGGTTTCCCGCCACCTACGAGGTGCGGGTCTGGGATGAGTTGAAATTCGACGCGCTCGAGATCATCCACACGCCATCCCATCATTGGGGTGCGAGATTCCTTCACGACACGCATCGAGACTACGGCGGCTACATCGTCCGCGCCGGAGGCAAAAGCGTGTTCCATTGTGGGGACAGCGCCTACTTCGAAGGCTTCCGTGAAATCGGCCGCCGCTATCCCATCGACATCGCGCTGATGCCCATCGGGGCCTACGAAGCACCGAGCGGCCGCGACGTGCACATGAATCCCGAAGAAGCCGTGAGAGCCTTCGCCGATCTCGGCGCGAAACTCCTGATCCCGATGCACTACGGCACCTTCCCGCTCGGAAACGAACCGCTTGATGAACCCGTGGAGCGTCTTCTCGCGGAGGCGGACCGGCTTGGGATCAGCGATCAGGTGTTGATTCCGGAAACCGGCGTCGGAATCGAGTGGTGAGCATTGCTTTGGAACAAAAACCCGACGAGTTTCTCCCAATCCCATGAAATCCATCCTGCTCGCCGTCCTCGCCATCGTCCCGATGCTCGCGTCATGTGAGCCTGAACAGAAAACCACCAAGGAAATGTCACCTGCCAAATCCCCCGAAGTCCCCGCTGGAGCCGAAGTCGCCACACTTGGAGGTGGTTGTTATTGGTGCATCGAAGCCGCTTACCGGCAGTTGGATGGCGTGTATTCCGCGACCTCCGGATTCATGGGCGGCAAGGTCAAGGATCCGACCTACGAGCAGGTTTGCAATGGAGACACCGGCCATGCGGAAGTCGTGCAGGTGGTGTTTGATCCCAAGAAGATCTCGTATGAGAAAATCCTCGCCTGGTTCTGGGACCTGCATGATCCCACCACCCTCAACCGCCAGGGAGCGGACGTGGGAACCCAATACCGGTCGGTGATTTTCTATCACAGCGACGCGCAGAAAAAGATCGCCGAGGCATCCAAGGCCGCCGCGGCGAAGGAACAGAAGGACCCGATCGTGACCGAGATCACCGAGGCGGTGACTTTCTATCCGGCGCCGCAGTATCATCAGGACTACTATTTCCAGAACAAGTCCAAGAACGGATACTGCCGGGCCGTGATCGAGCCGAAGCTGAAGAAACTCAAGCTCGACCACTGAGCACACAGAGTTCTTGTCCCGGGCCGGGCGGCGGGCTAGCAATGCGTTTGTCGGTGATTCCGACGGACGCGCCATGAAGACTCCCGGATTCTCGATCGCTTGTTTCCTGCTCGCCTCCATCTTCGGAGCGGCCGGGCAGTTCCTCTACAAATCCGGCGCGGAGCAGGCGACGGTCGGCTGGACCAGCTATCTCAACCTCCGTCTGTTAGGCGGGGTGGCCGCCTATGTGGCGGTGATGGTCCTGTTCGTCGCCGCCTTCAAGCGCGGCGGCGCGATGAGCGTGCTCTATCCGGTCTACGCCAGCACCTTCATCTGGGCCGCCTTGATCGGGCGCTTCGCGTATGGCGAAATCATACGGCCCGTCCACATCGCGGGCATGGCCCTGTTGGTCTGCGGCATGCTCCTCATGGGATGGAAACCTTCATGAACCCTCCGGAATACACCCCCGAACGGCGTCCGATCGCCTCGCGCGAGAAGGAGTTCTCCAAACGCCTCGCCTCCATGCTCGCCGCGGCGGGTGTCTCGCCGAACGCGATCTCCACCGCCGGCATGATCGCCGGTCTCGCGGGCGGAGCGGCTTTCGCGCTGACTCCCCATTGGCCGATTCCGTGTTTCATCGCCGCCGCCGTGCTGGTTCAACTCCGCTTGTTGGCGAACATGCTGGATGGCATGGTGGCCGTTTCCACCGGCAAGGCGTCTCCGGTGGGAGAGTTGTTCAACGAGGTTCCGGACAGGATCTCGGACTCCGCTTTTCTGATAGGCGCCGGTTACGCGCTCGGAAGCGATCCCTTGGCGGGCTTCCTCGCAACCATCGCCGCACTGCTCACCGCCTACATCCGGGCGGAGGGCAAGGTGGCCGGCGCGCCGCAGGATTTCTCCGGTCCGATGGCCAAACCCCAGCGCATGTTCACCCTTACCGTGGCCTCGATCTACGCCGCCGCGGCTCCCGCCTCCTGGCAAATCCCCTGGGGCGGGGGAACCATGGCCTGCGCGCTGTGGCTCATCGCGGGCGGCGCGTTTCTAACATTCCTGCGCCGTCTGGTCCGGATCTCACGGCACTTGAAATCGAATCCATGAATCCGGAAATCCTGAATCATTTCTTCAAATGCGGTGATGCGTTCAGCTTTCCGCTCACGCGTTGGGCGGTCATCTGCGTCGCCATCCTGCTTGCGGTCACACCGGGCATCGTCGCGGTGATGTCCGCTTCGGGAAAACTGGGCGAGGCGACCCGGAACGACATCATGGTCCGCTGGAAATCATGGATCTGGCTGGTGTTGATCCTCTTCGCGCCGATCCTGTTAGGCGCGGCCTGGGTGATGCTGGGAGTGATGTTGCTGAGCCTCGCCTGCTATCGCGAGTTCGCGAGGGCCACCGGGGTTTTCCACGAGCGCTGGATCAGCATCGCGGTCATGTTAGGCATCCTGCTCGTGACCTTCGCCGTCGTGGACAACTACGAGAGGCTGTTCTTCGCCGCCGCGCCTCTCACCGTCGGGTTGATCACCGTCATCACCATTCCGCAGGACCGGCCGGCGGGTTATCTCCAGCGTGTCGCGCTCGGGTCCCTGGGTTTCCTGCTGTTCGGATACTCATTCGGATACTTGGGATTGATGACCGAGTCCCCGAAGTTCCGCGAGTATCTGATCCTGATTCTGTTAGGAGTCGAGCTGAACGACATCTTCGCCTATTGCACCGGCCGTTTGTTCGGGAAACGCAGGCTTCTGCCGAACACCAGCCCCGGCAAGACGCTCGGCGGTGCGCTGGGAGCGCTGGTGCTGACAACCTCTCTGGTGGTCGTGCTCGGGCGTCACGTGGTGTTTCCCGGCACCCCGATGGCGGAGTGGGGCTGGCTGATTCTGTTAGGCGTCGGCATGAGCGTGTTCGGCCAGCTCGGCGACCTGCTGATGTCTTCCATCAAGCGCGACCTCCGCGTGAAGGATCTCGGCGCGGCAATTCCGGGCCACGGCGGCTTGCTGGACCGCTTTGACAGCCTGGTGCTGGTGCCACCCGCGTTCTATCATCTGCTTTCCCTGGTTCTCGGGCCGCTTGGCGCGAACAGCGGGCTGGAACGCATCTTCACCGGGCCATGAACATGGAGCCGTGGGAATTCAAGCCAGCCAAGGATCTGGAGCTCGCGGGAATGGACCGCATGCGCAGCTACCGCCGTGAGACCGGATTGGCGGCGAGTCTCATCCGGCTGTTATGGTGGGCCTTTCTCAGGGCGTGCTTCCGCACCTGGAACCACCTCCGCGTGGAAGGGCGGGGGAATCTGCCCTCTGACGCTCCGTTTTTGTTAGCGGCGAATCATGCGAGCCATCTGGATGCGATGCTGCTGATGTCCGTGTTTCCGATCGCATGGCGCGACCGGGTGTTTCCGATCGTCGCCAAGGATGTGTTTTTCGAAAAAATCGGCATCGCCGCCTTCGGGGCGTTTTTCATCAACGCGCTGCCGCTGTGGCGGAACAAGGCGCACGCCCACGATCTATCCGACCTGCGCGCCGCTTTGGAAGGCGACCCCGTGGTGTTCATCCTGTTTCCGGAGGGCACGCGCTCGCGGACCGGGGAGATGCAGGAGTTCAAACCGGGAATCGGCCGCATCGTCGCCGGAACCGGGGTGCCCGTGGTTCCTTGTTGGATCGAGGGCGTACATGAAGCGATGCCTCCCGGCGCGAAATTCCCGAGACCACGCCGCTTGCGCCTGGTGATTGGAAAACCGTTGGATTTCCGTGATATTCCCGACAAGCGGGATGGATGGACTCATGTGGCCGGGGAAACCCAGCGTGCCATCGAGGCACTGCGGGCAGGGGCGTAATCGATTGAGTTGGACGGGTTTTCGGGCTTGGGACCTGCACAAATTTCGCTGGTCAGAAGGCTGCGGAAGTGCTTTTTCGGCCGCGCGAACGATCCGTTCCGCGATGATGAGTGCTTCCCATTCCGGCCATCACGGCCAAAGTCCGAAGTTGATGGCGAGCACGCTCGCCGCCCTTGGAGTGGTATTCGGCGACATTGGAACGAGTCCGCTTTACGCGTTCCGCGAGTGTTTTTCCGGCCATCATCCGGCGCCGATCACTTCACACAATCTGATGGGTGCCGCATCGTTGGTGTTCTGGTCTCTGGTGCTGGTGGTTTCCGCGAAGTATCTCTTCATCATCCTCCGCCTCGATAACAAGGGAGAGGGCGGCATTTTGGCACTATCGGCCCTGATTCGCAGTGCCGTGCGCAAGCTTGGTGGAAACGATCCGCGCAGAATCCTGTTGTTCGGTCTTGCAGGTGCGGCGTTGATCTATGCCGATGGCATGCTGACACCGGCAATCTCGGTGTTGTCCGCGGTGGAAGGCTTGTCAGTGAGCGCGCCGGTTTTCGCGGAATGGGCGGTGCCGCTTTCGGTGGTGATTCTAACGGGACTGTTCGCGATCCAGCGCCACGGAACCGGCAAGGTGGGCGTGCTCTTCGGGCCGATCGTCCTGCTGTGGTTCGGAACGCTTGCGGTGCTCGGATTGATGGCTTTGTCGAAACACCCGCAGGTGATTCTTTCCCTGAGTCCATGGGAGGGGATTTCGTTTTTGTTCCGCGAGTGGAAACACGGCTTCCCCTTGCTTGCCGCGGTGTTTCTGGCGGTGACGGGCGGGGAGGCGCTGTATGCGGATCTCGGCCACTTCGGCACCAAACCGATCCGTCTCGGGTGGTTCGCGGTGGTGCTGCCGGCTCTGGTGCTGAACTATCTTGGCCAGGCGGCGCTTCTAACAGTGGATCCCGGAGCCATCAGGAATCCGTTCTTTCTGTTAGCGCCGCAACCCTTGCAGTTTCCGCTGACGATTCTGGCCACGCTCGCGGCGATCATCGCGAGCCAGGCCTTGATCTCAGGAGCGTTTTCCCTGACCACCCAGGCGATCCAGCTCGGATGCCTGCCACGTTTCAAAGTGCGCTACACATCGGAGCATTCAGCGGGTCAGGTCTATGTCCCCGCGGTGAACTGGATCCTCGCCGCCGCCTGCGTGCTGCTTGTCATCTCGTTCAAGACCTCCACCGCGCTTGCCGGTGCCTATGGCATCGCCATCGCGCTGACGATGGCGATCACCTCAATCCTGTTTTACTCCGCGGCGCGGTCCGTCTGGCATTGGTCGAAGGCGCGTTCCCTGATCGTCACGGGGCTGTTCTTGTTGTTGGATGGCGCCTTCCTTTCCGCGAACGCGCTCAAGATCATGCACGGTGGCTGGCTGCCGCTGGTGGTGGGCGGCGCGGTGATGGGACTGATGCTTGTCTGGATCTGGGGACGCAAACGTCTCTTCGAACGGATGTCCAAGGAATCTCTTCCCGTGGATTCCCTGCTCAAGGATCTCGGCCGCGGGCGCATTCATCGCGTTTCCGGAACGGCCATCTACATGAGCGGCAAGGGAACCCAGGTGCCCACCGCGCTGCTCCATAATCTGAAGCACAACCAGGTCATTCACGAGCGGGTGATCCTCCTCCATGTGATGACGCTCGATCAGCCGCATGCCATCCGCAGCGAGATGCTCGAGCACGAGGATGTGGGCCAGGGAGTGCATCGGGTGAAGCTCAAATACGGATTCGCCGACAATCCCGAGGTCCCGGATACCCTCAAAGAACATCTACCGGAGGATCTGCGTTTCAACCCAGGCAAAGCCACCTACTTCCTTGGCCGGGAAACCTACTTCGTCGGAAAAAAAGCGGGGCTTTTCGACAAGGTCCGGCTTTTCCTCTTCGCCGCCATGGCCAGGAACGCCTCGCCGGCCACCGCCTACTTCCAGCTTCCTCCGGGTCGCGTGGTGGAGCTCGGAGCGCAGATCACCTTGTAAACAAAGCGTCGATTGGCGTCCGCGCATTTTGGAATTGCCCGCGGCAGCTTGATTGATAACCCCGTGGGCATCGACACGCCGCTTTCCATCGTCGGCCTTGGAGCCCTCTCCGCATTGGGGCAGGACATCCAGTCCCAGCTTGATGCCGTCCTCGCGCATCGGCCGGTGTTTC
>DAISZP010000069.1:0-14887 GCA_036824745.1 Luteolibacter sp.
AATGGAGGCCTATGCGCTGGAACATTTCCCGGAAGGCGGCAACTCGCCGAGACGCGGCCTGAACGACGCCCGGAATATCGAGAATCCGAAGTTTCCGAATTCCTATCGAAAGTTGGAGCGGATGATCGGGGTGCTGGTGGAGGAGCAGTTCGTGAGTTTCATCTGCTGATTTTTCTGAAACAGAAACCGATGAAACTCCTGAACAAGCCCGTGGGAATCAGCCTTGGACTGCGGCAGCCTGCTGCCGCTTTGAGGCAGCGCAGCCTGCTGCGGCTCGGGTTCGCGGCGGCTGTAGTTCCCGCAGCTAGACGGACCGACAGCAGGCTGTCTGGCCAGAGCGGCAGCAGGCTGCACGCAGTCCAGGGACTTTGTCCGATATCTTGCGATGTCTGATATGAATGCCTATTCCGCCATCGCCCTGCGTCTGGAAGGCTCCGCCGCCTGGTGGGTGCTGTCCACACCGGGATGCCCGGAGGCGCTGGACCCGGATGACGCTGCGTTTCCCGAGATCCGCCCCGCCGTGAAGGCGCATACCGCGGCAGTATCCGCCACGGAGCGGGCACCGATCGAACTGGCGGAGAACGCGGACGGGCTCTTGATCCGGCTGCTGGAAACCAAGCGCTACGACTGGGATGTGGTCGGCGCGGAGGATGCCACGGTTTCCAGCTCGCTGGCATCGTTGCCCCGCAAGCAATGGAGCACGCGCCGGGGCAAGATCCTCACCGGAGCCTTCACGGTGGTGAACCATCTGGGCATGGCGGATTTCCGGATCACGGCGGGTGGGCGTAAGCACCGGTTCGCGCTGGAGATCACCTCGGCGAAGATGGAGTATCACACGGAGTTCCGCCAGATCACGGAGGACATCGCGGATTTCTGCCAGCAACTCCTGCTGAATTGGGAGGGGCCGACCTCGCTGAAGTTCACGAATGATCCGGAGGAGATGGCGCGGCTGACGCTGGAGAAGTTTCTTTTCCTGCGCTCGCACCTGCCGCCGGAGCGGCTGGAGGAATTGCTGGAGGCCATCCAGCGCAGGCCGAATTCGCGACTGGTGCGCGAGGCGGCATGGTCGCCCACGTCCGCGGCGGGCTCGCCGGAATGGCTGCGCAATCCGGCGGTGATGGCACGGGACTGGCAGCGTGGCGCGTCAGGAAGCATGCCGCTGCCGGGACAAGTGCTGGATGTGCGCAAGGAGGACTCGGTGGACACGCCGGCGAATCGTTTCCTGAAGTTCGCGCTCACGGAATTCCGCGATCTTTGCCGGGAGGTGATCGAGAAGCATCCGGGCGCGCTCAGTGTGCTGCACGAGGCCCGCGAGCTGGCGGCCTGTCTGGACGCGGTGCTGGCGCGGCCGTTTTTCCGCCAGCCGGGACCGCTCACGCGATTACCGCTGGACAATCCGACGCTGCAACGCCGCGACGGATACCGGGAGATCCTGCGGGCGTGGTTGCTGACGCAAGCGGCATCCGCGCTGGCGTGGGATCAGGATGAGGATGCCTACGGCGGCCCCACCCGCAACGTGGCGACACTCTATGAATACTGGGTGTTTCTCCAGATCCATCAGATTCTCGATGAGATGGAAGGCGTCTCGCGCGATGTCGACAACCCGAAGCCCATCGATGATGCCGAACCGTTTCTGGAAGCTAAGAATGGCGAGCTGCACATCCATCTGAAGCGCGGAGAGAAGACCTGCGCGCCCTTTACGGTAAGCATGGACACCGGCGTAGAGCTGCGGCTGCATCTCTACTACGAGCGGGTCTTCCAATGGGAGCGGGCGGCCACGGGAGCGGCATCGTACTCCCGGCAGTTCAAGCCGGACTACACGCTGGCGGTTTTCCCGGCGGCTTATGTGGATGAAACGGCGGCCGCGAAGGATGGAAAGATCGCCTACATCCACTTCGATGCGAAATACCGTGCGGAGAATTTGAAAATGATCTTCGGCGAGGACGGTGTGAATCTCGATGAGGAGAAGGACGAGGGCAAGGTGACCGCCACCTACAAGCGCGGCGACCTGCTGAAGATGCACACCTACAATGACGCGGTGCGCCAGACGGCGGGTTCCTACGTGCTCTATCCGGGCACGGACACGGAGAAGCGGCTGGAGAAATTCCATGAGATCCTTCCGGGCGTGGGTGCCTTCGTGCTGAAGCCCGGCAGGCCGGAATGCCGGGATGCGCTGAAGGCATTCCTGATGGATGTGTTCCGACATCAGGCGGACCAGTTCACGCAATACCGGCATTTCACGGATGTGACGCACGCAACGGTGAGGGAAGAGCCGGTGGAGTATGCCGGAGGGAAAACCCATCGGCCGGGGGCGACGTGTGTATTGGTCTATGAGAAGGAAGCGAACAGGGGACTCTTCTACGACAAGCGACTGGCGTATTGCCATGCATTGAAAGACGACGCCACACGTTCACCGATCAAGGTTCAGCTCGGCAATCTGGCAGGCGCGGTGATTTGCGGCTACACCGGCCCCCAGGTGGGAGACAGGAAATCGCTACCGTGGGTAGCTCCGATTTTATCCTGTGAAATGCTTTCGCGTGATGCGTTGATCAGAGAATTGAGGCTGGCTGGATGGCCGGAAGCGCGGCTTCCTACGAGAGCCTCCGCATACCTGTTTTTTCGATTGGGAGCGCCTTCGTCAGCCATCTCACGCAAGATCACGGATCTCGCGCCGCGCGGTTCCTTTGAGGCGGTTTCCTGCACGCTGAAACAACTCAACGCATGCCCGGAAGCAAACGCTTCACCAAATCCGAATCCGGTGGATGTATCGTGATCTCAACCAACAATGATCTGAGATATGAAGGCAATCATGGCTCTCTGGCATCTCTCGAACAAAGGCAAAACGGAAACCCTGCGTGAATTGGCCAGCTACCTCGAGTGGTTCCATGGAGTTACGCGCAACAATATTCCCTACCCCCCTTCGGCCCCGACGGGTCCGGATATCCGCTGCCTGTTCAACATCAACGGGATCACCGTAGCCATCGATTCCCAAGGAGATCCAAACACCAACCTTTTGGCGAGGCTCCGAGATCTTGTGACGACACACAAGGCGGACGTGATCTTTTGCGCAACCCGTACCAGAGGGGAGACCGTAGGCGCCGTTGAGAGCATTCAAGCCATGGGCTATGACCTCATCTGGACATCCTCTTACCACTTGTGCAACAGCGGCAGCACGGCTCACGCCAACCGTCTGAAAGCCCAGCACATGGTGGAGCTGATGAAACAACTCAGGTATCTTCCGTGAATTCGATGTGAGGAAAGAGGCAGGCGCATGAACGAGGTCCCGAAAGTGCGATTGATCCCGGCCATCGCGCTGGTGGTGGCGAGCATGGTGGGCACCGGGGTGTTCACGAGTTTGGGTTTCCAGGTCAAGGACGTGCCTTCGGGACCGGCGATCCTGCTGCTGTGGCTGTTAGGCGGGCTGCTCGCGCTGTGCGGCGCGCTTTCGTATGCGGAGCTCGTGGCGGCGATTCCAAGATCGGGCGGCGAATACCGGTTTCTCGGCAGTTTATTCCATCCCTCGCTCGGCTGGGCGGCGGGTTTGCTTTCGCTGGTGATCGGCTTCGCGGCTCCGGCGGCTTTGGCGGCCATCGCGTTTGGCAGTTACGCGAACAAGGCATGGGACGCGCTGCCTCCGCCCGGCATGGCGGCGGCGGCCTTGTGCGTGGTGACCGCGGCGCATCTAACAAGCGTGAGAAACAGCGCCCGTTTCCAAACGGCGACCACCGGTTTGAAACTTCTGCTCATCGTGGGGTTCATCATCGTGGCCTTCGTCACACCGGGCCGCGGCGACGTGCGCTGGACGCCGGATTTCCCCACGGACCTGAAACTGGTGATGCAGCCCGCCTTCGCGGTCTCGCTGTTGTTCGTGTTCTACGCCTACTCGGGATGGAACGCGGCGGTTTACATCGCCGAGGAGGTGGAACAACCGCGGCGGACGGTGGTGCTGGCGGTGCTCTGCGGCACGGCGGTGGTGGCCGCGCTCTATCTGTTAGCCAACGCCGCGTTTCTGAAAGCGGCGCCCGTGGGAGAACTCTCCGGCGTGGTGGAGGTGGGGCACGTGGCGGCGAAGTCCTTGTTCGGCGAATCCGCGGCGGTGGGGTTTTCGCTGCTACTCTCGATCGGTTTGATCGCCACGGTCAGCGCGCAGATCTGGGCCGGACCGCGGGTGATGGCGGCGATCGGCAAGGACCTTCCCGCGCTGGGCGGGCTGGCGGTTTTGAACGAAGGCGGCGTACCGGTGCGGGCAACGCTGTTAGTGGCGGCACTGGCTTTGGGATTCGTGGCGATCGGTGATTTCAGGCAACTGCTCGCGTTCACGCAATCCGGCCTCACGCTCTGCTCGATGCTGACCGTGGCCGGGGTTTTCAAAGCTCGGAAGATGAAACTCGCACCCGAGGGAGCCTTCCGCTGCCCGTGGTTTCCGCTGCCGCCGCTGGTCTTCATCGCGCTCTCGCTGGCGGTGCTGGTTTGGTCGATGGTGGGGAATCCGCTGGCGACTTTGGCCGGATTCGGGACCTGTTTGTTCGCATGGTTCTTGTATTTTCCCTTGGCGAGGCTTCGATCCCGGTCGTGAAACGCATCGGTCTCTCGTGGATTCCGGCCTTGATCGCCGGATGTTTGATTTCCTCATGCACCCCGCAGAAGGTGGTGGAGCGCCCTCATCCCGGCGAGGAGATCCCCCCGGAATTCTTGCCGGTGGCGGGCAAGGCGGGGCCGGACGACATCGCGCGTTTCCTTGCCGGTCGCCCGATTCAAAACGGCGAGATCCTCTCAAACCTCCAGCGCACGCCGGAATACGCCCAGCACGAGGCCGCCATGCGCCGGATGTGGACCCACCTTACGCGCAACCGCGTGGCGGCGATGGAGGATTGGTCCCAACAGAACCTGCAACCGTCCACCTCGGGTGAGAGTGTCCTGTTTTACCCCTTCGGGGGGCCGGACCTGCTGCATGCGGAAGCTTTGTTCGGAAACATCCCGACCAAGATCCTGATGGGACTGGAACCGGTGGGCTGGCTGCCGGAGTTCGAGTCGATGGACGGCCCGGATGTTCTATCAGCCTTGCCTGCTTACCGCGAGTCCACGCGCACGCAGATGCAGACCGGCTATTTCATCACCAAGGAGATGAAGACCGACCTCGACAATTCGGTGCTGCGCGGCGTGACCCCCATCGTGCTCGCCACCATTTCACTGATGGGCGGCACGGTGGAAAACGTCAGCGCCCTGATGGCGGGTCCCTATCAGGCTGTCAGGATCGACTATCAGAACCGCGGCGGCGCGCGGCGCGCGGCGATCTATGTTTCCGGGGATCTTTCCAACGGCGGCTTCCACAACTACCGCGCCTTCCTCGATTCCTTCGGCCGCGGCACGACTTATTTCAAGGCGGCGTCGTATTTGATGCACGAGGACTATTTCACCCAGGCACGTGATTATTTCCTCGGCGCGTCCAACCACATCCTGGAGGACGACTCGGGCATTCCCTTCCGTTGTTTCGCAGCGGAAACGTGGGACGTCCGTTTCTACGGAAACTATCAGGCACCGATCCCCTTGTTCTCGAAATACATGCAGAACGACCTGCGCGAGGCCTACATCGCCTTCCCCGGTCCCCCGCTCACCTTTGGCTCGGGGTATCACTACAACACCGAGACCGCGAACCTGCTGCATGCGGTGCGCAAGCGGTGAAGTGGAGGTCTAGTGTCGAGAGTTGATGGAAAGAGGAAGAAGCCCGTCCGCGCGGTCCGGAGTTTCTTCACTATCAACCATCAACTACACGACAGCTCGCGCAGCATCGCCGCATCGCTCCAAGCATCCCCTGCGCGGGCCACGGCGATGACCACCGAGGCCGAGGGCAGCACATAGACACGCGTGCCGCCGGAGCCGACGAGAGCGAGCCAGTCAGCCCGCGCCGCCGGGTGCAGGCAGGCGTTTTTCCAGAAACCCGGAGGTTTCTCACCACTCAACGAACGCTCTGGTTCCACGGATCGAGCGCCGGAGCGATCTGCGAGGCGGTTCCACCAAATGCCCGCGGAGAACATCGGATTCGCCGCATGTGGGGCGGACAGGTTGTGAAACACATCGGCGGAAACCCCGGCGTGGTTGTGGCCGGATTCGAGATCCGCGAGGGCGAATCCCAGCTTCCCGAGATCATCGATCCCGCATGAGATGCCGGTGGAAAGATAGGGGGTCCCGCCGCCATCACGACGCCAGCCACGCGGACTGATCGAGAGGTGGCCGAGGGTTTCTCCCAAAAACTTCGGCAAGTTGCTGCCGTGCTCCGGCAGGCGGCGTTTCAAGAACTCGCCGAGCAATTCCCACGATGCGGGCCCGTAGCGGAACACCGTGCCCGGCGCATGCACGACAGGCAGCGACAAGGCCGCTCGGCCCTTGTCGGCGGGACGTGCCGAGTACAATTCATGATCTCCCGGCGGCAGCCCGGCCGTGGAATCGAGCAAATGCCGCACGGTGATGCCCGCTCCTTTACCCGCACGCCACTCGGGAAAATCGACCACCTCATCCGGTTTCAGCCAGCCTTTTGTCACCGCGCGGGCCGCGGTGAGCATGGCGATGGATTTGGTGACGCTGAGCGCCGGAAAAACCGGACCGTTTCCTGAACCTTCGACCCTGTCCCCCTGCTGCCAGCAGGCATATCCGCGCGGTGCGTGGCGGCTCAAGTGATCCATGGCGCGGTCAGGGATCGAGTAGTTGGATGAAACCAACTCGCGCCGGATGACCGGCAGCCCGCAGCCAGGCAACGCCCCGAAGGCCGCTGCCGTGATCAGGCGGAAGGCACCACGTCGCTGCATGAGGCCAGAATAGCGCGGAGTTTCATCATCCGAAACGGAAAATCCATCGTCATGCCTCGGGATTTTCCGCCTCACCGAAGTTCTTGCCGCCCGCGCCCCGGTCCTCTACACCCCGCGCGTGCTCACGATCAAAAAGCTTACCAAGAACCTCGGCGGCCGCACCCTGCTCCGCGAGGCCGAGATGTCCATCAACTGGGGCGAGCGCGTCGCCCTCGTCGGCCCGAACGGAGCCGGCAAGTCCACGCTTTTCCGCATGATCCTCGATCAGGACAGCCCGGACGAAGGCACGATCGAGCGCGATGAATACGCCATCACCGGCTACCTCGCGCAGGAAGCGGGCGAGCCGACGGATGAGACTATCCTCGAGATCGCCATGAGCATCACCCCGGAAATGACGCAAATCCTCCGAACCATGCGCGAATACGAGGCCAAGGGCGATCTCTCGCATCCGGACTTCGCCAAGGCCCAAGACCAGTTCACCCACGTCAACGGCTATCAGTTGGAGCCCAAGGCCAAGAAGATCCTCGCCGGTCTCGGTTTCAAACAGGACGACTTCAACAAACCCGCCAAGACCTTCTCCGGCGGCTGGGTGATGCGCGCCCACCTCGCCCAGCTTCTCGTCATGGAGCCGGATCTCTTGATGCTCGACGAGCCGACGAACCACCTCGACCTGCTTTCGCTGCTCTGGCTCCAGCGCTACCTCATCAACTACTCCGGAGCCATCCTCATGATCTCGCACGACCGCGACTTCATGGACGCCATCATCGAGACCGTCGTCGAGATCGATCCGGATGCGGCGAAACTCCTTTCCTACACCGGAAACTACAGCGCCTTCCTCGAACAACGCGACGCCCGCTTCGACCAACAGACCGCCGCCTACCGCGCCCAGCAGAAGGAAATCGAAGGCCACCAGGAGTTCATCGACCGTTTCCGCCAGATCGGATCAAAAGCCGCGCAGGTTCAATCGCGCATCAAGTTTCTCGAAAAACTCGAACGCGTGGAAAAACCCCGCGCGCCGCGCAAACCCTTCAAGTTCACCTTCCCGCAGCCGCCGCGTTCCAACCAGAAGGTCATCGAGCTGAGCAAGGTCGGCCAATCCTACGGCGACAAGCGAATCTATCAGAACCTCGACCTCACGATCGACAAGGGAGACCGCATCGTGCTCGTCGGTCCGAACGGCGCGGGCAAGTCCACGCTGCTCAAGATCCTCGCCGGCATCGTTCCCATCGATACCGGCAAACGCGAGCCCGGCTACGCCACCAAGCTCGGCTACTACTCGCAGCACCGCCTTGAGTCGCTCAACGAGAACAACACCGTGCTGGAGGAAGTCATGGGAGCCTGCACCACCCTGCGCGAGGAGGACGCCCGTTCCATCCTCGGCACCTTCCTCTTCCGCCGCGCCGATGTGGAGAAACGCTGCGGCGTTCTATCAGGTGGTGAGAAATCCCGACTCAACCTCGTGAAGTTCCTCGTCGATCCGCCGAACCTGCTGCTGATGGACGAGCCGACGACCCACTTGGACATCCTTTCCATCGACTCGCTCGTCAACGCGCTCAAAGGCTACGAAGGCACGCTCGTTTTCATCTCCCACGACGTCCACTTCATCCGCAACCTCGCGGAAACGACCTATCACATCACCCGCAACGCGGACGACACCTCCGCCCTCGTCACCAAATACACCGGCGGCTACGATTACTTCCTGGAGAAATCCGGCCTGAACGACGACCGCGGCGCGGTGACCGCATAAACCGTAGTCCCGGTCTTCAGTCCGTTTACTTGCACGACGCTGCGGACTGAAGTTCTTTACTACATTTCCACACCCGATAGATTGGCGCGAATGGAAACGATCACCGCCAGATTCAACTGGACCGTGGACGACCTGCTCACCGGACGGAAGTATGTATTGAAGCTCAACAAGTGGTCGTCCATCGGGGGGTGGACAGCTTCTTTGGCATTTGTATTCGTTGGCATAGGCTTCCTGGCATCCGATTCCCGAAACTCAAAGCATGGTGTATTGGCGGCATTCATCGTAGGCGGAGTCATTCTCTTCGGTCTCATCATCGGCGTACCCTTGGCAAAAATGATTTCGCGAAGTTTGATCCGCCGCCAATTCGCCAAGCGACCTGACGCGGACGAGGAAATCTTTTGGGAAATGTCCGAAAACGGCATCGCCACCCATTCCGCCCATTCAAAAGCCGAAATCCAGTGGAACGCCTTCCAACGCGTGATCTCCACTCCGGCGGGATTCCTCTTCATGCCCAACGCGCAGATCTTCCATTTCCTCCCGAGCCGCGCGTTCGCAAATGATGGCGAGATTGCAAAGCTCAAAGAACTCGCCAGCCGTATGGCGATGGAGTTCAAGGAACTCGGTTGAGAAACCGCCTGCTATCCTGAAGCGCCTTCAACATGGCCGCCAGAGGTAGGCACTCCGTCATTCTTCCTCGTCCTTCAGTACATTTCGCAGCTCCTGGATGAGCAGTTGAACCTCACCGAGAATCTCCGCGATTTCGCGGCGGGTGGCGATGCGCCAATCTAACGGAGCAAGGTTTTCCTCATCGGCGGAATCCATGGCGAGCAGGGCGTCCCGCAGGCAGTCGCGGGATTTTTTGAGGCGCACGAGCGAGTCTCCGGCAAACAAGGCATCGGGCGGCCAGGGTTCGTCATCGTCGTGGCCGAGCGCGCCGCCGATCTTTACGGCGGCGAGTTGCACGCCCCAGGCGATTTCGCGCAGCGGATGTTCGGCGTTTTCGTCCTTGGGAAGCCAATCCGCGATGTCACTGTGGAGTTTCACGGAGAAGTCCATGGCACGTTCCACCAACTCGGGGCGCTGGGGTTCGGGCTGGTCCTTCCATGCTTCCGATTCCATGTCCTCCAGCGCCTCCTCGGCGGCGGCATTCATTTCCTCAATCCACGACTGCCGCTCGGCCTCCTGTTCCGGGGTGGGCACGGGTTCGGGAGGCATGCCGGATTCACGGCGGAGACGTTCGCGCTCTTCTTCGTAGATTTGATCGAAATCCACCTCGTCGCGGCCCTCGCGCTCAATGCGCGCGGTAACACGGTCCAACAAACGATCCATCCATGCCGCGTCCGCATCGGCTTGGGCCTCGGCGGCGCTTTGCGGGGCGTCGTCATCGAAGTCCGCATCGGCCTCCGCCTTCGCGACCAGCGCTCCGAGTCGGTCCATGAATTTCGTGAGCGCTTCGGCATTGCGGACTCGCTGCGCCTGTTCCTCCTCCGCATCCATCGTCCACGCGGGTTCCGGGCTGATTTCCAGTTCGAAGCCGCTGGTTTCGATGACCACGCGGCCGTTGAACGCGCTGAACCATTCCAGATAGAGGCTGTTCGCCCAGTGCCAGGGAAACGGGCGGCGCTCCTCGTAACATTTGATGAATTCCTCCTCGGAACAATCCGGCACCTTCACCTTGCGCGAGGCGGTGATGTCGCCGACCACGCCTTTCTGCGTCGCATTCAATCCATCGAGATCTCCGGACGCGGGATGCGGATTGGTGAAACGCAACGTGTGTCCCGCGAGATCGGCCCACGGGTTTCCTGTTAGCGAGAGTTCCACCGGTTCACCGCGGCCGTGAAACCAGATGCGTCCCGTGACGCGGTCCTTCGCCCGGTTGTCGATCTCGCCGCGGATCACTTGTTCGTCGATGCGCCATGCCATGTGGGGATCTTTGAAAACAATCCGCCCCCAGCCAAGCGCGGGAATTCGCCCGAAGCGGTGATCGTTGCCCGAACGGCAACGGCTTCTCGGATCACCCGATTCAGAACACGCAGCGCTCCGACATTGGATTGAAGGAATCGCGATCCTCGCTTGATCCATCCCCGCCATCGCTGACCGGGCCCTTCACGGCCCGATAGTCTCCATTCAGGATCAGGAATGCGTCTCCAGCCGCGGCTTGGATATGGAAACGTGTTTCATTCGCCACGTTCCGGATCAAGCACATGAAATGAAATGTCCGCGAGCCTTCGGACAAGCCGAGTTCTTCCGCCAGTTCGCCGGCCACCTCATCGGCGACTTCCATCTCTTCGATGCCACTGTTCACAAACGCCTGGCGGACGAGAATATAAAGGTGGAGCGAAGGGGAAACCTCCGTGTTTTCCACCACCGCCCGATGGACGGCATCCAGATCAAGAATGGAGGTCAGGGCCTCCGGATCCTGTTGGAGGGACCTAAGCGGGGACGCAAGTTCCTCAACCAGAATCGCCTCCACGAACGCGAAGTCCGCGTCCGTGAGCCGTGCCCTTGCTGAAGAACTTCTTGGCATCATTTCACATCTCTTAGCAAAGCATGTGCCATTCGTGCCACCACAGATCCACACGCGATCGCGTAGGGTCCCCTCCACTCCCGGTTTCTGTTTTGCCAAAACCTCCGAAAACCATGCCTTTTTCGGCAAAACCACCCTTGCCAGCAGCGGGGTGGTGGTTTAAGCCCCCGCGCCTATGGCAAACTATCGCGTGCTGGTTTCGGACCCGATCTCGGAAAAGGGCGTGGACGCCCTGCGCAACGCTCCGGGAATCTCCGTGGACGTGAACACCGGCCTCAAGCCGGAGGAACTCCTCAAGATCATTGGTGACTACCACGGTCTGGTCGTGCGATCCGAAACCAAGGTCACTGCCGAGCTGCTCGCCGCCGCGAAAAACCTCAAAGCCGTCGGCCGCGCCGGCGTGGGTGTGGACAACATCGACCGCAAAGCCTCCACCGACCACGGCGTGATCGTGATGAACACTCCCACCGGAAACACGATCTCCACCGCCGAACACGCCTTCACCCTGATGCTCAGCGCCGCACGAAATATCGCGCCGGCTCATGCGGAAGTCCTCAAAGGCAATTTCAAGGCCGCTCGCAAGGCCTATCAGGGCATCGAGCTCAACACCAAACGCCTTGCCATCATCGGCATGGGCCGCATCGGCACCGAGTTCGCCAAACGCGCCCAGGCCTTCAACATGACGGTCGTCGCCTACGACCCCTTCCTCTCCCAGGCCCGCGCGGATGAACTGAAAGTCGAGCTCGCCGCCACCCCGGACATCGCCCTTACCGGCGCGGACGTCGTCACCCTGCACGTCCCACTCACCCCGGAAACCAACCACATCCTCAACGCCGAACGATTGGCCCTGATGAACAAAGGGGCCATCGTCGTGAACTGCGCCCGCGGCGGCCTGATCGATGAAACCGCGCTGAAAGCCGCCATCGATTCCGGCCACATCGCCGGTTGCGCGCTGGATGTGTTCGAAGTCGAGCCCCCGCCGAACGACCATCCGTTGTTTTCGCTCAACAAACACGTGGTCCTCACCCCCCACCTTGGCGCTTCCACCAACGAAGCCCAGGAAAACGTCGGCATCCAGGTGGCCGAGCAACTCCGCGACTTCTTCGTCACCGGGGAAATCCGCAACGCCATCAACATGCCGTCGCTCGACGCCGCGGCCCTCGCCGCCGTGGGTCCTTATCTCGATCTCGCCCGCGCACTCGGCAAACTCCTGGCCAAACTCGGCCCCGAAAATGCCGACTCGCTCCGGGTTTCCTACCACGGCGCGCTCGCCAAGAAGGACACCGGCCTCGTTTCCCGCACCGCGCTGACCGCCCTGCTCGAAGCCTCGCGCCCGGATGGCCAAGTCAACATCGTCAACGCCCCGGCCATCGCCTCGCAACTCGGCCTCGACATGGTGGAATCCACCATCAACGCCAAAACCGAGTTCAACGAACTCATCGTCGCCGAACTCCGCAAGGGCGACACCCGCTACCGCGTCGCCGGCACCATCATCGGCCGCTCGCCGCGGATCGTGGAAATCGACCACCTCTACGTCGATTGCAACATCTCCGGACGTTTCCTCTTCGTGGAAAACGACGACCGCCCCGGCATCGTCGGCGTCGTCGGCACCGCGCTCGGCACGGCCGGCGTGAACATCGCCAACATGGACCTCAGCCGGACCAGCGACCGCACCCGTGCTGTCACCGTCATCGAAGTGGACACCGAGCCGGGAACCGCGTTGCTCGAACAACTCCGCTCCACGCCGGGCATCATCCGCGTGCTGAGTTTCGAGCTCTGAACCGGCCCCACATTCTCCGGGAACGGGTGGTCGTGCGGCCTTTACACGGTGATTCTTCCGTGTAGTCTGCCTCCGCTGCCACCCACCCCCAACTGAATGTTCCGTCAGTCACGTCCCCCCGACCCTGACCAGGATCTCGTCGAGCGCGCCCAAAAGGGCGATACCCGCGCTTTCGACGCCCTGATCCTCAAGTATGGCGACAAGCTTTACGGCCTGGTCTATAACATGACCTCCCACAAGGAGGACACACATGACCTGCTGCAGGAGATCTTCGCCCGCGCCTATCAGTCACTGCGGAGCTTCCGCGGAAACTCCACGTTCTACACCTGGATCTATCAGATAGCCGTCAATCTCACGCTGAATTTCCTCAAGAAACGCAAGCGCCGCGCGGGCATGAGCCTCAACGATCTGGATTCATCCGTCCAACAGGATCCGGCGCTCATTGACAGCACCCACGAGGCGAATCCGGAGAAGCAGACGAACCTCAACGAGCTTCAGATTAAATTGAACGAAGCGATGCAAAAGCTGTCTGAACCCCATAGAATGGTGGTTACGATGTTCGACATCCAAGGCATGTCCCATGCGGACATCGCCAAGGTTCTCAAAACTTCCGAAGGCACCATTCGCTCGCGGCTCCACTATGCGCATCTCCAGCTCCAGTCCGCCCTTCAGGATAGCTGGAACGAAAGATTTTAAAATTTCGCTTGCGTCCGGGGCCATTCTTTTGTAAATCCTAAATATCAACCGCAGTGAAGCCATCGGTCGAACAACTTGAGAACCTGCTTGCCCTCAAGCGCTACGAGCGCCCTGAGGAGGGTTACTGGCAGGATTTTCTCTGTGATTTCCATCATAACCAACGCCAGCAGGCCGCGGTGAAGACCGGATTGGCGGGCATTTTTGAAAAGGCCACCGCTTGGGTATCCGAGCTCGGACCTTCCAAGTGGGCTTACGGCGCTGGCTTGGCCTACGCCACCTACGCGGCTGTGACCTTGCTCACCCCGAAACCTGTCGATGTGGAACGCAACAGCAGCTCCCCGGTGATCTATCAGGTAGATCCCGCTCCGGCGCCTGCTGCGGTCGAACAACTCGACCAGTTGGACCTGAGTCCTTCGACTCAAGGCAACGCGGGTGAACAAGTGTTCTAATTCCAGTCTTTCCCCATGGAGGATCTGGGACGCCCGCGCCGGCGCCGTCCGGCATTGATGTTGGCAGGGATGCTTTTTGCGATCACGGCTGCTGGTTTGGCACAGCCGGTTTCGATCAGCCCCCGCTGGGAGGTGAACTATCCCCCGGCACCGAACGGAAAGGCTGGTGAATCCACCGCCATCCTGCTGGACGGACATTCCCTCTTGGTTTCCGTGATCACCCAGGGCGCGGACGCCACAAATGGGACCGTGAAACTCGGAAATCGCTCGGTTTCCGCAAAGCTCGTGGGCCATGACCCTGTTTCCCGGCTGGCGTTTTTCAGGGTGGAAGGCCTGACAGCGCCAAAGCCGACTATCTGGCTCAATGAAGTGGGCGGAAACTCCAGCGCCGGCCTGATGGCGGTGGCCCCCTCCGGAACTTTGAAATGCCGGGCCAATGGCTGGGTGAAACAAGTCGGCGGAAAAATCCTCCCGCTCGCATTGCTGCGGGTGAACTTCGAACAATCCGTCCCCCCACCCGGCTCGCCAATTACTGACGCCGAGGGAAGAATCGTCGCCGTGGTATTCCAGTCTTCCGGTGCCGGAAACACCGGATACGCCATTCCCGCCGAAGCGGTGCATCGCGTGAAAAAGGATGTTTGCAGCGGCGGAAAACTCGTGCGCGGCTGGTTGGGACTCTCACTGCGGGCGGAAACCCAGTCTCCTCAAGTCGTCCGGGTCTTGCCCGGATCACCCGCGGCCCAGGTGGGTATCCAGCCGTCCGATGTGATTCAGAACGTCGGGGGACATTCCGTTTCCGACTACGCGGACGCCGCAAACGCGTTTTTCTACCTGATTCCCGGTCAGCCCGTGCAGCTCCGTCTTCTCCGTGGTGCCGAACAGCTT
>DAISZP010000070.1:0-14864 GCA_036824745.1 Luteolibacter sp.
CAGGTCAAGAAGGTCCTCGGCGCTCACCCGCTCGTGATGGTCCTGCCGATCGGCACCGAGAGCGATTTCGTCGGCGTTGTCGATCTCCTCACCATGAAGGCCCACATCTGGGACGAATCCGGCCAGCCGGAAAACTTCAAGATCGAGGAAATCCCCGCCGACCTCGTGGAAAAGGCCAAGGAATACCGCGCCGCACTCATCGAAACCGCCGTCGAGCAGGACGATGAAGTCATGGAGAAATACCTCGAAGGCGAGGAGCCGGATCTCGACACCATCAAGCGCTGCATCCGCAAGGGCACCATCGATCTCGCGTTCTTCCCGACCTATTGCGGCTCTTCCTTCAAGAACAAGGGCCTGCAACTCGTGCTCGACGCCGTCGTGGATTATCTCCCTTCTCCGCTCGAAGTGCGTCCGCTCCCGGAAGTCGATGCCGAAGGCAACGAAACCGGCGAATTCGCCGTCAGCGATCCGGCCAAGCCGCTCCGTGCGCTCGCGTTCAAGATCATGGACGACAAGTTCGGCGCGCTGACCTTCACCCGGATCTACTCCGGCACGATCAAGAAGGGCGACACCATTCTCAACTCCTTCACCGGCAAGACCGAGCGTGTTTCCCGCATGGTGGAAATGCACGCCGATGACCGCAACGAAATCGACTCCGCCCAAGCGGGTGACATCGTCGCCATCGTCGGCCTCAAAAACGTTCAGACCGGCCATACCCTCTGCGACGAGAAAAACCCGGCCACCCTCGAGCCGATGGTCTTCCCGGAGCCCGTCATCTCCATCGCCGTCGCTCCCAAGGACAAGGCCAACGCCGAAAAACTCGGCACCGCCATCGGCAAGATGGTCGCCGAAGACCCGTCCTTCCGCGTTGAGACCGACGAGGAAACCAACGAGATGATCCTCAAGGGCATGGGCGAGCTTCACCTCGACATCAAGATCGACATCCTCAAGCGCACCCACAAGGTCGAGGTCAACGTCGGCGCTCCGCAAGTCGCCTACCGCGAAACCATCACCAAGGCCGTCAACGACAGCTACACCCACAAGAAGCAGACCGGTGGTTCCGGCCAGTTCGCGAAGATCGACTACACCATCGAGCCCGGCGAACCCGGCTCCGGCTTCATCTTCGAGTCCTCCGTCGTCGGCGGCAATGTGCCGAAGGAATACATCCCGGCCGTGGACAAGGGTTTCAAGACCTCGATCCACAAGGGCCCGCTCGCCGGTTACCCCTGCTTGGACTTCAAGGTGACCCTCAAGGACGGCGGTTTCCACGCCGTGGACTCTTCCTCCATCGCCTTCGAAATCGCCGCCAAGGCCGCCTATCGCCAGACGATGCCGAAGTGCGGTCCGCAAATCCTTGAGCCGATGATGAAAATCGACGTCTTCACCCCCGAAGAAAAAGTGGGTGACGTGATCGGCGACCTCAACCGCCGCCGCGGCATGATCCAAGGCCAGGAGCCCACCCCCGGTGGTGTGCGCGTCAAGGCCGAGGCCCCGCTGTCCGCGATGTTTGGCTACATCGGCGACCTCCGCACCATGACCTCCGGCCGCGGCCAGTTCTCCATGGAGTTCAGCCACTACGCCCCCTGCCCGAAAAACGTGGCGGAGGAAGTCATCGCCAAGGCCAAGGAGCGCGAGGAAGCGCTCAAGAAGTAATCCGGGAGCGCGGAATTCATTCCGCCCGAAACCTCAACAAACCCGCCGTCCGCCATGGACGGCGGGTTTTTTTGTGGATCACAAGTTGCATGCTTGTCGTTGGGTAGCCGGAAATCCAAACTCTGGAGCTCGGCAATCCATCCCGGCAGATCGGCATGAAACGTCTCGTCATCGCCCTTGTCATCGTCGCCGGGCTTCTTGGGTTGCTTCGGCCTTGGAAATCGGATTCTCAGGAGCGATCTAACGAAATCTCCGGAAACCTCGCGCGAGCAGGGGATTCTGCCAACTTGGAGAATGAATTCACGAAACGCATCCGGACGAAATCCCACAATCGCCCGCTGTTGGAAAAGCCGTCCATCGAGGAAACCACCGAACTCTTCAAAACCACCATGATTCCAGTAGTGGATCTTCCGGCAGACCAGTCCGTGCCTGAACGCATTTCCAATATCAACCATCTCATCCGTCAAGCGGGAGTGGATCCTGCCAGACTGCGATTTATCCTCAGAGCTGGGGATCCAGCCCATCAGTGGCGTTTCGAAGACGAACTGCATTTCCGGAACGTAACCACGAACGTCGTGCTCAATTATGTTTGCGGACGCACCAAACTGCGCTGTCACGTCCGTGAGAACGGCGTTGTCGAACTAACGACGACTTTTGATCCCGAGCCCATACCGGATTCCCAACAGCGAGAAATTGAAACCTCTGAAACAGACCCGTTTGCGGAGCCTTAGCCAAAGGATTGTTCTCCGCGGAAGCGGCAGTCTCCGTGCAGGAAGCTCCCTAATGCTTGAAAGACACCGGGAAGCCGCATCGTTGCACCCGCGATGCAATCCCGTCGTGAGTTTCTAAAACACGCCAGCCTGCTTTCCGGCGGGCTCGGCGTCTTCGCTTCACTTCCGCAATCGATCCTCCGTGCGATGAACATCGAGCCCGAGGCGGGCAGCACCTTCATGGATGCGGAACATGTGGTGATCCTGATGCAGGAAAACCGTTCCTTCGATCACGCGTTCGGCTCGCTGCGCGGTGTCCGCGGTTTTGACGATCCCCGCGCGATGGAAATCCCCGGCGGCAATCCGGTGTGGCTCCAGACGGACGCGGAGGGCAAGACATACGCGCCGTTCCGGCTGAACATCCGCGACTCGCGCAGCACCTGGATGAGGGACCTGCCTCACGACCGCTCGTCCCAGGTGGCGGCTTCCAACGACGGCAAGCACAACCACTGGCTGCTAGAAAAACAATCCGGCCACAAGGAATACGCGGACATGCCGCTCACCCTCGGCCACTACGAGCGCGACGACCTTCCGTTCTACTATCAGTTCGCGGACGCCTTCACCGTTTGCGACCAGCATTTCTGCTCGGCCAACACCTGCACCAGCCCCAACCGTCTCTTTCTCTGGACGGGCACCGTCAGGGACCCGCGCGATCCGTCCTCCGTGGCGAGACTCACCAACAGCCTCATCGACCACGACGCCACGGCGGATTGGACGACCTTTCCCGAGCGGCTTGAGGAACACGGCGTGTCGTGGCGGATCTATCAGAACGAGCTCTGGATCAATACCGGCCTGGACGTCGAGGACTTCGCGTGGTTGGGAAATTTCGGCGACAATCCGCTGGAGTATTTCTCCCAGTATCACCTCGGGTTTCACCCGGCGCGGATGGCCTTTGTGGAAGCGAGGATCGCAGGGCTGGAGCGGATCGTCGGCGAGGCAGAGGCCCTTCCCGCCGGTGCGGAATCGGATCACAAGGAGCCCAAAGTGCCGGAGCGGTTGATCAAGGAGTTGGCCGCTCTCACCGAAGAGCGCCGGCGCTTCTCACCTGAAGCCTTCGCCGCTCTGTCGGAAAGGGACAAGGCGCTGTGCCGGAAAGCCTTCACCACCAACACCGGTGATCCGGATCAACGACGCACGGTCTCGATGCGCTATCAGGATGGTGAAATCGAGCGCGAGGTGAAGGTGCCCGCGGGCGATGTGCTCCATCAGTTCCGCAAGGACGCGCGCGAGGGCAAGCTGCCGACCGTTTCCTGGCTGGTGGCTCCCGAGAATTTCTCCGATCACCCGACCGCTCCCTGGTATGGAGCCTGGTATGTCTCGGAGGCGCTCGGAATCCTCACGGAAAATCCGGAGCTTTGGAAAAAGACGATCTTCATCCTGACCTACGATGAGAACGACGGCTACTTTGACCACGTTCCGCCCTTCGTCCCTCCCCATACCGGCAAACCGGAAACAGGAGCCGCTTCCCAAGGATTGGATACGAGCTTGGAGTTCGATGAACTCGGTCACCCGATCGGCCTCGGCTACCGCGTTCCGATGGTGATCGCCTCGCCGTGGACACGCGGCGGCAACGTGTGCTCGGAAGTGTTCGATCACACCTCGGTCCTCCGCTTTCTCGAGGTGTTTCTCTCTAGCAAAACAGGACGCGCCATCCGGGAAACCAACATCAGCGACTGGCGGCGCGCGATTTGCGGCGATCTCACCTCCGCCTTCCAATCCGGCCCGCCCCAACAGGAAACTCATCCGGTCTCTCTGAAGCGTGATGCGTTGGTGGAAACGATCCACCGCTCGAAGTTCAAGGAAGCTCCCGCCAATTTCCGGAGCTTCCTGCCTGAGGAGATCGAGGGTATCCGCCGCGAGCCAACGAGCTCTGCTCTGTTAGCCCGGCAGGAGAAGGGCGGACGCCTCTCGTGCGCGCTGCCCTACGATCTCCACGCGGATTTCCAACTGAACTCCGCATCGGGCCGCGTCGAACTCAAACTCGCCGTCGGCGGGAAGTCCGTGGGCGCTCCATTCCACGTTTATGCTCCGGGAAAATACGGCCCGGATGACGTGGACACCTACACCGACGCGCCGCCGCCGTATGAGGAGATGCGCCGCTGGTCCTTCGCCGTCCGTCCCGGCGATCAGGTGCCGTATTCATGGCGCGTCGGATCATTCGAGGGCGGCCGCTGCCACCTCCGGCTCTACGGCCCTAACGGATTCTATCGGGAGTGCCGCGGTTCATTGGAGGATCCCGCCGTGGATGTCGTTTTCCTACCCGGGTCCGATGGCAGCGGCAACGCGGTGTTGGAAATCATGAACAAGGGCTCGGCCGCAACGGCCGTGCTCATCGAAGATCTCGCGTATGGGGCCGCAGCGATCCAACGAAGCATCGCTCCCGGGGAAAACGTCCGGATTTCCATCGATCTTCAGGGCAGCCACCGGTGGTATGATCTCGAGGTCTCCATCCAAGGCAGTGCCTCGTTTTCCCGCCGCTACGCGGGCCGCATCGAAACCGGCAAATCCGGTCCCAGCGATCCCTCCATCGGCCGCAGCGCGTAGTGCCCGGCTCCGGCGATTTCCGGATTCCCTTCCGAAATCGGGTTGAACTACGATCATCGAATCATGCCAGACTCAACCAGACCCCTCCCCATGATCACGCGCGCCGGACACGGCCGCAAGGTGTGCGCCTTTGGCGACGAAATCGAGTTCCTGCTGGAAGGAAAACACAACGACGGCGCCTTCTGTTCGTTCACGGTCACCACGGCTCCCGGTGGCGGGCCGCCGCCGCACCTCCATGAGCGTGAAGACGAGTGGTTCCACATTCTGGAGGGAACCGTCAGTTTCTACGTCAATGGCGGGTGGCTGGAGGCAGTCCCGGGCGATACGGTCTTTGCTCCCAAAAACCAAGTGCACGCCTTCCGCAACAACACGGACCAACCCACCCGCATGCTTGTCCATGCGGCTCCCGCGGGATTCGAGGATTTCTTCGACGAGGCGGCGGTCGAGTTCGCCAAACCCGGCGGCCCGGACATGGCCGCGGCCATCGCCATCGCGGGAAAACACGGCGTCCGGTTCGTGGACGGCTGAGGTTTCTAACAAAATCGGTGCGGGCCGCGATGGGTCAGTGACCCGCGCCCTGGTGCTCCTGGATGTATTCCTGTTTTAGGCCGAGGGCTTCGGGGGCGTGGAGCACGAGCATCTTCATGCGCGCGTCCGCGGGCACGGATCTGCGGGTGGCTTTGGAAATCACGATCATCAGCGTGATGGAAAGCGGCACGGCCCAGATCGCCGGTTGTTCGGCGAGGATGCGCAGCAGCGGATGGGCTTTCCAGAAGTCATTGATGCCGGCGAAGCCCGCGAAGACCTTGCCCATCGGCCCCTTGTCGAGCGCCAGCGTGCTTACGTTCACCACGGCGGCGGATGCGAGCGCACAAAGGCCGCCGGTGAGCATGCCGGTGGCCGCGCCCTTCATGGTCATGCCTCGCCACCACACGCTCATGAAGAGCAGCGGGAAATAACTGGCCGCGGCGATGGCGAAGGCCTGGCCGACCATGAAGTTGATCTCCAGCGGCTCCACCAGTGAGCCTAACAGAACGGAGACACTTCCGACAATGACGGCGCACCACTTGAACATCTTCATCCGCTCGACGGGCGTGGCCGTGGGTTTCAGCATGCGGCCATAGACGTCGTGGGCGAGCGCGCTGGTCATGGAAACGAGCAGTCCGGAGAAGGTGCTCATGAACGCGGCGAAGGCCCCGGCGCAGGTGATGCCGCTGAGGATGGAGCCGAGCATGCCGTATTTCTCGCGGATGAGCACGGGCAGTTCGAGCACCACCTTGTCCGGTCCCTTGGAACCGGTGGCGTTGTAGAGCTCCGGCAGCAGGTTTCTGCCCAGCACGCCGAAGACCGGCGGGAACACATAGAACACGCCGATGAGGATCATCACCCACATCGTCGTCTTCTTCGCGGCCACGCCGTCAGGGTTGGTGTAGAAGCGAACAAGGATGTGCGGCAGTCCCGCGGTGCCGCAGACGAGCGCGACGATCAGGGAGAACGTGTAAAGCAGCGAGAGCGGCCGGGTTTCCTCGGGTGTTAGATTCGAGGCTTTGGCGGCCTTGGTGGTGAGCGGTCCGAAGGGAGCGATCCATGCTTCGTCCTTGGGTGCTTTTTCCGGCAGGGCGAGCCGTTGTCCCTCCGCGGGATTCACCGAACGCTCGATGGCGGGCGGCGTCTTGTCGTGGGCGGAGTGGTTCAACGAGAGGTTTTTCCCGTAACCCCCATAAACCGCGAAGAGCACGAAGATCGGCACGGAGATGGCGAACATCTTGATCCAATACTGCACCGCCTGCACCAGCGTGATGCCCTTCATGCCGCCGAGCGCGACGTTGAGCGTGATCACCACGCCCACCACCGCCACGCCCACCCAGTAAGGCAGGCCGGGGAAGATATAGGACAGCGTGACGCCCGCACCCTTCATCTGCGGCATGGTATAGAAGAACCCGATGAACAACACGAAGCACACCGCGATCTTGCGGAACAGCGGCGAGTCATAGCGGCCTTCCGCGAAATCCGGAATCGTGTAGGCTCCGAAGCGCCGCAGCGGCCCGGCGATGAACAATAACAGGAACAGGTAGCCGCAGGCGTAACAGACCGGATACCACAGCGCGTCGTATCCGGACGACATCACCATGCCGGCGATGCCCATGAAGCTGGCGGCTGATAGATACTCCCCGGAGATCGCCGAGGCGTTCCAACCGACCGAGACCGAGCGGCCGGCGACAAAGAAGTCCGAGGCGGACTTGGAGGATTTCGCGGAGCGGAAACCCATGATGATGGTCACCACCACGGTGATGGCGGAGAAGGCGAGGATCCAGGGATCGACTTGCATGGCGGGGCGGGGTGTTAGTTTTTGCGTTTGTTGCCCTCGGCCACGCGGACCTCATGGTTTTCCAGCGCGATGGAGCGGGTGATGAACCACTTCGCGATGATCCAGACGTAGGGGAAGAACAGGATGCCGAGCACCAGCCAGCTCAGGGTGAAACCGCCAACGCGCTTCGCCATCAGTTCCGGTGCGAGGTAGTTCAGAACCGGCAGCCCGAAGAGCAGCGTGAGAAACGCGGCGGCGCAGGTGATCGAGAGCTTGAGCTGGCGTTTCATCAGACCGCGGAGGAACTCCTCGCTGTGGATGAAATCGTCGTGTGGGTGGTCGGACATGCGGTTCTGGGGTGGGTCTTGGAATGAAGCATGAAAACAAAAGCCAGCCCGCCCGCCGTCAAGAACCAACTGGGGACCAGCCGCGTCCAATCGGGTTAACGCGTCGTGAAACATGGACTCCACGCGGCGTGTAAACGTGGGCTGAATTTCCCCGCAAACACCCCATGCACCTCCGCGCGCTGCTTGTTTCCTGTCTGTTGATGATTCCCGCCATGGTTCTGCACGCGCAGAATCCCGAGGGCTTCAAGGAGCTCCGGATCGGCGACGCGGCACCGGACTTCAAACTCATCGGCATCGACGACCGGACGATGACGCTCGCGGATTTCAAGGACGCGAAACTGCTCGCCGTGGTCTTCACCTCAAACCACTGCCCGGTTTCCCACGCGGCGGAGCCGCGGCTGATCCAGCTCTATCAGGAATACAAGGACAAGGGTTTCGGCGTGGTGGCCATCAATCCAAACCACCCCGACGGCCTGCGTCCGGACGAACTCGGATACTCGAAATACGGCGACAGCTTCCCGGAGATGAAACTCTACGCGAAGGACATGGGTTTCCCGTTCCCCTTCCTCTACGACGGGGAGACGCAGTCCACCGCGATGGCCTACGGCTGCCTGGCCACACCACACGTGTTCCTCTTCGATCAGGAGCGGAAGCTGCGCTACAAAGGTTGGATCGACGACTGCCGTTTTCCGGACGCGAAGCTCGTGAAAAAACCCGACCTTCGCAACGCCGTCGCCGCTCTAACGGAGGGCAAACCCGTCCCGGTGGAGGTGACGAACCCGATCGGTTGCTCGACGAAGTGGCGCATGAAGAAAACCGAGGTCGTCAAGGATCACGCGAAGTGGGAATCGTGGCCGGTGTCCATCGAATCCATCGATTCCGCGGGCGTCGCCAAACTGCGCGCCAACCCCACGGACAAATACCGCCTGATCAACGTCTGGTCCACCGGCTGCGCGCCGTGTGTGGAGGAATTTCCCGCCTTGGTGAGCGTGTCGCGGCGCATGGGATTGAGATCCTTCGAGCTGGTCACGATTTCCACCGACCTCCCGCAGAACAAGGCGCGGGCCGAGGAGTTTCTCAGGAAACAGAAGGCCGGCCTGCCCGGGCATCTCAAGTCCGGGCTCGCCGCGGAAGGACGGAGCACCAACAGCTACCTCTTTTCCGAGCCAAGCATGGACACGCTGATCCAAGCCCTGGATCCCGAGTGGAAGGGCCCCGAACCCCACACGATCCTGGTCGCTCCGGGCGGGAAAATCGTCTTCCGCCACACCGGACTGATCCGCGAGGGCGAGTTGCTCGACAAGGTGCTGGCGGAAATGACCCCGTTCTATCAGCCGGGCAAGTGACCGGAATCCGCGCCGTCTGAGGGAAACGCCGGGAGCGGAATCGGCGGTTGGATTTTTTGGAATTCGCACCGGAAACGTGGCGCGTGAGGGTTGTTTTTGCCCGAAAGACCAACAGAAACGGAATCCGTTCAAAATTATTTCAAAAATCTACTTGTGAGGATTTCTTAAATTTCCTAAAGTCCAAAAAGTTAAAGGCGAACGCCACCACTTTCCTTCATCCACACCCGAAACTGCTGTCCACACACCACACCCGAAAGAAGCGGCTCACCCGCCGTTCTGTTAGCAAATCCGCCTGAGGAATGATCTCCGGATCACGACTCAGACCATCCGGTCCGGGAAATCTGTCCCGAGCCGGCACGGTTTCCCGATTCACCCATCGGCCCGTGCCGGATTCCCGAACCGGCTGGCAGGCCTGAGGAGGCGTCCCACTTCCTCGAGCCTGATCGGCGGATTCGCTTTTTCACCACCCTTACAACCAGCCATGAAAACCAGCCGCTTGGCCGTATCGGCCAATCCGAGCGGATCTGCGCGGACTCGTGCCATCGAGCCGGCATTTCCCGCTGGAGATCCCACATCCCGAAGCTGCGGAACCGCTTGGAGGTTTCTCGCGGTGGCGCTCGTCTATTGCGCGCTGGCCTTCGCCGCCTCCGTGTTCGCGGCGAATGTCACATGGAGCCGCAATTCCGAGAGCGACATCGAGCGTTACGAAGTCCACCTCGGGACTTCGCCGGGCACCTACACCCGCACGGTCAACGCGGGAAACCAGGCTTCCGTCGTAGTGAACGACCTCCAGCCCGGCGTCACCTACTACATCACGGTCACCGCCGTGAACCAAGCGGGCCTGGTGAGCGAGCCGTCCGCCGAGATTTCCTATCAGGAACCGCTCGCGGAGCAGCCCTTGATCCCGCGGTCGTCATGGACGCTTCGATATGTGGATAGCGAGGAAGGTGGGAACTATGCCGCCGTGAAAGCCTTCGACGGCGACCCTGCCACCTTCTGGCACACCCGCTGGACCGGCGGCAGTACGGGGCAGCCCCACGAGATCCAGATCGACCTCGGAGCGGTGCACCCGGTCCAAGGGTTTCGTTACCTGCCACGGCAGGACAACTACCTGGTGGGCATCATCGCCGGGTATGAATTCCACACCAGTCTCGACGGCGTGAACTGGGGCACGGCCGCGGCCAGCGGAACCTTCGCGAACAACAGCTCGGAGAAACAGGTGCTGTTTTCCAACCGCAACGCGAGATACGTGAGGCTCGTCTGTCTATCCGATGGAGCCGGAGGTCCCGATTGCAGCGTCGCGGAGATCAACCTTCTGCTTGGAGAAACCATCGTCACACCCGTGAACCAGGCACCCGCCGCGGTTTCGAAATCCATCAGCCTCGCGGAGGACGGCTCGGCACCGGTCACGCTCAGCGGATCGGATCCGGATGGTGGAAACCTGACCTTCGCTGTGGTGTCCGGACCCGCGAAGGGGAGTCTAACGGGAACTCCGCCGAATCTCACCTACACTCCGGCCGCGAACTTCTTCGGGTCGGACAGTTTCACCTACAAGGCGAACGACGGATCGCTGGACTCCGCCAACGCCACCGTGTCGATCACCGTCACCGCCGTGAACGACGCGCCGGTCGCTGTGTCGAAATCCATCACCACCAGCGAGGATGCCCCGGTTTCCGTGGTTCTATCAGCCAGTGACGTGGAAGGCTCTTCACTCACTTATTCGATCGTGAGCGGCCCCGCGAAGGGGGCGCTTTCCGGAACCGCGCCGAACCTCACCTACACCCCGAACGCGAACTTCAACGGCTCGGATACATTCACTTACCGCGCTTCCGATGGATCGGCTAACTCGAACACCGCCACGGTTTCCCTGACGATCACTCCGTTGAACGATCCGCCGGTCGCCGCGTCGCAGGCAGTGACCACCCGGGGGACGAAGCCGGTTTCCATCGTTCTATCAGCCACGGATCTGGAAAGCTCCACGCTCACCTACGTCATCGAATCCCCGCCTTCCAACGGCACCTTGGCCGGCACGCCGCCCAATCTCACCTACACCGCGGCGGCCGGCTTTTCCGGAGCGGATTCCTTCACGTTCAAGGCGAGCGACGGACGGGCCTACTCGAACACGGCGACTGTCGCGATCACCGTTTCTCCCGGCTCGAACGCGGGCGACGTCATCTCCAACAGCGGCTGGACGCTGCACTTCACGGACAGCGAGGAAGCCCCGGGCTATCAGGCCATCCGCGCCTTCGATGGTGATCCGGAAACCTTCTGGCACACCCGTTTCACGAGCAACGCGACCGCGCTCCCGCATGAGATCCAGATCAAGCTCGGCGGGCTGTATGAACTCACCGGTTTCCGCTACCTGCCGCGCCAGGATTCCCTGCTGGTCGGCAACATCGGGACCTTCGAGTTCCACACGAGCATGGACGGCCTCACCTGGTCGCTCGCCGCATCAGGCGGCTTCGCGAACGACCACGATCTCAAGGAAATCCAGTTCCCCGCCAGAAACGCGCGGTTTGTCCGTCTCGTCTCCCTCACCGAGGCGAATGGATCGATGCACACCAGCGTGGCGGAGCTCGATCTGCTGGGCATGGTGGTTTCTAACACTTCACCTTCAGCCAAAGACCTGGCATTTGCCTGCAACGCGGGATCCAGTTGCACGGTCATTCTCGGCGGAACCGATCCGGACGGCGATCCGGTAAGCCATTCGATCCTGCAGGCACCGGCCCACGGCACGCTCGCAGGCTCCGGTTCCGCACTGATCTATCAGCCGGTGGCGGGTTTCACGGGAGAGGACTCTTTCGTGTATGCGGCGAGCGATGGATTCCTCAGCGCGCAGGCCACGGTGATCATCCGCGTGTCCGGCAAGCCGGGTGGAGGTAACCGTCCGCCGGTTTTCAAGATGGACCCGATCCGCGGCGCCGCCGCGATCGAGAAGCGGAAGTACGATGGCTTATCGCTTGATGAAATCGCCTCCGATTCCGACGCGGGTGACGTGATCCGTTTTTCGAAAACCTCCGGCCCGGAATGGCTCAAGGTTTCCGCCAGCGGGAAACTCTCCGGCACGCCGCCATCGGGAGCGGGCGGCATCCACCGCTTCAAGGTGACCGCCACGGACAAGGCCGGAGCCGCCGCCGATGCCGAACTGATCGTGGAAATCCAAAGCGAGCTTCCCCTGCCTTGGGACATCGAGGCCCTGGGTTCCGCGAAGAACGGCGATGCGGTCCGCGAGGCCTCCGGAACGCTCGCTCTAACAGGCAGCGGCGATCTAACGGGACCATCCGACGCGGGCACCTTCGTCTGGCAGAAACTCTCCGGTGACGGCCAGGTGGTCGCCCGCGTGACCTCGCTCGATGAAGCGGGAGCCGCCACCCGGGCCGGCGTCATGATCCGTGATTCGCTCGCGCCCAAGTCATCCCACGCCTTCCTCGGCGTGAATGGCGGCGGAGATTTCCGCTGGATCTTTCGGACGAAGGCCGGAAAACCATCCAAGCTCCGTGAAACCGGAAAGGGCTCGCCTCCCGCCACCTGGCTCAAACTGGTGCGCGAGGGCGACAAGATCACCGCCTTCCGGAGCCGCGATGGCGATGACTGGACCCGTGTCGGCTCGGCCACCGTGGATCTCGGCAAAACCTGTTACATCGGCCTGATCGTGAGCGGCGGCGGAAACAAACCATCCACAGCATGTTTCCGCGATGTGAGGATCAAGCCATGAAGACTTTCGCTGCGTATTCTTGTTTCGTGTCTATTGGTTGTCTCGTTGATCATTCCAGCGGCGGTGCGACCGGAGGGATTTCCTTCGCCGCATCGTCGCTGGATTTTTTCGCGAGGTAGTCCTTGGCGTCGGCCTCGGCCTTGGCGATCTCCGCCCTGGGGAGTTTCGAGGCGAGGTGTGAGATGATTTGTTTCCCCGCCTTGTCACCGGAGTTCGCGGCGATGCGGGCCCACATGTAGGCGTTGCGTTCGTTCTTGGGGACTCCGGATCCTGTTAGGGACATGCGGGCCATCTGCACCTGCGCGGCAGCCTTGCCCTGCTCCGCGGCGAAGAGGAAATAACCCGCCGCTTTCTTGCTGTCCCGCGGCACGCCCTTGCCGCTGATGTAGAGGTTTCCCAAAGCGAGTTGCGCGTCCGCGTTTCCCTGATCGGCGGCCTTCTCATACCAGACCACGGATTCCTTGGGATTCTTCTCCACGCCGAGTCCCTTCGCATAGGCGTCGGCGACTTCCATCTGCGAGATGACATCCCCGGCGTTCGCTTTGGCGAGGGTGTCCTCAAACGGTCCCGCATGCAGATTGGCGGTCATCGCGAATCCCAGGGCCAGCAGCCATCTTCCGGTCGTTTTCATTTCAGAAACAGTCCAGCATCCGGACGCCGGATCGCCAAGATTGATTTCGGCGGCTTGCCCCACCCCCGGGCTTGTCAAAACGGGGAGGCTGGTGAAACTACCATCCGCCTCGGTTTTCGCGGCTTGGTTTCCCTTACACCTCCATGCATTTTCTCGGGATTGAAATCGGTCACAGCGGCACCCGGGCGGTGGCGCTGGATCTCGAATCCGCGCTGATCCGCGCGGAGGCATGGGTGCCGCACGATTGGATCGAGGGCCTGCCCGCGGGCTATCGGGAACAGAATCCCGCCCAGTGGATCGATGCCGTGGACCGTGCGGTGCGCCAATGCATCACCACCCTCGGCACGCAGAAGGACCGCATCGCCGCCATCGGTGTCGGCGGTCCGCAGCGCGGGCTCGTTTTGCTCGACGAGGCGAACCGCATCATCCGCCCGGCGAAACTGGCGGGCGATATTTCCGTGAAACGCCAGGCCGACGAGATCGCGCGGGCGTTCGGCGGCGCTCCGGGTCTCATCGAGCTCGCCGGACAAGCGCCGGGCACCGAGTCCGCCGCCGCGGAATGCCTGTGGCTGAAACAACACGAGCCGTATCATTTCCAACGCGCCGCCAGCGTCCTAACAGCGCAGGATTTCATTTCCTACTGGCTCACCGGCGAGCGCGCCACCGAGCCGGGCAGCGCGTCCGCCACCGGCTTGCTGGACATCCGCACGCGCGGCTGGTCGCACGAGTTGTTGGACTTCATCGATCCCGCGTTGGCTGGAAAACTCCCGAAGATCGGTCCCTCCGACCAACCGCGCGGCCTGCTCCGCCCCGGCCTCGCCGCTGAGTGGGGCATCTCGGAACTCGTGCAGGTCGGCGCGGGCAGCGCGGCCCCCATGCTATCCGCCCTGGCAGCGGGAAGCGTGGCGAACGGCACCGTCGCCGTGGAACTCGCCGCCACCGGGGTGATCGCCGGGGTGGGCAGCTCTCCGGTCATCGATTACCGGGGCGAGATTGTTTCGCTTTGCAATGCCACAAACTCCTGGCTCGGCCTCGCGTCGGTGGCCAGCACCTCAATCGCGCCCGAAGTGATGCGCCGCCACTACGGATGGTCGCCGGAGCAGTTCGAGGCCATGGTTTCCAGCGTGGCTCCCGGCGCGGACGGGCTGCTCATGCTGCCATACTTCGCCGGTGAGACGATTCCCCGCGTGCCGGATGGAAACGGGGTGCTGCACGGACTCACCGCGGACAATTTCACCCCGGCCCACATGGCGCGCGCCGCGGCGGAAGGCGTGGCGCTCGGCCTCGGCTATGCGATGAGCCGCCTGCGCGATCTGGGATTCGATCCGCCGGAGATCCGCCTGTTAGGTCCGGGAGCGGCCAGCCCGGTCATGCGGCAGTTGCTGGCCGATGTATTCGGCGCGCCGGTGATTCCCGTTTCCAGCCGCCAGGGCGCGGCCATCGGCGCGGCGATGCAGGCCGCCGTCGGATTCTTCCATCAATCCGGCGAGTCGCTCAACTTCGAGGAAATCGCCAGCTACCTCGTCGTTGGCGACGCCGCCTCGCGTTGT
>DAISZP010000071.1:0-14790 GCA_036824745.1 Luteolibacter sp.
AGAATAGGCGGATTTCAGCCGGAAACCAGTCTGTGGAGAGACGCGATCACGTAGGTAATGGCAGGATTTTCAAGGAGTTGGGCGTCTCGGAAGAAGGATGGAAAAAAGGTCCACATCCACCGCCTGGGGCTGGCCGAGGAATTCGAGGAGGATTTTCACGCGCTCGGCCGCCGGGGCGACGGAGACGATGGTTCCCCGCATGCCTTGCAGCGGGCCGTGGGCGATTTCCACCTCGTCACCGGCTTCGATGACCGGACTCACGGAAAACAATTCCTCGTCCTCCTCGGAACGGTTCCGGACTTCGGCACGCAGGTTTTCCACGAATGATTCGGGGACGGCCGGGATGATGGAGCCGAATTTGACCAAGCCCCGCACGCCCTGGCAGAAGGTGACCGCCCGCTCCATTTCGGCGATGTTGAACTTCGCGAGCAGGTAGCCCGGGAAAAGCGGCTCCACCCACCAGATTTTGCCCCGCCGCGTTGCTTTGCGGTAGCGCAGGCGAGGGCAGAAGACCTCGATGCCTTCGATTTCGCGGAGGTGGCCGGCCGCGATGTGTTCCCGTTTGGTCTGCGCGCGCACGCAGAACCATTCCGGCGTGTTGGTGGTGCTGGAGCTCATTGGCCGAGAATTTTTTGGAGGATGGGCAACACCTTGCCACCGCTGCGCATCCATTGTTCGAGACGTTCCACCCGGTCTGATAGAAACACCCGCTCTTCCGGGTCCTCCACGGACTTGGCGGTTTCCGAGAGTTTTTGGATTTTGGATCGGCCGCTGTCCAGATGAGGGCGGATTTGTTCGCGAATGAAACCGCCGACCAGAGGTTTGAGCTCCACCGCCGGGTGATAGTAGGTGCGTCTCTCGGCACCACCGTTGCCGTCCGCTTCGCGCACGGCTCCCAGATTCTTGAGCAGCTTCAAACCTTGGCTGGCGGAGCCCTTGCTGATGTTCAGGCGCTGGACCAGATCGTCGAGGGAGAGAGGCACTCGGGAAATGAAAAGAAGTCCGTAAATTTCCCCGATCGACTTGGGAAGTCCGAGAACCCGGACCCCATCCACGAAGACGCCCACCACCTGCCGCTCCAAGGGGGTGAGATCCTGAGTTTGGCCATCCGCTGCTTGGCTCATGAGGGCGCATGATAGGAACCGATCCATCTAGTTCAAATAAAAATGAACTGGCGGGCACTCCCGCCTTGCCAGCGTCCTCCGCAGCGGGTGAATTTCAGCCATGCGAATCTTGATCACCGGAGGCGCGGGTTTCCTTGGCTCCCATCTTTGCGAACGACTCCTCAATGAGGGAAACGAGGTCATCTGCCTCGACAATTTCTTCACCGGCAGGAAACGCAACATCGCTCACCTGCTCTCGAATCCCTACTTCGAGCTCGTCCGCCACGACGTCACCGAGCCCTTCAAATTCGAGGTGGACCGTATCTACAACCTGGCCTGCCCGGCCTCGCCACCGCATTACCAGTTCAACCCGATCAAGACCACCAAGACCTCGGTCATCGGCGCGATCCATTGCCTCGGCCTCGCCAAGCGCGTCAAGGCCCGGGTTTTCCAGGCCTCCACCTCCGAAGTTTACGGCGACCCGTCGATCCACCCGCAGCCCGAAGCCTACTGGGGAAACGTCAACCCGATCGGCATCCGTTCCTGCTACGACGAAGGGAAACGTTGCGCCGAAACCCTGTTCTTCGACTACCACCGCCAGAACAAGGTGGACATCCGCGTGGTCCGCATTTTCAACACCTACGGCCCCCGCATGCTGCCGGACGACGGGCGGGTGGTTTCCAACTTCATCGTCCAGGCCCTGCAAGGCCGCGACCTCACGATCTACGGCGACGGCCAGCAAACCCGCTCGTTCTGTTTCGTGGACGATCTCATCGAGGGATTTATCCGCCTGATGGAGCACCCGTCTCTAACGGGGCCGGTCAACATCGGAAACCCCGGCGAGTTCACCATGCTCGAACTCGCCGAGTTGGTTCTGAAAAAAGTCGGCGGTCCCTCGAAGATCACCTTCCAGGCCCTGCCCGGCGATGATCCAAAGCAGCGCCAGCCGGATATCACGCTCGCGAAAAAGGAACTCGGCTGGGAACCGAGGATCCCGCTCGAACAAGGCCTCGATTCCACCATTGACTATTTCCGCAAACTGCTCGCGGAGTGAGTTGGCCGGAGTCAGATCTCGATATCGCCCTCGAAGACAAAATCCGCGGGGCCGGTGAGTGTGACGTTTTTGAACGAAGCCTCGCCGGTTTTCTCAAAGCCGATCTCCAGAGTGTCGCCACCCGCGACATCCACCTTGATGGGTGAGGGGGCACCGCTGGTGAGGTGGTGCATGAGGGCGCAGGCGACCATGCCGGTGCCGCAGGCCAGCGTTTCATCCTCCACGCCGCGTTCGTAGGTGCGGATCTCGATGTGGCCGGGCTTGAGCACGGTGGCGAAGTTCGCGTTTGTTCCGGCCGGAGCGAAGGCGCTGTGCTCACGGATGGTTTTTCCGAAGCTGTAAACGTCCAGTTCCTCGAAGAAATCTCCGCCGGGAACGAAGGCCACCACGTGGGGCACTCCGGTGTTCACGAAATGAAGCGTCGCATCCAGCCCGGGGATGGTCACGCCGGTATCGAGTTTGAGATCCTTCGGATCGGACATGGCGATGCGGACGTTTTCATCCACCATGTAGGCGGTGAGTTTCCCGGCGATGGTTTCAAAACTCACCTTGTCCGGAGTTTCCTTGAGCAGATGCGCGGTGAAGCGGCCGAAACAACGTGCGCCGTTTCCACACATTTCCGCCTCGCCGCCATCGGCGTTGTAGTAGCGAAACTTGAAATCCGCTCCTTTTTCGGAGGGTTCCACGGCGAGCAGGCCATCCGCGCCGATACCGCGATGGCGGTCGCACAGTGCTTCGATGGTGTCCTTGTCCAGCGAGATGGAGAGATCGCGGTTGTCGATGACAATGAAATCATTGCCGGCGCCGTTCATTTTGAAAAAGTGCAGAAGCATGGTGGGGCGCAAGCCATAGACCGGGATTCGCGGGATCGCAAGTGCCGGGAAATTCCGATCACGGCACATCCGGGATTCCGCAGCAATTTGCAGAAACCTAAAGATAGTTTGAATTTCCAGCAGATGCCCACGTGATTGCGTGGGGTGGTTTTTTGCGTTGTAAATCAACAACTTAGGTGAAAATTCCTGCGGCAATGATCCTGATGGTTCTGAATTCTTGATGTCCAGCATGTGGGTTGGCATTTTCGCGGCATCCCCCCACATGAAAACGACCAAGCTCCTGATTTGTGCGATTTCGATCGCCACGGCATTTTCAGCCGCCAAGGCGAGTGCGCAGAATCTTTCGACCTCCTTTGTCGGAATCGATCCCGTCCAAAACGTGAATGGCACGATCAATGACGGAGGTTTTGTGCAGGATTATCCGTCCGGAGTGTTGCAGTTCACGGATTTCCAAGCCTTCTGTGTGGAACCCCAGCAAGGGCTGACCTTCGGCGAAACCTTGGTTTATCAGGTCTCCGACATCGGAACCCTGAACAACTCGGATGTGATCGCTCGCCTCATCGGCGGTTACTTGTCCTCATCTCAAACCGCTCTGCACGCCGCCGCCGTCCAGTGGGCCATTTGGGAAACGACCAACGAAACGATTTCCACGCCCTCATTGACGACCGGAAACGTGCGGATCAATCCGATCAGCCAACCGGTGGCCGAGCTTGCGAACCAGTTTCTCGCGAATGTGAACACCTTCACACCCGCCAGCATCACCTACCTCACCAACGACACCCACCAGAACGTGGTGACATGGAACGTGGTGCCGGAGCCCGCCTCGCTCACGCTGAGTGCGGTATCCGCAGTGCTGCTGATGCGCCGCCGCCGCCGCTGAGCGCGAGAGGGGTAGAGTAGCTTTCACTTGCACCAAGGTCGGTTTCGGACAAGTCTCCAGCCCCGGATGCTGGTTTGATTTTCGGCGTCCGCTTGGCAACATGGCCCAGAAACCCGCCCATGCGAACTTGGTGAAATGGATCGTCCCGGTGCTTCTCACCGTGACCTCCATCGCGTCCGCACAGAACCCGGCACCGAGACCGGCCGCACCCCGGGTGGTGGTGCCCACCGGCAGCCAGCCCACCGAACCGGTGCGGCCAATCAGCAGCAATCAGCGCATTCTTTATCCGTGGAAACAGTTCGTCACCTGCACGGTGTTCTGGATTGGTGAAACGCCGACGGATCGGAATCCGACGCCAAACAACAAGTCTTCCTGGGACCAACAATGGCAGGCGAATTTCGGCGGTTTCGATGATCCGAACCCGGCGAACCGCATCGCCAGCTTCGCCACCGGGGACTTCCGGCCGAAGAATTTCATCCCCAAGCTCAATCCCTTCTACATCGCGCTTCCCTACAACGACGTCCAGGGTTGGCGCGCCCACAAACCCGAGGCCTCGCGCGTGATCCCCTGGTTTTCCCGCATGCGGCCCGAGCCGGGGCAAACCGTTTGCAAGGGCCGCTGGATCCAGATCTACCGCGGCGGCCGCAGTTGTTACGGCCAATGGGAGGATTGCGGTCCATGGGAAACCGATGACTGGGAGTTTGTTTTTGGAAACAAACCACCCAAGACCACCCAGAATGGAGCCGCCGGCATCGACCTTTCACCCGCCATTCGCGACTACCTCGGCCTGAAATCCGGAGACAAGGTCCACTGGCGCTTCGTGGAGGCGGGGCAGGTTCCATACGGGCCATGGAAAAAATACGGGCAGTCCTCGCCCACATCGGCCGATCCGGACCTCGCCGCGCAGCAGAAGTATCTGGAATACCTCCGCAAGAAACGTGACGAGGAGTTTCAAAAGAAGCCCATCAACCAATTTCAGAACTGATCTTGGTTTCCAGGCAACCTGTCTTGAGAAATCCCAAACTGAGTTTGATGGCTTCCGGGTGCACCTGGATGAAGGTGTGATCCGCATCGATTACCGCGAAACCCCGAAGCCCGTCGATCCGCCCGAGATGCGCGGAAACAATCCCGTCGTTTTCCCCGTCTAGCAGTCTTTTGAACAACGGTACGGAACACCGCCTGCCCATGATGACGGCTGCTTCGATTTCCAACGGTAGTGGAGGAAGAATGGAAGGCAGCCCGTCGCTGCCCAGCGCGCGCCCCGCGGGGCCGAGCAGCCAGTGGATCAGCGGATGGCGCTTGGACCAATCCACGATCTCACTGCCGCCATTCGGAGGCGCCAACATCACGAGTCTTCCCGGTTTCCAAGTGGGATTTTCAGCGATCAGCGATCTCGCGATGATTCCACCGAGCGAGTGGGTGATCAGGTGGATCGGCCGGTCCCCGGCGATGCGTTCGATTTCCCGGTGGATCTGCCGGACCAACACCGGAACCGGCATCCGGGTGGACGGGTAGGGGACGTTCAACGTTGAGAAACCCTGTTGATCGAGAGCGCGTGCCAAGGGCTCCATGGCGTGCCAACCTCTCCAGAGCCCGTGCAACAGAACCACCACCGGCCCACCCCGGTCGCGCCAGCGGGGACGATCCCATGGCAGCGGCGGAGTGAGCATCTCGGCGCGATCCAGCCAGTTCGGGTGCTTCCGCATGTGCCCAGCCTATGCGGATTTCTCAGTCCGACAACCTTTCGTCCGGAACAAAGTTTGATTCGGATTTCGGAAAAATCCGGACTCGATGGGAAATCGGGTGCATTCTTCTTGACTGGGTTTGCCCCGAAGCCTAAATCGCCGCCCCCAAACGAACCTTTTACCTCAGACCGCCATGGCCAACGCTCAAGTCATCCTCAAAGAAAAAATCGAAGGCCTTGGTGCCGAAGCTGATGTCGTCAAAGTGCGCGCCGGCTACGCCCGCAATTTCCTGATCCCGCAAGGCAAGGCCTACGAGGCGAACCGCTCGAATCTCCGCCATGTGGAAGCCCTCAAGACCGCCCGCGCCCGCCGTGAGGCCGAGGAGCTGCTCACCTTCCAGGAAATCGCCACCAAGATCTCCAAACTGAAGCCGAAATTCACGCTTTCCACCGGCCAAGGTGGCAAGGCCTTCGGCTCGGTCACCAGCATGGACATCCACAAGGAACTCGAAGCCGCCGGCATCTCCATCGACCGCCACGCCATCGAGCTTGAGAAGCCGGTCAAGAAGTCCGGCAAATCCGAGGTCACCATCAAGCTGCACCCGCAGGTCGTCACCACGCTCATCATCACGGTGGACGCCGGTGAGGAAGCCGCCGAAGAGCAGGCTTGAGACTGGTTTCCCTGATATCTTCCAACTGAAAAACCCCCGGTCCGATGAACGGCCCGGGGGTTTTTGTTTGGCGAACTCCAATCGCCTTGGAGGCTTCAGACGAGTCCCTGGCGCAGGGCCTTGGAAACGGCTTCGGTTTGTGAACGGACGTGAAGCTTGCGGTAAACCGAGCGCAAATGCATGTCCACCGTGTGTTGGGAAATGGCGAGTTCGTCGGCGATTTCCTTCTTGATCAAGCCCCGCACCAGGAAGCGCAGCACATCCTCCTCGCGGGAGGTGAGCGGCTCGATGTGGTCCACCGGACCGTAGCGGGCGAATCCTTCGAGAATCATCTTGGCGATCGGGCTGCTGAGTGCCGACGCGCCGTGGATCACATCGCGGATGCCGCTGATGATGTCATCGGGATCCGCGGTCTTGAGCAGATAGCCGGAGGCTCCGTTGCAGATCGCGCGATAGACCTTCTCGCGATCATCATAGGAAGTGAGGATCAGCACCTTTACCTCGGGCATCATGTTGCGGATGTCGTTCAGAACCTCCAGTCCGTCCCGGCGGGGGAGTCCCAGATCGAGCAGCAGGATGTCCGGCCGTTCGTTGGTGAACTTGAGCTTGTCGTAAAGATCCGCGGCGCTCGAGAAGTGGTGGGGACAACTCAGGTCGCTCTCGGAGGCGATGAGGCGGCGGATCTGTTTTGCGAAGAGTTCATGATCTTCGAGAATCCAGATGTTGGTGGTTTTGGTGGCTTCGGCTATCATGACATGGCTGGGTGGGTTGTGAGATGGGAGCGTTTCACCAGAAGGCGGATCCGGGTGCCGTTTTCCTTGGACGATGCGATCTGAAGCAGGCCTTCGAGAACCCTCGCGCGGTCTTCGAGTTTGTTGACGCTGGTGGGGCGCTTGTTGTGATCGGTGGGAAGCCCAACGCCGTTGTCCAGGATCTCAAGGGCGAGCTTGTCGTCCTCGTCCCAGAGGCGGATGGACACTTGGTTGGCCTGGGAGTGCTTGAGGATGTTGTGGATGGCTTCCTTGTAGAAAAGGAACAGGTGGCGCTTTGCGTCGAGGGAGAGTTTGGAGGCTGTCTTGTTAGACCGGCATTCGAGGGTGAAGTGGATCTCGCGGAGCAGCCGGTTCGCCGTCTCTCGCATGCGCTGGACGAGGTCTCCGATGGAGTCCTGCTTGCGTTCCAGCAGCCAGACGATGTCGCGCATGGCCAGCGAACTCTCGCGGGCGATGGTTTCCACCTCGCCGAGATCCTGGGCGATTTCCTCCGGGCCGTGCAGTCTGACGAGATCCTTCCTCGCGGTGCGGGCGATGAGCGAGATGCTGCCGAGATTGCTGCCGATGTCGTCGTGAAGATCGGATGCGATGCGCTTGCGGATCTGGTCGAGCTGCTCCTTGGACATCAGGCGGCGGCGCTCGACGATGAACACGGGGATCAGGAAGGTGAGTCCGAGGATGACTGCGGAACCCCAGGTGGCGTTCAGTTCGCTGCGCGAGGCCAACTGATGATGGATGGGGCGCAGGGAACCCAACTCGCGCTCAATCCGCCCGCGTTCGTAGAGTTGGTTGAGCCACACGCCGACGGACATGATTTCCTTTTCGGAACTGTTGCCATCGGTCAGTGAGGTGATTTGGACGTTCTGGCCGGCATGCTCGCGGGTGATGGGAAGGTTTCTGGCGAGGTTTTTTCCACCGGACCAGACTTCGATTTCTGATAGAGCGTGGATTTTCCGGTCTCCCATGACCCAGGGTTGTTTGGCAGTGATGTGGATGACCTTGGCGTTCTTGCCTTGAAGGGGCACCACCATCGGCGTCATCTGGCTGGAGCCGGTGACCGGGTTGTCCCAATGAAATACGGACTCGGGGTTTTCACCGGTTCCGCAATCGACACTGATGGCCAGCTCTTCAGGAAACACCGAGGTTTCCAGCGAGCGGTTCACCTGATAGGGGAAAAGCTGGATGCGATCGATCTTCGCGGGAGTATCCAATGTGATCGACCATGTGGTGGTTTCTTCAGCGCTGCTGGTAAGGACGGCATCGCCGGGATCGAGTCCCATGAGCGGCTTGTTGTGCCAGATGCCGAGAGGCATGCGGCCGTCCGTGAGAGCCTCCGGAAACCACATGCCGGGGACGTCAAGACCACCCACTGTGGAAACCTTGGTGCCGAAGGAAACCGGTTCGCCGTTTGAAATGACGACGAACTCCGAGAGCCCGAAAACATCCGTGGTGCCCTTATTGTGCCCCTCCTGGATCGATAGCCTCACGTAGCGGGCGGTGTCCTTGGCGTGAAAATATACCGGCGTGCAGTCGGCTGGCGGGCGGGCGGCGCTTCCAGAGGTGTAGAGGATCGTGCGTTGCCCGAAATCCTCCCGCTTGGAGAGTTCCAAGGTGAAACGTTTCGGAAAAATCCCGGAATCTTCAAAAAACTCGCGCTGGGCGGGCACCAAATAGATCGAAGCGACGGGAACTTCTTTGCCGAGATCAAGAGTCACCGTGGGATCGGGGCCGCCTTGGGTAGCGCGTGCTCCACGATAGCCAAGACCCGTCTTCAGCGGGAATTCATAGTGTTGGGCGTAAGTCGAGACCCGGCTATCCAGCCAACTCACACGATCTTCAACCTTAACGAGTTGTGGATCAAAAACACGGGCGATCCGCGAGATCGGATTGCCCGTTTGAGCTGGCGACGCGGCCTCCACCCTCGCCTGCGATCCGCAGACAGCAAGGGTAATCACTCCACCCAGGAAATGGCGGAAACGATGTTGGGGAGGCATCATTCGAGCAGGGAATGCGGCCGAATGCTGACGGTTTTTTAAAAATAATCAACATTTTTTAATCAAAAACCATTCTTAGTGGTCAAAGTCAATTTGCCTGATCCGCATATCCTGTGATCAGGTCCCCGAGCCCGCTTCGGCGAGGCGCTCGGCCATTTCCGCTTTCTGCAGGCCGGTGGTGAATTCGGAGAAATCGCCGGCCATGATGCCGGTGAGGTTGTGGGAAGTGAGGCCGATCCGGTGATCTGTCACGCGGGATTGGGGGAAATTGTAGGTGCGGATTTTTTCCGAGCGGTCGCCGGAGCCGATGAGAGACCGGCGGTGGGTGCTGTAAGCCTCCTGCTGGGCGCGGAGTTTCTGCTCATAGAGCTTGGATCGCAGAATTTGGAGGGCCATTTCCTTGTTCTTGATCTGAGATCGGCCGTCCTCGCAGCGCACATAGATGCCGGTGGGGAGGTGGAATACCTGCACTGCGGATTCGGTGCGGTTGACGTGCTGGCCGCCGGCTCCGCCCGCGCGGCAGACTTCGATGCGGAGATCGTCGGGTTTCAATTCCACATCGACTTCTTCTGCCTCAGGCAAGACGGCGACGGTGATGGTGGAGGTATGAACCCGGCCCTGGGTTTCGGTTTCCGGCACCCGCTGGACGCGGTGGACGCCGGATTCGTATTTCATGTAGCGAAACACCTCGTCGCCGGTGATTTTCAGGATCACTTCCTTGAAGCCGCCGACTTCGGACGGGCTGCTTTCGAGGTGCTCGCACTTCCATCCGCGGATGTCCGCATAACGTTGGTAAGCGCGCATCAGTTCGGCGGCGAAGAGCGATGCCTCGTCGCCACCGGCACCGGCGCGGATTTCGATGAGCGCGTCCCGGTCCTCCGAGGGATCCGAGGGGAGCAGGGCGTATTGCAAGTCTTCGGAGAGGGTGGAAATGGCGGTTTCAAGTCCCGGGATTTCCTCGGCGGCCATGGCGGAGAACTCGGGATCGTCGGACTTGGCGAGTTCCTGATTGTCCGCGAGCTGGCGTTTCGTGTCTTCGAGCTTTTCCCAGAGATCGAGGGTTTGTTTCAGGCGGCGGTGTTCGCGCAGAATCTCGGTGGCGCGCTTGGGATCGGAAAACAGATCGGGATCACCCACCGCATCCTCCAATTCGGAGAAGCGTTCGCGGCGTCTGACGATCAGCGATGAATAATCCACGGGCGGAGTGGAATCGGAAAACTGAAATCGTGGGAAGCCGAAAACTGCGGGTCGGCTGAAATCCACGAAAACTCAAGGAATTCGCCTTGCCGGAATCCCTTCCTAGCGGAAAAATAGGCCACGTGACCCCCGAACTCGAAGACTTGTTTTCGTTCCTCCGCTTCCCGAGCGTTTCGACGGATTCCCGCCATGCGGGCGATGTGCGAGCGTGCGCGGATTGGCTCATCGCGAAACTCAGCGCAATGGGACTGTCCACCGAGCTTCACGAAACTCCGAAACATCCGGTGGTCATTGCGCGGAACGAACACGTGCCCGGCCGCCGCACGGTGCTGATCTACGGGCACTATGACGTGCAGCCCGTGGATCCGCTCAATCTTTGGAAAAGCGATCCGTTTCAGCCGGAAATCCGCGACGGCCGCATCTGGGCGCGCGGCGCCACCGATAACAAGGGCCAGATGATGGCGCATGTGTTAGGTGTTGAGAAAACCCTGCGGGAAAACGCGGGCCTGCCGGTGAACCTGATTTTTCTTTTCGAAGGCGAGGAGGAAATCGGCAGCCCGAGTCTCGCCCAGTTCCTTCTCCATCATTGCGACGAACTGCGCTGTGATGTCGTCGCCATTTCCGATACCGGCATGGTGGCTCCCGGTGTGCCCACGCTCGGCTACGGCTTGCGCGGCATCGCGTGTTGTGAGGCGATTCTCCGCGGGCCGAAACAAGATCTTCACTCCGGTCTTTTCGGCGGTGCCGTCGCCAATCCCGCCGCCGCGATCGCACGCCTCGTGACCAGCCTTCACGCGCTCGACGGCAAGGTGGCCATTGATGGATTTTACGATCATGTCCGCCCGTTGGAGGATTGGGAGCGCCACATGTGGTCCCACGTCCCCGGAGTCAGTGATGCGGATTTCCTGAAAGTGACCGGCTCTCCCGGACTCTATGGAGAACCCGGTTACACTTCCGCCGAGCGGACTTGGGCCCGCCCGACCGCCGAAGTCAATGGCATCGGCGGCGGCTATCAGGGCGAGGGCTCCAAGACCGTGCTGCCCTCGGAGTCCTTTGTGAAACTCTCCTTCCGCCTGGTGCCGGATCAAAGCCCGAAGGACATCATGGAAAAGGTGAAAAACCACCTCGAATGGCACTGCCCGCCGGGCGTGGAAATCGAAGTGGTCGCCGGTCACGACGGCAAGCCTTACATCACCGATCCCAACTCGAAATACGGCCTCGCCGCGCAAGCCGCGCTGCGCAAGGCCTTCGATGCCGAACCCGTCCTCATCCGCGAGGGAGGCAGCATCCCCATCGTACAAACTTTCCGCGACATCCTTGGGGCGGACACGCTCCTGTTAGGTCTCGCGCTCGCAGACGCCCAGGTCCACGCGCCTAACGAGAATTTCCCCGTCGAGAACTTCGAAGCCGGCATCCGCCTCAACCAGGCGCTGCTTCAGGAACTCGCGCAATGAATTCATTGAACCGCTGATGGACGCAGATGAACACAGATAAGAATAGATATTGAGGGTCTGGAACCTCGCCGTTCCTGCTTCCAGCTTTTCCCGCATCCAGCTCCAAATTCCTCTTCCGTCCGCGTTCGTCCGCGTCCAATTGCGGTTAAAAAATCTTCTTCCAAATGTCTGACTCCGACACCTCACCCAAGCTCGACTTCATCCGCGAGATCATCGCCGACGACCTCGCCACCGGCAAACACGCCACCACCATCACCCGCTTTCCGCCCGAGCCTAACGGCTATCTCCACATCGGTCACGCCAAGTCGATCTGCCTGAACTTCGGCATCGCCCAGGAAAACGCCGGCATCGGCGCGAAGTGCCACCTTCGTTTCGACGATACGAACCCTGAGAAGGAGGAAACCGAATACGTCGAGAGCATCAAGGCGGACGTGAAATGGCTCGGTTTCGACTGGGGCGACGATCTTTATTTCGCCAGCGATTACTTCCAGTTCTTCCACGACTGCGCCGTTCACCTCATCAAGCAGGGCCTCGCCTACGTCGATGACGACAGCGCCGAGGAAATGCGCGCCAAACGCGGCAGTCTAACCACGCCCGGCACGCGATCGAAATGCGCCGAACGCACGGTGGAGGAAAACCTCAACCTCTTCGCCCGCATGAAAGCCGGCGAGTTCAAGGAAGGCGAATGCGTGCTGCGCGCCCGCATCGACATGGCCTCCTCCAACATGAATCTGCGCGATCCGGTGCTCTATCGGATCATGCACGCGGAGCACCACAACACCGGCAACGCCTGGTGCATCTATCCGATGTATGACTTCGCGCACCCGCTGGAGGACGCGCTGGAGCACATCACCCACTCGCTCTGCACACTGGAGTTTGAAAACCACCGGCCTCTTTACGATTGGTTCATCGAGAACTGCCCGGTGCCCAGCAAGCCGCGCCAGATCGAGTTCGCCCGCCTCAACCTCACCTACACCGTGATGAGCAAGCGCAAGCTGCTCCAACTCGTGCAGGAAGGCCATGTCTCCGGTTGGGACGATCCGCGCCTGCCCACCATCTCCGGTCTGCGCCGCCGTGGTTATCCCGCGCCCGCCATCCGGGATTTCTGCAAACGCATCGGCCTCACCAAATACAACGGCACCACCGACGTCGCGCTGTTGGAGTTCGAGATCCGCGATTTCCTCAACCGCGAGGCCCCGCGCCGCATGGCCGTGCTCGATCCGGTGAAGGTGGTTCTCGAAAACTGGTCCGCCGAACCGCTCGCCCACGCCGAGGTTTCCAACCACCCGCAAAACCCGGAGATGGGCGAGCGCCAAGTGCCGATCAGCGGCGAGATCTTCATCGAGCGCGAGGACTTCATGGAAGACCCGCCGAAAAAGTTCTTCCGCCTCGGCCCGGACCGCTGTGTGCGCCTGCGCGGTGGCCACATCATCCGCTGCACCGGCTTCGAAATGGATTCTAACGGAAACGTTTCCCTTATCCGCGCGGAGATCCTGTCCGGCACGGTCGGCAAGGACGCGCCCGAGGGCATCGTATGCAAGGCAGCCATCCACTGGGTGGACGCCGCCACCGCGGTGGATGCCGAGGTGCGCCTCTACGATCGCCTGTTCACCGAAGAAAACCCGGACGCTGCCGAAGGCGGATTCCTCACCGTGTTGAACCCGGATTCTCTAACAACCATCACCGCGAAGGTGGAACCCGCTCTCGCTTCCTGCGAAGCCGGCTTTTCCTGCCAGTTCGAACGCGTCGGTTACTTCGTCGCCGATACCAAGGATCATCAACCCGGCGCGAAACCCGTCTTCAACCGCACCGTCGCCCTCAAGGATTCCTGGGCGAAGCAGAAGTAAGGAGTGCGGACGTCTCGTCCGCACTGATTTTCCGCTTTCCCGGTTTTCGGAGGCCATGGGGAAAGGTTTCCCACGACATTCCGTGTTTTCGGAGGCCATGGGAAAAATATTCCCACGGCATTCCCCGTTTTCGGAGGTCGAGGGGAGAGTTTTCCCGAGGCATTCCATGTTTTCGGAGGTCGAGGGGAAACGTTTTCCGGGGCATTCCAGATTTTCGGAGGTTATGGGGAAAATTTTCCCGGGCCATCCCTAGTTTTCGGAACTCATGAGGAAAGTCTTCCCAGAGCGATCTGGAAAGTTCCTCCGCCCCTTGGGCGCGCACTTTCAGTTACACCCCCGCCTTGCCAAGCGGGGGCGGGTGGGTATGGTCGCCCCGGTTTTTCATGACGCCGTTCCTGCGAAAAATTCTGGGAATGAACTGGGTGCTCGTCTTCGTGATGTACGGGCTCCTCATTTTCGGCGTGTTCATGATCGAGAGCGCGGCGCGGCATTTGTCGGTCTCGCCGGAGGTTTTGAAACATTATGGCAGCGCTGGGGCATATTACGCGACGCAGCAGAAGCATTGGATCCTGTTCGGCAGCGTGGTGTATTTCGGCGCGGCATTCATTGACTACAAGTGGATCCGCTGGTTTGGGATCCCATTCTATGTGATCGGAATCGTCATGATGCTCATGGCGATGAAGCAGGACGACAGCGTTCACCGTTTGAGTCTTGCGGGAATCAGTTTCCAGCCGGCGCAGCTCGGGATTTCCTCCGGCATTCTGATGATCGCTTGGTTGTTGCAGGATCTGCCGAAGCTGCACCGATGGTTCGGCGCTCCGTTCATGAGAATCGCGCTGATCGGCACGCTTTCGGCGATTCCATTCCTGATCGTGATGAAGATGGGGGACATGGGTTCGGCGCTGGTGTGGATTCCAGTGGCGATCGTGGCGTTGTTGGTGGGAGGCGCGCCGTTCCGCTACCTGTCGTTCATGGGATTGATTGGGGCGGGATTGCTGCCACTGCTGTATTTCATCGCGCTGCCCTTGGTTTCGGAACGTGGTCCGCAGCGGATCGAGACATGGTTGAGGATGATGAACGGGCAGGAGGTGGACATTCAGAACGAGGGATACGCCCCGCACAATATCGCGATGGCCGTGGGCAAGGCCGGCTGGAAGGGTGTGGGCTGGAAAGCGACGACCGAAGAAGGTTCGTTGCATGCCAAGGCGTTCATTCCGAAAGACACCGCCCACAACGACTACATTTTCGCGGTGATCGCCGAGGAACTGGGCTTCCGCGGCAGCCTGCTGTTGCTCACCGC
>DAISZP010000608.1:0-2260 GCA_036824745.1 Luteolibacter sp.
TTCATGAAATCGTAGAGCCATGACTGGCCGGCGTCGGTGACGGCGGGCGCGCCGAGCCTGAGTCCGGTGGCTAACAGATCCGGCCACGCGTCCACCGCGGAGGTGGTGGAGCCGTTGTTGAGGCTGGTGTAGGAATCCTCCACCGGGTTGTTAGGTTCGTTGTATCCGAGCAGATGGTTCACCCCGCGGGCTTTCCAGTCCTGGCCGAGTCCGGGCCAGTAGCGTTGCTGGCGGATGCCGACGTATTCCCAATCGAGGGTGGAGTTCTTGTTGATGTCCCAGTTGTAGTGCCACTTTGCGTAAAGTGCGGAGGGGTCCACATCGCAGGAGCCTTTTTTGGAAATCCAGCGCCAGGGAAACACTCGCACGAAGCTCACCTTGTCGTCGAGCGAGCTTGGCAGCAGGCTGATCTCGAGATCGTCTTCCTGGGCGACGTAGTTCTTGCTGGTGCCGGTGCCGTTGGAATTGGTGGCGAGCGTGCAGGTGTATCCGCGTTTCAGTTTGAACGAGCTGATGTTGTTGGCGAAGACACCGAGGTTGGCGTCGATGTAGGCGGTGTAGTTTGAAAGCTGGTTCGACGAGCCGGTGAAATACGGACCGGTGAACACCTGAAGCGGTGTGAAGGTTGAGGACTGCGGGATGACCACCGCGCCGTCGCCGTATTCGACGATCCGGCAGTTCGTGTTGAGGGCGGCCGCCGCGCCATTCACGCGGACCTGGCTGAGGTAGGTGGAGTTCACCGCCGAGGGAGCGGTTTTCGTCATGAACAGCCACGAGTCCGCCGAGTTGAGATGGATGGTGCAGTTGGTGAGTGGAGTGGTGGTTCCGGTGATTCTCAGTTCCGATTGCCCGGTAAGCGTGGCCGTGGTGTTGGAGAGGGTGCTGTAACTTTGGATCGTGTTGTCCAGCGTGAGCGTCTGGGCATGGGAAGCCGTGGTTCCAATGGAGCACAGGAAGACGACGACCGCCGTGAGATTACGGAGCTGCAGCCGGATTGGCCCGGGGATGGGTTTTGCGGAAAGGTTCAAAAGAAAGTATGGGTTGGGTTCAGAGCGGATTACGGAAATCCTTGGAGAATCCGGACAAAATCCGTGGATTTCGCCTCTGATTCAACTTGGATTCCTCATTCTCCTCAAAAAAAGGGGGGAAGGGAGCGGAATCCGCATACTTCGGATGGATTGTTGACGTTGCGTGCTCCGGACGCCGAGAGTTCCGGCATTGATGAAAACGATTTGGAAAATGAGTGGTTTCGCGGTGGTCCTGTGTGCACCCGCGTGGGGATTGGAGGTGACGGCGGTCAATCCCTCGGAGTTCGCCCGTGCCGCGGAAACGATCGAGGTGCAGGCCAGGGATCTGGAGTCGCTGGGCGAGAAGAATTTCCTGAACCTCCACGTGAAGGACGCGAATGGAGCGGAGGTGCTCTGCCAGGCCGTGGACAACGACGGTGACGAGTTCAGAAAACCCGACTCCTTGATCTTCCAAGCGGACTTCGCTCCGGGGGAAACCAAGCGTTTCACGGTGGTGAAGGGAGCCAGGCAGGTTTACAAAAAGGAACAATTCAAGGCATTCGGACGATTCAACCGCGAGCGCTTCGACGACTTTGTTTGGGAAAACGACAAGATCGCCCACCGCACCTACGGCAAGGCGTTGGAAACCTGGAAAGGCGAACCACTGACCAGCAGCACGATCGACATCTGGTCGAAGCGCACCCCGCGCATGGTGGTCAATGATTGGTATCTGGCCGATGACTATCACGTCGATCACGGCGAGGGCGCGGATTTCTACTCAGCTGGTCCCAGCCGCGGCTGTGGTGGCAGCGGGATCTGGGCGGCGGACAAACTTTGGGTTTCCAGCAACTTCGTGAAATCCAACGTGCTCGCCAACGGCCCGATCCGCGTGATGTTCGAACTCGAATACGCGCCGTATGAAGTGAACGGCACGAAGGTGGCCGAGGTGAAACGCGTGACTCTGGACGCTGGAAGTCACTTCGACTTCTATCAGAGCAGCTATCTGGCGGAAGGCCCGTTGAATCTCGCCACCGCGTCCGGCTTGAAAAAAGCCAAGGGGGAAACCTTGATGGAGGGGAATGGGTGGCTCGCCAAGTGGGAGCCGATGGAAAAGAAGGCCGGGCAGCAGGGGCTGGCGGTGATTGTTCCGCCCGCGAGGTTTGAACGGCGGGTCGAGTCGGGCCCGGACCATCTGGTGGTTCTCAAGCCATGCTCTGGTTGTATTGCCAAGTGGTGGGCCGGTTTCTGCTGGG
>DAISZP010000072.1:0-14788 GCA_036824745.1 Luteolibacter sp.
CATCGACGAACTGCTCGCCGAGCAGAAGTCGCTGCAGACGCCCGTGGCGAGGTTTTCGGAACATCACGACCACTCGCCGGATCTCGCGCCGCACTACCGCTCGCTCATCCCGCTGACCAAGCCCGGCATCGACGAACAATACGCGTTCGAGGTTTCACTCGACCGCTGCACCGGCTGCAAGGCCTGCGTTTCCGCGTGCCACTCGCTCAACGGACTGGATGAGGACGAGGTCTGGCGCGACACCGGACTTCTGTTAGGAGAAAGCGAGGCCCCGGGCTGGCAGCAGACGATCACCACCGCCTGCCACCACTGCGAGGACCCCGGCTGCCTCAACGGCTGCCCGGTCGCCGCGTATGAGAAGAACGACGACACCGGCATCGTCCGCCACCTTGACGACCAATGCATAGGCTGTTCCTACTGCATCCTGAAATGCCCTTACGATGTCCCGAAATATTCGAAGAAGCGCGGGATTGTTAGAAAATGCGACATGTGCCACCAACGGCTCGCCGAGGGCGAGGCACCCGCCTGCGTGCAGGCCTGCCCGACCGCGGCGATCCGCATCGTGAGGGTGGCCAAACAAGGATCGGCGAACCTTTTCCCATCCACCATCCACGATCCACGATCCTCCATCCCGGATCCGGGAATCACCCGCCCCACCACCCGCTACGTCGGCCGCATGGTTCCTGACAGCGCATTCGCTGCCGACCGCGAGGCGTTGATTCCCCAGCATGCGCACTGGCCGCTGGTGTTCATGCTCATGCTCACCCAGGCCGGAGTCGGACTGATCGTCGGACCGCGAGGCTCCAGCCTCGCACCACTCATCGCCGGGACCGTCCTTTTCAACCTCGGCATGATCGCCGCCGTCTTCCACCTAGGCCAACCGCTCAAAGCCTGGCGTTTCTTCCTCGGTTTGAAAACCTCCTGGCTCTCACGCGAAATCCTCGCCTTCTCGCTCTTCGCGCCAATTCCCCTCGTGCTTTGCGCGCTGCCCTTTGTTCCCGACTTCCCCTTCAAAAGCCACTTCTCACTTCTCACTTCCCACTCGGCACTTCCGCTAGGCCTGCTCGCCGTGTTCACCAGCGTGATGATCTATCACGACACCCGCCGTTCGCTCTGGCGATTTCCGTTCGGTGCGATGCGCTTCTTCGGCACCGTGGCTTCGTTCGCAGCGCTTGGAAACGCCATCTCCCATCCCTCCGCCACCGCCACCGCGCTCTTCGCCGCCGTGGTGATCGTCAAACTGCTACCCGAACTCCGATTGCTTGTACGAGGAACAGATCGGAACTCAAAATGGTCGCCGGATGTCCACAGCGCGCGTTTGCAACTCGGACCGCTCGCCCTCGTCCTTCGTTCCCGCATCGCATTGGCGCTTGTTTCCATCGTCGCCACAGCGATCCAACCGTGGGCCGCCCTGCCAATACTGTTAGCTTCGGAACTGCTCGAACGCCAGATCTTCTTCCAATCCGTCCAAGCCCCGAAAATGCCGGGAAACTTCGGGCCCCGCGGAGGCCATTGAGTCCTGATTGAATCCATCCGCAGGATCTAACTGATCAACAGCAGGCGCGGCGGATCCCCCGGCCGTGTTTGCGGAGCTCGATGCACGCAAGGCAACACCGGGCTGCCCGGCCAATCGGTGGAGACGCGCCAGAGATTGCCAACGCCGAATGAATACGGCCGCGCTCCGGGAATTGGAGCGTAGTGGAGGTCGTAACAATGCTCCGCGAGATACTCGATGAAATCCTCATCATCCGCCCCGCCGTGGAGGCGCAGCAACTCCGCGCGGATCTCCGGAACGTCCACTTTCTTCACGACCTGCTCGTTCAATACGCCTTCGCTCGGCGCGCCGTGATAGGTGCACAGCCAGGTGTCGGTTTCGTCCGACGCGCTGTCGGCATGCCATGAAAGCACGTCGATCGCGATCGGGCCCGGATGTTCGTCGCGCTGATAGGCATGGATGAGGTTGAGCTCCGGATCGAGGCCCAGATCCCGGAGCATCCGCTGGTCCTCGAGCATGATTTCCGCCGCCATGCGGCCATCCTCACTCAAAGGCAGGCTTCGTAGCAGTTCTTCGTCCAGATTGACGATGCCTTCTCCGGCACCAAGCAGGGAAACCACTTCGACGAAGTTTCCCGTTAGAACCCGGGGCCAGCACAGCGCGTTCACGCCATCGGCCAGTGGCGTCGTGAGCAGTTCGTGAAATCCGCTCACCATCCGGATGGACGGATGGACGGGAGGTGATGTGGATGCGTCCATGGACGGGCGCATCCCATCACATCACTCCCCAACCCGGCGAGCGCCTTCTATCGTCTCCGTCCGCGGCTGCGGCGGCGGCCACCGCCCGAAGAGGCGGGTTTCGGCGAGTGATGGGTTCCGGATTTCACGCGGGAGTGGCGTTCAGCGAGGGTTTCGAGATGCCAGTCGTGACCATCCCATTTCGGAATGGGCATGCGGATGGTCTTCTCGATTTCACGGAGGAATTCGAGTTCGTCCTCCGAGCAGAATGAAACCGCGCGCCCTTCGGCTCCGGCACGCGCGGTGCGGCCGATGCGATGCACGTAGGCTTCCGGTTCGTTGGGAAGATCGAAGTTCACGACGAGCCCGACTTCTTTCACGTCCACACCGCGGGCAGCGACGTCGGTGGCGACGAGCACGGGTGTTAGACCTTTCTTGAAACGTTCGAGCGCTTTCTCGCGCTGGGCCTGGGACTTGTTGCCGTGGATCGCGTCGGCGGGAATGCCCGCGGCGCAAAGGCTCTTGGCGAGTTTGTTCGCGCCGTGTTTGGTGCGGCTGAAAACGATCGTCAGTTTCTGGGCGGCGGCACCGGCCTGGTCGCGCAGCAGTTGTTCGAGCAGCGGTCGTTTCGACTCGCGGGCGAGGAAGCAGATCTGTTGTTCGATCTTCTCGGCGGTGGTCGCCTCCGGAGCGATGCTGACGTGGGCCGGATCCTGAAGGATCGACTTGGCGAGATCCACGATGTTAGGAGCGAGCGTGGCGGAGAAGAACAACGATTGGCGCCTGGCGGGCAGCAGCGAGACGATGCGTTTCACATCGCGCAGGAAACCCATGTCAAGCATGCGGTCCACTTCATCGAGCACGAAGAACTCGACCTGCGAGAGATCGATGTGGCGTTGGTCGATCAGGTCCAGCAAACGGCCCGGAGTGGCGACGAGGATATCGACACCAGCGCGCATGGCGTTGACCTGCGGAACCTGGCCCACGCCACCGTAGATGAGCGTCTGGCGGAACTTCACGTGACGGCCGTAGGTGGTGAAACTCTTGCCGACCTGCGCCGCGAGCTCGCGGGTAGGAGCGAGCACGAGCGTGCGGCAGGTCTTCGGACGAAGTTGTTTCGGCCGCTCGTGGAGGGCGTTCAGAATCGGCAGGGCGAAGCCGGCGGTCTTGCCGGTGCCGGTCTGGGCACAGCCTAACAAGTCGCGGCCTTGCAGCAGGTGGGGAATGGCCTGTGCCTGGATCGGCGAGGGCGTGGTGTATTGGAGCTCGCGCAAAACGAGCTGGAGGGGCGCGGCCAGCGGCAACGCCTCGAATGAGGTCGGGGTCATGTTTTCAGAATGCCAACGCCCGTCGGATTCCGACGGCATGGCGGGCGATGAGCGATTTTTCAGTGAACCTCAAACAATCTCTCTCATCGACGAAGACCGGAAAAGGACGGGGCCTTTCAAGCGGACCCGCAAACGACGCCGGATGTGGCGCGCGGCGGACTGGTAGCGCAAAACCCGGGGTAAGCAAGGCATTTTCGAGAATTGTGTTCCGAGATTCGCGTCCCGTTTGCAATGGAATGACCGTCATTCATCGTGGGTATGATGGGTTTCGCGGGAGTTCACCGCCCTTTTCCTAGCAAGCGCACGGAACCTGCATGAGAGTCCTGAAAACCACGCCTTCATGCTCAAGCGCCTCCTCAAACAGCACACCGGCCCCCTCTCCCGCGATCTGGTGCTGGAACCCGGCCGATTCGGCCTGGGAAAGGTGCCGGCGCGCTTGAAACCCGCGTCCACCGCGACCTCCATCTGCGGATACTGCGCGACCGGCTGCCAGCTCAAGGTGCACCTCGACGCGAACGGCGAGGCGATCAATCTAACACCCCAGGCAGCGTATCCGGTGAACCTCGGCATGGCCTGTCCGAAGGGGTGGCAGGCGCTTGATCCGCTCGATGCGCCGGACCGGGCGACAACGCCCTTGTCGCGTGATGAAAGCGGCGAGCTGCGGCCGGTGGACTGGCAGAAAGCGCTGGATATGTTTGTTTCCCGCTTCAAGGCGATCCAGCAATCGCACGGCCGGGAGTCCGTCGCATTTCTTTCCACGGGCCAGATTCCGTTCGAGGAGATGGCGTTTCTGGGCTGCCTGTTCAAGTTCGGCATGGGATTCCTCCATTGCGACGCGAACACACGCCAATGCATGGCGACGGCGGCAACCGCCTACAAGCAGTCGTTCGGGTTCGACGCGCCGCCCTACACCTACGCGGACTTCGAGGAGAGCGACGTGATCGTGCTGGTCGGAGCCAACCTCTGCATCGCTCACCCGATCCTCTGGCAGCGCGTGATGCGCAACAAACGCAAGCCAGAGATCATCGTAATCGACCCCCGCGCGACGGAAACGGCGCAGGCGGCGACGCAGCATGTGGCCTTGAAACCGAAGGGCGACCTCGCGTTGCTCCACGCGCTGGGCCACTGCATCATCCGCGATGGCCGGACGGATCCGGAATCGATCGCGAACACCGAGGGCTATGATGATTTAGTGAAATTCGTCCGCGATTATCCTCCAGAGTCGGTGGTGGAAAGGACGGGCCTAACAGCCGAGGCGATCGAGGAACTCGCGCGCCTCGTTTCCGGATCCGGAAAGCGTGTATCGTGGTGGTGGACGATGGGCGTGAACCAGTCCCACGAGGGTGTTAGAACGGCGCAGGCGATGATCAACCTCGCGCTGATCACGGGAAACATCGGCAAGCCCGGCACCGGCGCGAATTCGATCACCGGCCAATGCAACGCGATGGGATCGCGCTTGTTCTCGAACACCACCTCGCTGGTGGGAGGCCATGATTTCGCGGATCCGGCGCACCGAGAAAAAGTCGCCGCCGGGCTTGGCATTCCGGTGGAGAGCATCCCGTCCGGGGCATCGCTGGCATACGATCAGATCCTCGCCGCGGCCGAAGCCGGCACGATCAAGGGCCTGTGGATCGTTGCCACGAATCCCTTCCATTCGTGGATCGACAGCGGCCGGCTCGCTGCTCTGAGGGAGAAACTGGAGTTCCTCGTGGTGCAGGACATGTATCACTCCACCGAGAGCGCGAAGGTGGCGGACCTCGTCCTGCCCGCCGCCGGATGGGGAGAGAAATCCGGTTGTTTCATCAACTCCGAACGCCGCATCGGCACGCTGAAACAAGTGCGCAGGGCCCCGGGCCAGGCCCTATCAGATTTCCGCATCTTCCGCCTGATCGCAGATGCCTGGGGCTGCGGTGACATGTTTTCCAAATGGACCGATCCCGAGGCAGCCTTCAAGCTGCTGCGCGATCTAACAAAGAACCGTCCGTGTGACATCACCGGCATCGATGGATACGATCACCTCGATTCCGCAGGTGGCATCCAGTGGCCGTTTCCCAAGTCAGGACTGGAAACAAACCAGGAACGCCGCCTATTCTCCGACGGCCGGCTCTTCACGCCGAACGGCAAGGCTAAACTCCTCTTCACTCCGCCGGGCGAACTGCCGGAACCGACTGACGTGGAATATCCCTTCGTTCTTCTCACCGGCCGCGGCACCAGCAGCCAGTGGCACACGCTCAGCCGCACGGGGAAATCCGACATTCTGAGGAAACTATGCCCGACCGAGGCCTACGTGGAGGTGAATCCGGACGACGCGAACCTGCTGGATCTACGGACCGGCGACACCGTGCGTGTGAGCTCACGCCGCGGCGAGATGGAGGCCGTGGTTTATGTGGCCCCCACCGTGAATCGCGGCCAGTTGTTCATTCCGATGCACTATCCGGAGCTGAACCGGCTCACCCACCCGTCCTTCGATCCGCATTCGCGGCAGCCGAACTACAAGTTCTGTGCTGTGCGGATCGGAAAACTCCGGGCCTGAGCGAACGCGCAATTTCCCGCCCGGAATCCGCAATTGCGTCCGGGGCCGGATCTGGTGGAATTCCCGGCAACTTCAACCCCGAAATTCATGCGTGTTCTCCTCACCACTTGCAGCTATCAAGACACCCCCGGCCCACACCATCCGCTGATGGAGGCCCAGGGTTGGGAAATCGTCCGCGAGCGCGGTCCTCTTCCCGAATCCCGTATGCTTGAGCTGGCAGGTGACTTCGACGCTTTCCTCTGCGGCGACGACGCGATCACCCGCGCCGTGTTGGAAAAATCCCTGCCCCGCCTCAAGGTGATTTCCAAATATGGCATCGGCTTGGACAAGATCGACATCCCGGCGACCAAGGAACTGAAAATCCCCGTGCTTTTCACTCCTGGCGTGAACCATACGACCGTTGCGGAGCACACCTTCGGCCTGCTCATCGGCATCACGAAAACCATCGTCACCACCGCCGCCGCGGCACGCAATGGCGAATGGCTGCGTCTCACCGGCCACGAGATTTACGAGAAAACCATGGGCATCATCGGCCTAGGCCGCATCGGCAAGGAAGTGGCTATCCGCGCCAAGGCATTCGGCATGCCGGTCATCGCCTATGATCCGTATTGGGATGAGAGATTCGCCGCCGAACACGGCGTCACCCGCTGTGCCACCATGGACGAGGTGCTGGTGAACTCGGATGTGGTTTCACTGCACTGCAATCTATCCGATGAAACCCGCGGCATGATCCGCAAGGAGAAGATCGCGGAAATGAAAGACGGAGTGGTCATCCTCAACTGCGCCCGCGGCGAGATCGTCGAAACTCCGGACATGGTGGAGGCCCTCAAATCCGGCAAGGTCGGCGGCTACGGCGCGGACGTGCTGGACATTGAGCCCCCGCCGGCCGACCACCCGCTCCTAACAGCTCCGAACTGCGTGATCACCCCGCACATCGGCTCGCGCACCTACGAGAGCGTGCCGCGCCAGGCGATGAAGTCGCTCACGAACCTGATCAACGCGCTGAAAGGCGAAGGCGATTGCAACTGCGCGAACGGGGTGATTTGAAAAACCAAGTTCATGCAACCATGATTCCAAACGAAGGCCGCGCTCACGTGCGGCCTTCCTGTTTCATGGCGTGCTATCCGACCGGGTAATGGACGGACCGCGTACCCGGGATAGACTTACATGGTCCGAAAACTGAAACCCATGGCCTTCATCCGCAGTTTCCTCCTGATCGGGATCTTGTTGCCCCTGCCTTCGACGGCTGGAGTCCTCGCGCATTACTCGTTCGATACGGACTACGCCGATTCTTCCGGAAACGGCAGGAACGGAACGCTTACAGATGTGGGAACCCTCGGAAACAGCGGCATCCACAGCGACGACTACAAGTTCGGCGCTGGATGTTTGAATCTCAGCACGGACCGCGACTACCTCACGATTCCCACCAAAACCTTCGCAGCAGGCGAACCTTGGACCATCTCCTTCTGGGCGCGCAAAACATCCGCCTCGAAACAATGGTCGATGATCATCGGTGACCGGACCAACAGCAACCACTTCATCGGACTTGGAGTGGGAGCCGGAGGCCAGCTCAGCGGACAACCGTTGCTCACCGGCCTCCGCTGGCGCGGCACGGACAAGACCGCCACTACCCAGGCGGATATCGCAAGTCCTGCGGCACAAAGCACTGTTTGGCATCACTATGCGGTTTCCGCCGCCGCGAATGGAAATCTAACAACCTATCTGAATGGCGCATTTCTCGGGACAAGCTCCGGAATGTCCACCACTTTCACCTTCAACACGATCGGCGAGGCCTACAACGGCACAGGCTACGATATGGACGGGCAGATCGACGAAGTGTGGATCCACGATGAATCCCTGAGCGCCGCGCAGATCGCCGCTCTCTATCAGAAAAACGACACCACCGCGCCGCTTTCGTTCGCCGGCTTCCACCACCGCTACGATGGAAACTTCTCCGACAGCGGCAGCGCTGCCATTTCAGGAACCCCGGCGGGAAACGCCTCCATTACCACGGACAACACGGCCATCGCCCGCGGTTCCGGCGCGCTTTCTCTTGATGGCGCGGATTCGAGTTACGTCAATCTTTCCACCGAAGGTTCCTACGCGGCAAACGAACCATGGACGATCACGTTCTGGGCGAAACGCGGCGAAACCGGAGCCAGCAAAGGCATGGTGATTGGCAAGGCCGCCACGACCAGCGACTTCATCTGGCTCAACGACGGCAACAGCGGCCTACGCTTCCGTTCGTCCAACAACACCACGCTCGACTTCACCACACCGAAGGATCTCCAGCTGCGCCACTACGCGCTCGTGGCGAATGGGACCGGCAGCCTCTCGCTCTATCAGAACGGACAACTTTCACAAACCTTGTCCGGAAACACCTCTTTCGCCATCGACACCATCGGCAAGGCCTATCCCACGGGTTCGTTTCACTACAATTTCCAGGGCTCCCTCGACGAGATCCACGTCATGCCCGGAGCATTGGCCGCGAGCCAGGTTCAGGCTCTGTATGACGATGAAAAACCCGACGAGAATCCGCCGGTTTCCACCGCGACCCGGCTGCGTGTCCTGCTGATCGCGGGACAATCCAACGCCGATGGCCGCGCGGTGGTGTCCGGTCTGCCAGTCCAACTTCAATCCCCCCAGAACGATGTGGATTTCTACTACAAGACGGAGGGAAACACGGCTGCGCTCACCACACTCCGCCCGGGTCTCACTGAAACCTCGCAGTTCGGCCCCGAAATTTTGTTAGGCCGGCGCTTCGCGGACCTCCATTCGTCGGAATCCGGTACGCGGGTCGCATTGATCAAGTATGCCAATGGCGGCACCAGCCTGTATTCCGATTGGAAAGCGGGCGGTGATGCGAGCGCAACCGGTGATGGCCCGGAATATGTGATCTTCCAGCAAACGGTGACCTCCGGATTGGTCGCGCTCGCCGCAGCCCATCCTGCCGCCACTCTGGAAATCGAGGCCTTGGTCTGGATGCAGGGTGAGAGCGACACCAACTCGCTCACCCGGGCCAACGCCTATCAAAACAACCTGACAAATTTCATCGCCGATCTTCGGGCCACCTACGGAGCCAACCTGCCATTCGTCATCGGCCGATTGTCCGACGGACAAACCGCCAATGACGCCACCGGCATGGACATTATCCAAGCCGCCCAGGACGCGGTGGCGGCAACCGATCCCCTAACGGAAATCGTCAACACGAACAGCTTCTCGCTCAAAAGCGACAACCTCCACTTCGACGCCAACGGCCAGCAGTCGCTCGGTTCCGCGTTCGCCGAAGAGTCCGCCTATTACTCCTGGATGATTGAGACGTTTCCACCAGCCGACATCGCCGGCGGATATGCCGAACCGGACGCCGACCGCGATGGTGACGGACAAAGCAACCGCCGGGAGTTTCTGGCAGGCAGCAATCCCCTATCCCCGACTTCAGGATTCGCGGCCACATTCCACCCGCTTGCGCCAACATCGGGGCAGATTGCTTACGGAAGCTCAAGCGCGAGGTTGTATGAAGTCCAGCGCTATGACGAGACGAGCAACTCGTGGTTGCTTGCCCTGCCCGCGCTGCGCGGCACCGGCAGCACCGTCATACGGGCATTGGACTTCTCCGGACCACGGAACTTTTTCCGGGTCCGCGCGAGTTTGCCGTGAGGGCTTCGAAGCCGTTCCGGAAACCCTTACCAACCTATCCGTCCGGGTAATAGACGTTCCGCCCGCTGGGGTTAGCATCAGTGTTTGAAGATGGCCGCCGTCCCATCCGTGGATCCGATGCGGATTCACACGATTTTCAGCAACCCCATACCGAAACCAGAGATCCCATGGCCTCCCTGAAACCCTCACTCAAACTGGCCCCGATCACCTTGCTCGCATTCACGCTGCGGGATGCGCAAGCGGCCACTGTCACCAAAAACGACACGACCTCCCTGCTCGCCAACGCGACCAACTGGTCCGCCGCTCCGAACACGACCGATACAGGCTCCTTCACCAACACCCTGTCCGCCACAAATGCCGCGCTGCTGACACTCGGCGGAAACATTTCCATCGGAAACCTAACCTTCGGAACCATGAACGGACCGGTGGTCATCACTGATTCGAACACCCTCACGCTCAACAACGCCACTCCTCTCACAGCGACATCCGCCACCCACGGCATCACCTTCAACCACGCGGTCACGTTTTCCTCCACCGGCACCTCGACTTTCGAGACGAACAACGCGCTGCCGTCCGCCTCCATCACTTTCAATGGAACGCTGAACAGCAATGGAAAGGTTTACCTGCGTGCCGGCAACGCGGTCTTCTCAGGCGGCGGAAACTACACTTCCATCGGCATCGGCTCCCGCTCGGGAGTCACATCCACCATCCGCATCGGCGCGAACAATGGCATTTCCACCAGCGCGTCCTTCAGCCTCGGTGAGGCAAACGGCACATCGCGCTTCGACCTCGCGGGCTACAACCAATCGCTGGTGGGGATCTCAAAACTCAACGCCGGCACCACCGCCATCATCGGCAATAGTTCCACCACATCAAACTCAGTCCTAACCCTCACCGGCACATCCAGCTACTCCGGACTCATTCAGGACAGCATCGATTCCGGCACAAAGAACGTCGGCATCGTCATCAACGGAGGTTCCCTGACACTCTCCGCGAACAACACCTACACCGGAGACACCGTCATCAAAGCCGGCGCCTTGAAGCTCGACTCCGCAGGCAACCTTCAAGGCTCGAAGAACGTCATCATCGGTGACAGCGGCTCCAGCGGCACCACTCTGGACGTCACGACCAAAACGACGGGTTTCACCATCGGCAGCTCGCAAACCGTCGGCGGCATCGGCCACCTCGACGCTACGGGCAAGACCGTGACGGTGAGCGGAAAACTCGCCCCCGGAAACAGCGCGGGGAAACTCAACGTCACCACCTCAGGTTTGACGATCGGTTCCGGCGGCATCCTGAGCCTTGAACTCACACGTGGCGTTACGCCAGACGGCGGAGTGAATTATGATCAACTGGGTTTGACCGGCGCGCTCACTATCGATCCGGCGGCCACGCTCGACCTCGCCGCGCTCGGCACCGGAGCCTGGAACAACAACGACATCTTCTTCCTCATACTCAACGACGGCGCGGACGCCATCGCGGGAAGCTTCGCCGGTTTCTCCGAAGGATCGACATTCACCCTCGGTTCGCAATCATTCAAACTGACCTATCAGGCGGACAGCTCCTCCTCGTCCTTCGCCGGCGGAAACGACATGGCAATCCAGGTCGTTCCAGAATCCAGCCATATCCTTATCGGCAGCATCGGTGCGTTGCTGCTCCTGAGAAGACGTCGATAGACCGCGCTTGTCGGGATTTTCAACCTTTCCAACAGAAACAACACCACATGAGCTTCCTCCGCCGCCTGACCATCGCGGTTACATTGATCCCGCTGCTCCATGCACCCGCATCGTCCGCGGAAACCCACACCGCGAAACCCAACATCATTCTCATCGTCGCCGATGATCTCGGATACGGCGACCTTGGCAGCTACGGTTGCAAGGACATCCCTACTCCGCACATCGACAGTCTCGCCAAGCAAGGCGTGCGTTTCACCCAAGCCTACGCTTACAACATCTGCTCTCCCACCCGGGCCTCGCTGAGCACCGGACGCTATGCGGAGCGCTCGGGAATCCGCACGGTTCTCATGGGCGGAAGCGTGAAGGCGTTCGCGAAGGCGAAAACCCTCGCAAGTTCTCTCAAAGGAAACGGCTACACCACCGGGCTCGTCGGCAAATGGCACCTCGGATACGATGGCGAGGTGCTCCCCACGCGCATGGGATTCGATGAATTCTTCGGATGCCGCGGCGGCAAGATCGACTACTACAAGCACACGGACTCCACCCAGAAAAGCTCCAAACCCGAGGGAAAACACGATCTCTGGGAAGGTGAGACCGAGGTCTTCCGCGAGGGATACTCGACCGAACTCTTCACCGAACGTGCGATCAAGTTCGTCCGGGATCACTCGAAGGGGCCGTTTTACCTGCAGATCTGTTACACCGCACCCCACTTCTCCACCAAGAAGGGCGTGTTCCAGGCCCCGGAGTCCTATCTGAAAAAATTCAACGCCTCCTCCAACCCTAACGGAACGCGTGGTGGATATGCCGCGATGGTCAATTGCATGGACGACCAGATCGGCCATCTGCTCGCCGAACTGGCGGCCTTGAAACTCGATGACAACACGCTGGTCATCTTCATGAGCGACAACGGTTCCGAGCTTGTCGGCTCCAACGGTTCCCTATCAGGAGCCAAGCACTCCAACAAGGAAGGTGGCATCCGCGTGCCGCTGATCGCGAAACTCCCGGGCGCGATACCGGCGGGCAGCGTGCGTGAGGACGCGGTCCATGTCATTGACCTGATGCCCACCCTCCTAGCGCTGACCGGCACATCCACGCCAGCCGGCGTGAAATTCGACGGCATCAACATCTGGCCCGCGATGACCGGCAAGGAATCGTTGCCGGAGCGCACCTTGTTTTACCCGCCTTCCGCCATCCGCCGCGGCGAATGGAAACTGCTTGGTGACAAACTCTTCAATCTCTCGAAAGACCCCGGCGAGAGGAATGACGTCGCCAAGGCGCACGAGGAAATCGCCGGACAATTGACCCGCGAAATGGAGGCATTCAGGACGGACCTCGGAATCAAGAAAAAGACCAAGAACAAATGAGCGCAACTTCATCAAGGCCATCCCACCGCAAGCTGTTGGCTTTTCTGACTCTCACGGTCTGCTCGTTGGCACCATCCCCGCTTTCGCAGGCGGGGGAGGAACTGTTGGCCGTCAGGTCCAGCTCGCGCATTGACGTCACGGTGGGTGGCAAGTTCTTCACCAGCTATCGCTTCTCCGGAGATGAGAAATATCCGTTCTTCTTTCCTGTGAACGCCCCGTCGGGAGTGTCCGCCACATCGATGCGCAACGGCGAGTTTCCGCATCACAGCTCCCTGTACTTCGGTTGCGACAGGGTGAATGGCGGCAACTATTGGCAGGACGGGCTGGATCGGGGACGCATCGTTTCCGCCGGGCCAGTCCTGGAATCGGCGTCCGGAAGGGAAATCGTCATCACCGACTCCTGCGATTGGATTCGCCCCGGCGCGCCGCAGCCGGTTCGCGACAAGCGCCGCATCGTGATCAGCGCGCCGACCGCCCAACTCCGGCAGATTGATTTCACCGTGATTCTGGAAGCGTTGAACGATGTGGTGATCGACAAGACCAACCATTCGCTTTTCAGCGCGCGGATGGATCCGGATCTCACGCCTGCCTTCGGCGGCATCATGGTCAATGCCGATGGAGACAAGGGCGAGAAAGGCACCTTCGGCAAGCCCTCGCCATGGCTCGCCTGCTACGGTGCCCGTGATGGGAAGACCACCGATGGCCTTGCGATTCTTCAACACCCCGGCAACCACGGTTTTCCATCGCCGTGGTTCACCCGGGATTACGGCTTCCTGTCACCCACGCCGATGTTCTGGCCGTCTGACAACAAATCAACGAGGATCGCCAAGGGGGATAAACTACACCTCGCCTATCGGGTTCTCGTTTTCTCCGGGACCTCGGAATCCGCGGGAATCGCCGGAAATTACGCGGCATTCTCCAAGGAAGATCACTAAACACCAAAGCAGTTCAATTCATGATACAAACCCGGCATCGCAACCCCATCTTTTACGCGTTTCTGTTTGCCGTGACGTCCATGGCCACCATGGCGCAAGGCGCGCGTGATGCCACGAATCCCGCGCGCCCGCCCAATGTGGTCCTTATCGTCACCGATGACGGGGGCTGGGCGGACTTCGGGTTCAACGGCTGCAAGGACTATGCCACGCCGAACATGGACTCGATCGCGAAGGAAGGTGTCAATTTCACCGCGGGCTATGTGTCCGCGCCCGTATGCAGTCCGTCGCGCGCCGGGCTGCTAACAGGCAGAAACCAATCGTGCTTCGGACATGAATACAACATCACCGGCCAGCGCACACAGGGCCTGCCGCTTTCCGAAACCCTGCTGCCACAGCGTTTCAAGAAACTCGGTTACACCACCGCAGCATTTGGCAAGTGGCACTTGGGCGGAGGCAAAGGCTATCAACCCTTCGAGCGCGGATTCGATGAATCCTACGGCTTCATCAGCGGCAGCAGGGGCTATCTCGCGGAAACCTTGAAGAGCCCGCGCGACACCGACGGTGCCTGGCGCAGAAATGGCAAACCCGAGGTCGAGCACGAATACGCCACGGATGCCATCCGCCGCGAATGCGTGGACTTCATCGGCAAAAACAGCGACAAACCCTTCTTCATCTATGCGGCCTTCAACTGCCCGCACTCGCCCATGCAGGCCAAGCCGGGCTACGAATCCGGGTTTTCCAGTATCGAAAACAAAAAGCGCCGGACCATCGCGGCGATGATGAAATCCCAGGACGAAGCCGTCGGCGAAATCCTCGCCACACTCAAGGCAAAGAACCTCGATCGCAACACCATCGTCTGGCTGCTCAACGACAACGGCGCGGGAACCTACGCTCCGTTCAACAACGGCCCATGGCGCGGGAACAAAGGCAGCCTCTTCGAAGGCGGCATCCGCGTCGCCTTCGCCGCCCGCTGGCCGGGGGGACTCCCGAAGGGCAGGATCTATCAGGAACCGGTGAGCACGCTCGACATCGGCCCAACTTCACTCGCAGCAGCAGGTTCCAA
>DAISZP010000073.1:0-14660 GCA_036824745.1 Luteolibacter sp.
GCTTCTGGCGGGTGCCCGCGGCACTGCTCAACGTGGGTCCCGGCGTGGTGGGCGTGCAGATACCCGGCCTGTCCGCCTTGTGGCAGGGCGGGCTCGCCTTCGATGTGTTTGGGAAACCCGGCACCGCCGCCGCGGAAGATGTTTCCTATGAAATCCAGGTCAGCGAGACCGCGGCGGCCGCGGTTTCCGATCCCATCCGCATCGAGTTCGAGGACGGACAAGGTCTGTTAGCCGGCAAGACGGAGCTCCGGTATCTTGGCATCACCGTCGGCTTGGTGGAGTCGGTCCGCGTGAAGGAGCGCCGTGTGGAAGCCATTGCGCGGTTTCTTCCAGGCTATGATTTCCTGCGGCGCGGCGGTGCGGAGTTCGCAGTGACCCGCCCGGAGGTCGATCTCAAGGGAGTGAAGGGAATCGATACTATCGTCGGTGGTGTTTACATCAACTGCGCTCCCGGCAGCGGGGAACTCGCCGAGTATTTCAATGCGGTGCCTCAGGAGGCTCCGGCGCTGATGAACGAACCCGGATTTGAGGTCGTGCTCGAATCTCCATCCACCCGCATCGATGCAGGCGCACCGATCAGCTACAACGACACCCCGGTGGGTGAGATCATCGCCAAGAAACTCTCGCGCGACGGCAAACGCATTTTTCTAACCGCACGCATCCGCGATGAACACAGCAACCTGGTGAAGTCCAATTCCGTGTTCTGGGAGGAGGCGACGGTCGAAGCCAAGGTTGGTTTCTTCAAGGTCGAGATCGACACACCATCCATCACCGCGCCAGCCGGGAGGATCGCATTCCACACTCCAGACGGAGGCGGACGCGCGGTGAAGGAGCGAACCACGTTCAGTCTTCAATCCAAACAGCCGGCCACCGCCGTGCCGCCATCGGAAAACCAGAAATCAAAAATTCCCTTTCTCAGAAAACGTTAGCCATCCAGGTATCACCAAACAGAAACCAACAGAAACATGAAAACCAGCATCCAACACCTCGCCACCGCATCCCTGCTCACGTTCGGCTGCCTCGCCCTCACGCAGTGCGCCAACGACCCGATCACCAACCTCAACGCCGCCAGCGTGAATCCGAAGCAACTCGCCAACGATTCCCGCGCCGCGCTCAAGAAGCTTTACGCGTCGAAACCCGGCGCTCGCAAGCTCGGCGAGCGGGCCCAGGGCATCCTCGTTTTCCCGAACATCACCAAAGGCGGCTTCATGGTGGGTGGCATGGCAGGCAACGGCTGTCTGATCCGCCCCGATGGCTCCGTGCGTGATTTCTATCAGACCGCCGGCGCGTCCTACGGCCTGCAAGCCGGCATCCAGGAATACGGATACGCGTTGTTCCTCATGGACAAGTCCGCCTTCGACAACATCAACCGCAGCGATGGATGGGAGATCGGCTCCAGCCCGAGCCTCGTCGTGGTGGATGAAGGCATGGCCACCTCGCTCAGCACCACCACGCTCAACGCATCCACCTACGCGTTCATCTTCAACCAACGCGGTCTGATGGGCGGACTCGGCCTGCAAGGCTCCAAGATCACCCGCATCCATCCCTCCAACTGATCGTCCATTTCCCCAACGACCATGAAAACTCAGCTTACAAAGGCGTGGCTCATTCCACTCGCGGGCATGGGCCTGCCTGCCTCGGCGCTCGCCGGCGTGCCTGACGCGGCGGTGGATCTAACACCTCCGCCGTCCGCGAGCGGCTGGGAATTCCGGGTCGAGCCCTACGGCTGGTTGACCGGCTTGGACGGCAAGACCGGCGTGGGACCTTTCGTTACCGAGTTGTCTCCTTCGTTTGCCGACATCATCGATTATCTCGACATGGCGGCGGCCTTGCAATTCGAGGCCCGGAAAGGTCGTTGGGGAATCCTCGCGGATGGATTCTACGCGGATCTCGGCGGCTCCGGCAGCACGCCGGGCCGCGTCTATGAGCACGTGGATCTTGAGATGAAACAATTCATCGGCGAGCTCTCGGTCTCCTATCGGATTTACGAGTGCCCGGAGGGTTTCGTGGATGTGTACGGAGGTTTCCGTTATAACAACCTGTCTCTGGACTTCGAAGCCGCGCTCGATCCCGCGGGAATCGCGAGTCTGAGCACGGACGCCTCCAACCGGATTGTCGAAGGACTGGAAGACCGCGCCGAAGCCATCGTGCAACCGAAGGTGGCCGACTTCAAGACCGCGGCCGCCGCGGAACGCACCAAGATCGAGAACACCGTGCGCACCAAAATCGAAGCGGAAGCGGAGAAGAAGGTGAAACGGCTGATGATCCGCCAACTCGAATCCCGGGGTTCGCGCGGCGGCGTGGACCTCCGGGATCTCGCCTCGGACAAGATCGCCCTTGCTTTGAAGAAGGAGCGTCTCGCCCTGACGAAAGCCGCCGCGGATCTGGAAATCGCGAAACTCCGCGCATCCGTGGACGCCTCCCTTCAGAACAAGGTCAACCAGGCTCAAACCCGCGTGAAACAAGCGGAGCAGGATCTGGCGAGCGCGATCAACAAACAAATCAGCGCCCGCGCTCCCACTTCGCTCTCCGCGGACAAGGACTGGATCGATCCGATTCTCGGCGTGCGCGCCCAGTGGAACTTCGATGACAAGTGGTTCCTCGCCGGCCGCAGCGACATCGGCGGCTTCAGCGTGGGTTCCGATTTCACGTGGTCGCTTCAAGGCACGGTCGGCTATCGTTTCACCGAGAAAGTCTCCGCGGAGCTCGGCTACCGCTACCTCGATACCGACTATCAGGACGGAGCCTTCACCTATGACATGGCGGAGCACGGAATCTTCACCGGACTTAACATCATGTTCTAACAAACACCGCCGTCACCGGAGCTTCTCGATCGGATAGGACACCACGTGGACGCCGGGCGAGAAGTGGCAGACAGGTTCGCCAAGCGGCTCGATGCCCGCCGCTTGCAGGATTTCCGAGTGTTCGATTTCCACCTCGGCCCGTTGCAAGGGCCACGGCGGATGCTGCACTTCCACCCGCTCCAAGCCCCGCCTCCTGCCGTGGGAATAGAGACAATAACGCTCGCTTGCCCAATGTTCGAAGGAACCGGGTTCCGCTTGAAACCTCTCTACCACCGGACGATAGCGGGCTTGGAAAGCGACGCCGCCGCTTCTTCTAACACTTGAGAACGAGATCCAGCCGTCCTCGTGCTTCTGGCTCATGCGCGCCGCGTGATACGGCAGGCCGTAAACATGACGACCGCCGAAAACGATCGGCCAGCAATCCGCGTCCAGGCTGAAGAACCACACACCGGGTTTCCCTCCTGCCTCGACGTAAGTGCGCAGGTTCAGTTCCGGAAACGAGGAAAACGGAGGCATGTCCGGCAAATGCCGGCGCATCACACCGGACATCCGGAACGGCACCAATCCCACCCACGCCGATCCGTCGAACTGCTGCAACTCCAGTCCCGGTGGCAGCATGTTTTTCAACCTCGCTGCCTCCACCCGATAGTGAATGAACGCGAGGTCCAGCCACGACTGCCGCCAATTCCAACGGCTTGATGGCAGCGGCCACGGTCGATGCGAAATCGTTTCAAATGCAGGGTGCGGGTTCATGCGCGCATGGATTTCAACAAGCCATTTCTCATCCGCCGATGGGGAATCCCCACCTCGGTGAATCCCGGGCCTTCGCATTGGTATCCGAGTTTCTGGTAGAACCCCAAGGCGCCCGCCCTCGCATGAAGAACCGCCTCCCGGTATCCGCGAGCCGCCCACTCGCGCTCCATCGCGGTGAGCAACAAACGCCCGATCCCCCGTCCCTGCGCTTCCGGAGAAACCGCCATCTGCCGGACCTTCACCTCGGTTTCCGTTAGTGGAACCGCGATCAGACAAGCGAGCAGGCATCCGTTTGCAAACCACCCGAAATGATACTGCAACGCCTCCGACGAAAGATCCTCATCCCACAAACTCATTCCCAGCGGGCGGCGCAGCACTTCATCACGCAACGCGCATTCCTCCCGGTATCCGGCGGAATCAAACGCAATTTCAAGGAACCCATCGTCGGGCATGCCCGCATCACAAACCCGGTCGCCGCGCATGTCACACTTTTTGATTCCGGCGGCGCGACGGATGCTTTTGAATTGCGGGCGGTGAACCTGAATCTGATAGGCTTGGCTGCGGTGCTTGGATCGTTGATCGTGTTCAAGCTGGTTTATGACCGACTCGAGAAACGCCCGGTCCGCGTCAGGCTTCTGGCGGCTTTCGTTTTCTCGATTCCGGGCGCACCGGCACTTCTTGCGGCCGTGTATTACCTGCACGTTTTGCCCGAGCGGTCGTGGTTTTACGAGTTCCGTTCGTTACCGGGATTTGAGTGCTTCTCATTGTTTCTTGGAGCGGCCGCGGGGGCATTCGTCACGCTGCTGCCGAGATTGTCACTGCCATTTGCATTGGCAGGACTTCTAACCGTCACCGCGGTCCCCTACTTGAAACCCATCCTCGCGCCACTTCCCGCGGATGCGCTTTCCTCCAAATGGGAGAACGATGTCTGCCTTCAAAGCACCGCATCCACCTGCGGGCCAGCGAGTGTGGCGACCATTCTGCACAAGTTCGGACTCAACGTTTCGGAACAGGAAGTCGCGACCCAAGCACATACCTACGCGGGAGGCACTGAAGCGTGGTATCTCGCCAGGTTTGTCCGCGCGAAGGGAATGAAGGCGAAGTTTGATTTTCGCCCGGGAATGCCGGAGGACCTGGTGTTTCCAGCCATGGTCGGAATCCGTCTTGGAAGCGCTGGTCATTTCATCGCGGTATTGGAGCGAGACGGAGACATGCTGACGGTCGCCGATCCCCTGAGCGGCAAGGAGATCGTCACTTTGGAGAAGCTGCGGAAACGCTGCGAACTCACCGGGTTTCATTTGTCGATTTCGCGCTGATTCTTCCGCGTTTGTGGGATCACGCCACTTTTTGATTCCGGCGGCGCGGCGGATGCTTTTGAATAGCGGGATGAAACGTGCGATGGTGATTGTCTTGGACTCGGTGGGCTGCGGAAACGCGCCGGATGCCGCGGACTATGGCGATGCGGGGGCGGACACGCTGGGGCATTTGTTCGAGCGGATTCCGGATTTCGAACTTCCGAATCTCGCGTCGCTCGGACTCTATCAGGCGATGGGACTGGAACGGGCCGCTGATTTGTTAGAGGGAGCCTCGTTCGCCCGCCTCAACGAACAAAGCGCGGGCAAGGACACCACGACCGGTCATTGGGAGCTGATGGGCTGCGCGCTGGATGAGGCGTTCGCCACCTTCGAATCATTCCCGCCGGATCTGGTGGGGGAACTCGAAAGGCGGGGCGGCGTCCGGTTTCTCGGCAACTACGCGGCCTCGGGCACGGAGATTCTCGTTTCGCTCGGCGAGGAACACCTCCGGACGGGAAATCCGATCCTCTACACCAGCGCGGACAGCGTGCTGCAGATCGCCGCACACGAGGAGGTCTTCGGCCTCGACCGCTTGTGGGATCTCTGCAAAACGGCGCGATCGTTGTTAGACGAACGCGGCATCCGCATCGGCCGGGTGATCGCACGGCCGTTTCTCGGAAGCTCGGCAGCGGATTTCAAACGCACCGGCAACCGTCACGACTACTCGCTGATGCCCGGCGAAACCGTCTTGAACCGCTTGCAGGCGAAGGGCGTGGAAACCATCGGCGTGGGAAAAATCTCCGACATCTTCGCCGGGGCCGGCATATCCGAATCCCATCCCACCAAGTCGAACGCGGAGGGGATGGCCGCGGTGGACCGACTCTGGGCGGAGCAACGAGCGCATCCGCACTTCATTTTCGTAAACCTCGTGGACTTCGATTCGCTCTACGGCCATCGACGCGATCCCGAAGGCTATGCGAACTGTTTGAAGGAGTTCGATGCCTGGCTCGGAACCTTCCTTCCCAAAATCGAACCCGAAGACCTCGTCATCCTCACCGCCGATCACGGCAACGATCCCTATCACCCCGGCACCGACCACACCCGCGAGCAGGTGCCCGCCCTGGCACTCGGCGCGACGTCGCCGCTGGCCGATGGAATCTTCGCGGACTTGGCGGGGTGGGTGGAGTCGCGGTTCGATTGAAACCGCGGGATTGGAAGATTGATTCCTCGTCATGCCCGGAATATCGATGTCGGCAGGTTCCATCCACAGTCGCAAAATGAGCCTCACCTCAAACAGAAAAATCCGTCTCGCCGTTTTGGCGCTTGGCTTTTTGCTTCAAGGTCCAGCGACCGGCCAGAATCCCGAGGATGCGGGCAAGGGGACAAAACCCGGCCCCCCGATCTCGCCGCCCGGTCTTGTTGCGATATTGAAGAAGTCGAAGAACAGCCCGGACTACGTCTTCCACGACGATGCGCTCTATCAGGAGTTTGTCAGGATCTCGGAAACGAAGCCTGATTACGGCCCGACCGGTGGAGTCGGCGACGCTGGGAGTTTTCTGGCTAGCTGCGTGATCAAACCCGCGGCACAGGCAGCCCCTGATGATCGTCCGTATTTCATCGCTTCGATCAGCAGACGCACATCGGTAGGAAAACATGGAGAACTTTCCGAATCTGAAGTGAAGAGCCTCTACCTTTTCAAAGTTCAACAATCGGAATCCACATACCGCTACCATTGCATCGGAAGCTACCGGGAAACGGAGAACCTTGAGAAAATTCTGCTAGCTTTGAGGAAGGCCGCGGGCAATCCTCCATTCAAGAGAGGCAGCAAGGATTTCGATGTTGCCGACACCGCGGTTTCTCGAGGATTCACCGACAAAGTATTGTATGAGGAGATCTCTCGAATTCCCGAGAAGTATCCGAAGCTCGCAGATGATGAACAGATTCTGGATCCCGATTCCAATTCCCTTGCGAGCGTGTACGTCCATGCGGATCCCCCACAAGCCCCAGCCACTCAAATGCGAACTGGAGAAAACTGGTGGAACTTACAGCTTATGGAAGACAAGCGAATGGCGCTTTTTCAGGGACGACGCGAAGGAGTTTCCGCCGACTTCGAACTTCGAAAAATCGGAGTCTTTCGCGCCACTGCGGAGTGGGAGAATATCTGCCATCGAATCGCAGAAAAGCCAAAGGACTCGGAAAAATGAATCGTTGCAGCTCAGCTTGCGCAACCGGAGATTATGACGTAACGGAAGCGCCATGACTTGGAACGACGTTTTCACCGAACTCTTCGACCGCTGTGTCGCCCTCTATCAGGCGGGCAACAAGGACTTTGAGACCTACTACTCCGAGGCGGATCTGGCGTTTCTCGGCAGCATCGGCCACAAGCCGCGCGAGTTCTTCGACTTCGTGGAGGATTTCTGCGAGGAAGCGGTCCCCTCGCCCGCCACGGCCTTGCTGGTGGCTTCGGTGCGGCGGGATTATTTCATCGTGAAACAGGAACGCGTGCCTTCCGAAGGGCCGTTTCTCACGCGCGACGATGTGCCCACCTTTGGCGACGAGCTCCAGGGCATCGCCTACCTGCCGCGCATTCTGGCCAAGGCCCGGGCGAAGCTGCGGGGCGAGTTGGATCCCGATCTGATGTTCGGCTGCGGCGGCGACCGGAATTTCCTCTCCAAACACGGAGATCTCCATCCCGCGGACTTCCTGCGGCGGGTATGGGCAGCCGGTGAGGACGACGAAAAGGTGGCCGAGTGGGTTCTCGCAGGCGGAAAATAGGGAAACCCGTCGGGTTCCTCCGAAATCCGTGCTTGCCTCACCGCGGCCCGCCGCCTATCCCCGCCGTCCGAAAGCCATGCCAAGCGTACCCGCCATCAACCTCCGCAAAGGACACGCCGTCCGCCACAACAACGAAATCTGCCTCGTCACCGAGACCGAACTCAAGACCCCGCCGCGCATGGCGTCCTACGTGCAGATGTCGCTCCGCAGCGTGGCCACCAAGAAGGTGTTCAACCTGCGCCTGACTTCGAACGACTCGCTGGATGGCGTCGTTCTTGAGCGCACCCCGCACGAATATTCCTACAAGGACAGCAGCGGTTACCATTTCCTCGATCCCAACACCTACGAAGACGCCATCGTCTTCGAAGACCTGATTGAAAACGTGAAGGACTTCCTCATCGAGGGCCAATCCTACACCCTTCTCATCGCCGATGGCTCGGTCGTTTCCGTGGAACTCCCGCTGACCATGACCATGACCGTTACCGAATCCTCGGAAGGCGTCAAAGGCGACTCCGCCAACAACGTTTACAAGCCCGCCACCATGGAAACCGGCCTGATCGTTCAGGTCCCGCTCTTCATCAACGTCGGCGAGCGCATCAACGTGAAGACCGAGGACAAGAGCTACCTCGGCCGCGCTTGATCGGTTGATCGGGAAAACTTCCCCATTCCTTCCAAAACGGGCACCTCGAATCCGGGGTGCCCGTTTTTGCGTGAAACTGGCGCGAGTCGTTCGAGACGAGCGATGGGTTTCGTTTCAAATTTAGGGACAGCGAACGCCAATCCCGCATCAAACAATTGATTGAACTATTGATTTCAATCGAATTTTCACCCGGTTCGCGGTCTTGAAGAATGTTGAATCCATGGTCTTTCCGAGCCCTTTATTTAAGAATTACTGAATTTTTCTTGATACTGACTAATTATTTTAGAGAATCCGGCCTATTATGAAAGCGACGCTGTTGTTTGCCTCCACATTGTCGATGCTGCTGGCCAGCCCCGCAGCCAGGGGAATGACCGAACTGGAAGCCTTGCGCGCCAAGTGCAGCCAGCAGGAGCAGCAGATTCAGAATCTCGAAAAGCAGTTGGGCGGCTCCAAACCGAGCACGGCCGCACCTGCAAAAACCGCGACTCCAAGCAGCCCGGCGACTACGGCAGTGCATGTGGTGAAGTCCGGCGAGAGCCTTGAACGGATCGCCCGCCGCAGCGGATGCAGCGCAAGCCAGTTGGCGAAGGCCAACGGCATGAAGACCAGTTCCGTCATTCATCCCGGGCAGAAACTGACCATTCCGGGAGTTTCCAAACCGGCTTCCCCAGTGATCGCGGAGAAAACCCAAGTAGCGGCCCAGCCCGCGCCCGTCTCCAAGTATGCGGGCAAGACCCACAAGGTGCGCCAAGGCGAAACCTTCTTCAGCATTTCCAAGAAATACCGGATGTCCACCAACTCGCTGATGGCGGCCAATCCGAGCATCAAGGCAACCTCGCTCCGCCCGGGTTTGGTGCTTCGCCTTTCCAAGGAAAGCGCACCCGCCGCCGCTCCAGCCGCTCCCGCCACGGTGCCGGCTTCAGCCCCGGTGATGGCCGCGAAGACGAGCTATCCGGAAGCAAAACCGGCAGCCGCACCCAAAGCTCCGGCACCACGCCCGGTTTCCGAGCTCAAGCCGGTTTCCAACACCATCCCGGTGATCGCCGAGACTCCCAAAGGCGTGCAACGAGCCGCCTCTGCTCCAACTCCGGCTCCTGCACCTGCCGTGGCCGAGCACAAGCCGGTCGTGGAAACTCCGGCACCCGCCCCTGCTCCGCAGCCGGTGGCCAAAACCGAGGAACCCGCGCCCGCTCCTGCCGCCTCTTCCCTCTCCTCCCCTAACCCCGAGAAGAAGGTCCGTTCCGTGACCGTTGACAATGAGATGACCTACGGTGAATTCGCCAGCAACCATGGCACCGACACCGTGCGTCTCAACGACCTCAACGGACTGGACCTTACCCAAGCAACCGTTCTGGCAAAAGGATCGGAACTCTACGTACCCGCCCAGCCATAAGCGATTGGTATTCCGAAACCGCCAGAACGCCCCCGATACCCGCCCGGAGATCCTCCGGGCGGGTTCTTCGTTTCAAGGAGCTGCGTTCAGTTCATCTGAAAAGGATCGGTCAGGCGGCGCTGCCGGTCCTTATTCTGGCGGGCGGCATTTTCCCCCGGGGTGAGCGGGCGGGTGGCGATCACCCGGCGGTCACCTTCGAAAAACTCATCCTGCGGGACCTGCATGCGGGTGGCGTGTTTGCTCGGTGCGTTGGTGATGGCCACGGGCGTGCCCACTTCCACCGCATCGAAGAGAATCGGCACGAATTCCTTGGGCATGCGGATGCAGCCGTGGGACGCCGGTTTTCCCGGCTCGGGAATGAGCCCGCCGTGCATGCCGATTCCATAGGAGGTGAGCCGCATCCAGAAGGGCATCGGCGCGGGAACGTAGTGCGCGCCTTCCGGCACCTTGTCGCTGGGTTTGGCATCGCCATCGATCACGTTTCCAAACTCATCCTCGATCCAGCCGTAGCGGTTTGAGTGCTTGTCCTCGATCTTCTCGGTGATCTTGTAGCTTCCGGGAGCGGTGGAGTGACCTTCTTTCCCGGTGGCGACGTAGCACCAGCCGACGTCGCGGCCGCCACGCTCGATGTCCGCGATCTGGTCGGTGAGGCTGATGGTGATGGAAACCTTCCCCGCCCCGCCGTCGTCATACCATTCGTGGAGGATGCGCTTCGGCTTGTGAACGACCGGGCCTGGCGAGGTGACACAGGATGAGCAGACCGCGGAGAAGACGAGACAGGAGATCGCGGAAGCAAGGAGATGCGGGGAGGGCATGTGGGAAACTAGGGCTGGGTGGCTGGTTCCCAGTCGATTGCGGACCGGGCGAGGCCGATTCTATAGTCCGCGGATTCCGCGGGGTCAAGGTTTCGCCCCCACGCGGGCACGTTAGGAAGCGCCCTTGCGGAGACGGGCGGGATGGACTAGCAAGCGTGCGGATGATTCGTTTCAAACTTTTCGGCATACCGGTGGAGATCCAACCGTTCTTCTGGGTGGCCACCTGCCTGCTGGGTAACGGGCTGGAAGCGCACTCGCGGGAGGCGATCGTCTCGGTGGTGATTTTCATGATCGCCGCCCTGATTTCCATCCTGGTGCACGAGCTGGGTCACGCGCTCACCGGGCTGCGCTACGGCGGCGGGTTCGCGCGGATCACGCTCACTGCATTCGGCGGTTTGGCGCAACATGAGGGAGCGCCGCTGAGCCGCTCCCATCGTTTCCGGATGGTTGCCGCCGGGCCCGGCGCGGGGCTCGCGTTGTTCGCGCTGACGGCGGGCCTGCTGTGCGCCGCCTTTCCGCCCGCGGATGTCCTCTCGTTGATTTCCCGCATGCTTTTCGGATTCAGAATGGGCTTCTCCAGCACAGCTCTGCCGGAGTTCATCATCGCGAACCCGATCGCCTTCGATTTCATCGGCCAGATGCTCTGGATCAACTTCTGGTGGAGTCTCATCAATCTGCTGCCGGTGTTGCCGCTCGATGGCGGACGCATCGCGGAGCTTTTCGTGTATCCGCGGCAGAGGCTCTATCAGATCGGCATCGCCTGCGCGGCGGCGGTGGCGATTTACGGATACTTCATGCTGCAGTCCTACCTCCTGGCGATCTTCTTCGCCTTCCTCGCGTGGGAGAACTATCAGAAACTGCGTTCGGAATCCTGGCGCTGAGCTTCTCTACCAGATCAGCAGCCGCAGCCCGGCGATGACGGAGAAGACCACGATCATCCACTCGAAGGCCGCCTGCGGCACGTGCCGGATCAACCAGCGTCCGCAGAGGATTCCCACGACGACGCCCGGGAGAATGCGCAGGTTTTCCAACAAACTCTCCTGCGTGATGAGCGCGAGTTTCGCGTTGAGCGGCACCTTGAGCAGGTTGATCAGCAGGAAAAACCGCGCGCCGATGCCGATGAGTTCCATCTTCGGAATCCTGCGCGCCGCCAGGTAGAGCTGGATCACCGGACCCGCCGCGTTCGCGAGCATGGTGGCGAATCCACCCAGCACACCGGCGCTCACGCCGAAACCGCGGGATTCCACCCAGCGGTCGAAGAACTCCGGCTTGGTGCGCCGGGAAACCTGCACCAGCACCATGAACAACACGCAGACGCCGATCACCTTGCGCGCCATCTGGTCGTCGATCTTGTCGAGCAGCAGCCAACCGGCCATCAAACCTAACAAGGTGGGCCCTAACAATCGCCAGACCGGTTTCCACGATCCGTGTTTGAGAAACGCCGGATAGGCCATCAGGTCCGCCGCGATGAGCAGCGGCAGCGCGAGCCCCACCGAGGCCTTCGCTCCATACAGATCCGCGAGCAGGAATACGGACACCATCGAGATGCCGCTGAAGCCGGCCTTCGACAAGCCGATGCAAAACGCCGCCAGCAACGCGATGAGGTAGAACGACGACATGCGCGCCCCAACAATCGCGGCGCTCATCCGCCATCAAGCACAATCGCGCTTTTTGCCTTTCCAGCATTCCTTCGTACGGCCCACTCTCATGCCATGTCCATCCTCCTGAGGATCCTGCGCCACACCTTCCGGTTTCCGATGCGGAGCCTGCTCTCGCTCGTGCTCGCGGTGTGCTGCACCTCGCTGGTGCTCGTGCTGCCGGGAGTGACCCAGCGCTTCGTGGATGAGATCATCGGGAAAAACCGGCCGGATCTCATCATTCCCACCGCCGCCATCGGAATCGGCGCGATCCTGGCACGCCAACTTCTTTTCACCCTGCGCACCTACGTGAACAACGCGCTCGAACTCAAGCTCACCCACCTCGTCCGCGTGGAGCTCTACGACAAGCTCCAGCGGCTGCCCGTGAAGTGGTTCGACTCGAACTCCTCCGGCGAGATCATGTCGCGCGTGGCCGATGACGTGCCGACGATGGACCGCGTGATGATCGAGGGCGTGGATCAGGCGCTCGCCGCCGTGTTGCAGTTCCTCATCGTGCTCGGCTACCTCGCCTCGAACTCATGGCAACTCACTCTCGTGACTCTCGCTCCCCTGCCCTTCATCGGATTGATCACCACCTGGTGGTCGCGGAAATCCGAGCCGATGTGGCGTGCTTCCTCGGAAGCCTCCTCCGCGTTGAACGCGATCCTTCACGACAACCTCGCCGGCATCCGCCAGATCAAGGCCTACACCGTGGAACCCAAGGCGCTCGATACGTTCGACAAGGCCTCGCGCAAGGTCGGCGAGCAGCACATGAACGTGATGCGCGGCCAAGCCGTCGTCTGGCCCTCGGTTTCCTTCATCGCCGAATCCGGCATCATCCTGATGGTCGCCTTCGGTTCGTGGTGGGCGCTTCAGGGCAAGATCGAACCCGGCGTCGTCATCGCCTTCCTCGTTGCCTGGGGTTTCCTCTTCGATCCCATCTCGCGCATCAATCCGCTCTCGCAGGTCTTCACCCGCGGCATCGTCGCGGCGAGGCGTGTGTTCGCCATCATCGACACGCCGGATGAATCCCACATCACCGAAGGACTGCGACCGGAAACCGTGCGCGGCCACGTGCGCTTTGAAAACGTATCGTTCCACTACAAGGACGAGGCCCCGGCCATCAACGATCTAACCATCGAGGCGAAACCCGGCGAGACCATCGCGCTCGTCGGCGCCACCGGTGCGGGCAAGTCCACCGTGCTCAACCTGCTCACGCGTTTCTACGAACCCAGCGCCGGCCGCATCCTCATCGATGGCATTCCGCTCGCCGAGATCTCCAAGGAATGGCTGCGCGACCAGTTCGGCTACGTCACGCAGGAAAGTTTCCTCTTCAACACCACACTTCGCGAAAACCTCCTGCTCGCGAAACACGACGCCACCGACGCCGAACTCTGGGCCGCTCTCGAAGCCGCGAACGCCGCGGAGTTCGTCCGCTCAAACTCTGAAGGACTCGACACCATCGCCGGCGAACGCGGCGGACGTTTCTCCGGCGGTGAGAAACAACGGCTCTCCATCGCCCGCGCGTTGCTCAAGAATCCACCGTTGCTCCTGCTCGATGAAGCCACCTCCGCGCTCGACAACCGCACCGAGCGTCTCGTGCAGGAAGCCTTGGAAAACCTCCGCTCGGAGCGCACCTGCTTCGTCATCGCGCACCGCCTTTCCACCGTGCGCCAGGCGGACCGCATCCTCGTGCTTGACCGCGGGCGTCTCATCGAACAAGGCAGCCACGAAGAGTTGCTTGCGCACGGCGGCGCTTACGCCAAACTTTGCGAGGCCACATTCGCAAACAACCCTCGACCTCTTCCCTGATTTCGTCCACAATCCCAAACGCTGAATCTCCTCCCAATCCTTCTCCTGCATGGAAACACTCGTAAGACTACCTGAATCCGAAGCCCCCAGCACCATGAGCGAAGTGCTCTCCTCATTGCGCAAGGAGGAGCTGGAACCACGCCACGAGAAAAAATCGTGGGGCGATTGGATCTATCTGGAAGGCTACACCACCGTCATCAGCATCGAGGCGAACCGCGGCCTTTGCGGTTCCGCCACCATCGAGCACGGTGAAGGCGAGGAGGAAGGCGAACCGATCGACTCGATCCTCCGCGCCTTCGGCCGCCTTGGCTGGATGGGCGTGGATGACGACGGCGAGTTCGCCCTGGGCTAACAGATCGCGGCGGGGAAATCGTCCCGCGCATCCGGTTGAATCACATCCATCGGAATATCCACGCGTCACCTTCCGTAACCATCCCGCCGCTCCGGGGTTTCCACCCCACCGCTCCGGATCACGGTTTTCACGATGACGCGTTTGTTTCAACTCCTGCTCTTGCTCGCCTGCGTTTCCCCTGATCACGCGGCTGGAGCGGATGCCTTCACTCCCGGTGAGGTCTGGCCGGATGACAAAGGCGTCCACATCAACGCCCACGGCGGCGGCGTCCTGTTTCACGATGGCACCTACTATTGGTTCGGAGAGCACAAGATCGCCGGGCGGGAAGGAAACTCGGCGCAGGTCGGTGTTTCCTGTTACTCGTCCAAGACGCTCTACGATTGG
>DAISZP010000074.1:0-14653 GCA_036824745.1 Luteolibacter sp.
GGCATGGCGTCCGCGGCCGCTAGGATGCCGTCCTCCGGATAGGTGCCGAACACGACCGGATCACCCCACCAGGTGTTAGACCAAAGGTTGGCGTGCATTCCCATGTTTCTTGAGTCACCGCCATGGACGGAAAACATCGAGTTTCTCGCCGCTTCGATGTCCCGCGGATCGTCCGATGCCGGCATGGAAACCACGCCGACGGGTGCCCAGCCGATCACCGGCGGGACCACGCAGAAGGAGCGCAGCGCCTGCACCGCCTTGCCATGTGCCAGCAACACATGATGCCCCGCTTGCAGGCACTCGGCGTGGGAAAGCTTCAAACCCGGCGCGTTGGTGCCCGTGCAATGGCCGAATCCGATGAAACACTGCGGCTCGTTCAGCGTCATCCAGTGCCGCACCCGGTCTGACAGGCGATGGGCGATCACCGCCGCGTAGTCCGCGAAACAATCCGCGCTCTCCCGGTTCAGCCAGCCGCCGGCGGACATGAGCGCCTCCGGAAAATCCCAGTGGAACAAGGTCGCCCAGGGTTCGATCCCATGCTCTAACAACTCATCGGCCAGCCTGTCGTAAAAACCGATTCCCGCCGGATTCACCGCGCCTCTTCCGTCCGGAATCACTCTGGGCCAGCAGATCGAGAAACGATAGGCGCGCACGCCGAGGTCCTTCATCATCCGGACGTCCTCGCGGAAGCGGTGATAGTGATCGCAGGCCACGAGTCCATGGTGCCGGCCCGCGACGTTTCCCGGAACCTCGCAGAAGGCATCCCACACGCTGCGGCCCTTTCCGTCCTCCGCGGCCGCTCCTTCGATCTGATAGGCGGACGAGGCCGCGCCCCACGTGAAGTCTGCAGGAAATCCCATGCGCGGGATGTTAGCGCGGCAGGCTTCCGAGGGTCAACCCGCCTTCCATCAAGCGGATGGCAGCGTGCATTCCGCCACCGTGATCATCCACAGCACGCCGAACTTGTCCTGCACCATGCCGAAGCACGGCGACCAGAACGTTTCGCCCAGCGGCATCTTCACCTCGCCGCCCTCGGTCAGCGCCGCGAACGCCTTCTCGCAGGCCGCGGCGTTTTCCAAGCTCAGCGAAAGCGCGAACCCGCCGAAGTCGCAGGCCTCGCCGCAGCCGTCCGAGGCCATGACGACCGCCGGGCCCACCCGAAAACCGGCGTGCATCACCTTGTTTTCATAACCTGGAGCGAGCATGCCTTCCGGCGGTTGCTCCGGCGCGTCCTTGTAGCGCATGATCATGTCGATCTCGGCACCGAGGGCCGATTGGTAGAATTCGAGGGCTTCCTCGCAGTTGCCGCCGAAGAAGAGGTAGGGTTGGATGACGATGGAGTTGCTCATGATGGTTCTGGAGTCTGGTTTCACCTCCACGACGAAGCAAGGAGGCGTTTGAGGACAAATCGTTTCGAAAATCCTCCGATTCCCGGGTTTCGGAAATGCTTTTCCCGGTTGCGGTCCCTCCCGCTTCACGGCAAAGTCCCGTCCAGTGGCCAATCCTCACGATCACCCCACCGCGCTCAAGGATCTTCAGGACTCGATCTACCGGGAAAAAGTCCTGCGCGCCCGCGCGATGACGCCGGAGGAGAGGTTTGATGCCGGATTCGAGATCACGAGGGACGCGTTTCAGCGCATGCTCGAAGGTGCGATGTGGCAGTTGAACACCGACGACGTGGAAGTGGGGTGGAAAGAAGTCAGTCGGCGGCTGGATCGTTTGAGGAAGGTTCACGACGCGGGGCGATTCACCGACCAGGCACCAAACTGAGCAACTGCCATGACCATCGAACAACTGGCGCTTAAAGTCATCGAGGCATGCGAGGCTGTGGGCTCCGATCACATGGTCACAGGTGCTTTCGCCTACAACTTTTACGGAGTTCCCAGATCCACGAAGGATTTTGATGTGGTCGTTGATGTGAAGGAAAAGAGAGCGATTGGCGAAATCATCCGTTTGTTGGGTGCTGACATCGAATTTGGAGATCGGGTCCAGTTCGACACGCTCACTTGGGGGCGTCGACATATCGGCCGCGCGAAATCAGGGCCTTCCTATCAGGTGGAATTGTTCGAACTGTTCGACGATCCGTTCGTGCTTTCCCAGTTCCAGCGCCGGAAGCGGCTTTATTCCGGACAGCTTCAACATGAAACCTGGCTGCCCACCGCCGAGGACATCGTCGTCCAGAAAATCCGCTGGGGCCGCTCGAAGGACCTCGACGACGCCCGCGACGTGCTCGCCGTGCAAGGTCCGGAAACATTGGACATGGCCTACGTTGAAAACTGGTGCGCCACCCACGGCACTTCCACGCGTTTGGCGGAGATCCTCGCCAGCATCCCTCCACTATGAAACCAAACACCCCCACTCGCACGGGGCGGGTGAGGGTGTTGGGGAATCTGGAATGATGTTTCCGATCAGAAGTGGATCGCGTGGCCTTCGGCGGCGAGAGTCGCTTCGTGGATCACCTCGCTCATCGTCGGATGCGCGTGGATGGTGGCGTGGATCTCCTCGGCGGTGAGTTCCTGGTCAAGCGCGAGGCCCATCTCGGCGATGAGTTCGGTGGCGTTGTCTCCGATGATGTGCGCGCCTAACAACTCGCCGTGCTTCTTGCCGTAGAGCAGTTTGGCGAATCCATCCGGCTCGCCCGCGGCGATGGCCTTGCCGATGGCGACGAACGGGATCTTGCCGACGGTGTATTCGATGCCGGCTTCCTTGAGCGCGCGCTCGGTTTTGCCAACCGAGGCGACCTGCGGATGGCAGTAGGTGCAGCCGGGGAAATTGGTGACCTTGCGGACCTTGTGCCCTTCAACGTAGAGGCCATCGACGCATTGAATGGCTTCGAAGGATGCGGTGTGCGCGAGCAGCGGCGGGCCGCTGACGTCGCCGATGGCATGCACGCCGGGGATCGAGGTTTCGTAACGATCGCCGGTTTTCACGAATCCGCGGTCTGTTAGCTCCGGCTGGATGCCGCCGGGCAGGATGGGCATCACGCCGATGGCGACGAGCACCACGTCGGCGGACAAGGTGCCGTTTTCCTTCGCGCCTTCCACGGTGACTTCCACATGCGTGCCGTGGTCCACGGTGGCGGTGATCTTGTGGTTCGCAAGGCAACGGATGCCTTGTTTGATGAAGGATTTCTCCAAGGTGTCGCCGATTTCATCGTCCTCGACGGGCACGAGTTTCGGAGCCATCTCGATGAGCGTCACCTTGGTGCCGAAGGCATTGTAGATGTAGGCGAACTCGACGCCGATCGCGCCCGCGCCGATGATGATCATGCTCTGCGGTTGCTTTTCGAGAACCATGGCTTCCTTCGAGCTGATGACCGTGCGGCCGTTGAAGGGCAGCGGCGGCAGCGGACGGGGCTTGGCTCCGGTGGCGATGATGATGTTTGTGGCCTCGGCGGCGCTCTTCGAGCCATCGGCGGCGGTGACTTCCACCTTGCCCGGCGCGACGATGGACGCGAAGCCGCGCACGTAGTCCACCTTGTTCTTCTTGAACAGGAACTCGATGCCGCCGGCCAGTCTATCAGACACCTTGCGCGAGCGGCCGATCACGGAGGACCAGTCGTATTGCAGATTGTCGAAGGAGAAACCGAACTCCTTGGCGCGGTGGCTGAGCGTGTGATAGAGCTCGGCGTTTTTCAGCAGCGCCTTGGTGGGGATGCATCCCCAGTTCAGGCAGGTGCCTCCGGCGCGGTCGGCTTCGACACAGGCGACTTTTTTACCGAGTTGGGCGGCGCGGATGGCGGCGACATAGCCGGCCGGTCCGCCCCCGATGACAATGAGATCGTAGGCCATGGAATTTAGAGGGAGTGCGGGTTCGCGCCGGGAAACTGTCCCCCCGGGGCGGGAATGTCAAAGGTGGAAAGTGGCGGCGGCGTCTCACCGCTGCGATGGCGGCTCCGCGATGGAAAAAAGCCACAGTTGATCCCGTAGTCTCGGTTTCCCAGTTTTCCGAAAGTGAGCCAAACCGAATCCAACAAAAACACCCGGATCGCCCTCGGTCTCACCGTGGCGGCCTTGATCCTCGCCGTCGTCGTCTCCCGAGTGGAGACCAGCCATCGCCGGGCGGACAGTCCGCTCGCGATGCCGAAGGACGGGAAACCCGACTTCCGATTCCAGTTTCTATCACCTTGGGAGAGCGCGCGCATTCCCACCTCCACCGAGTTTGATCCGCCGATGGGCAGCGAGCGCGGCGGGCTCGTTTACAACGCCCAGAAATACTGGGACATGAACGAGAAACGCGGCGGCCACCACACCGGCGACGACCTCAATGGCATCGGCGGCATGAACACCGACCTCGGCGATCCCGTGTACGCCACCGCCGACGGCCTCGTCCTCTACACCGGCGAACCCTCGCCCGGCTGGGGAAACATCGTCCTCGTCGGCCACCGCATGCCGGATGGGAAAATGCTCCAGTCGATGTATGCCCACCTCGACCGCATCGGCGTTTCTCTCGGCACCCTTGTTTCACGCGGCCAGAAAATCGGCACGGTCGGCACCGCCAACGGCTACTACCCCGCCCATCTGCACTTCGAAATGCGTGCCAGCGATGAGGTGGACATCGGCGCCGGATACGCCTCGGATCCGCTCAACCACCTCGACCCGATGGCCACCGTCATGGCGAATCACCACGCCGCGCCGGATCAACTCGCGCCCTCGCCGTTGTCCTTGATGGTCGCGGAGAAACACTGAGTTTCGCTTGGCTTCCCACGCCGGATCATTCAATCAAAGCCCATGACGAAGACCACCGCGGGTGAATTGTTGTTAGTGGGCGTGCCCGGCCCGGAGATGGACGCCGCCACCGCCGCGCGCCTGAAAAAACTCCAACCCGGCGGCTTCATCCTTTTCGGCCGCAACATCGTCTCCGCCACCCAGCTCCGCAAACTCACCGACGACCTCCGCGAGCTCTCCGCCACCGAACCCGTCATCACCATCGATCAGGAAGGCGGCCGCGTTTCCCGACTCCGCCTCATCGGCAACGAGCCGCCCAACGCCCAGCAGCTCCGCTACAAGGGCGATCCCGAACTCATCCGCTGGCACGGCGAACTCACCGGGAAACTGCTGCGTCTCTTCGGTTTCAACCTCGACCTCTGCCCCGTGCTCGACATCTCCTTCGACGACGAGGCGGACAACTCCCTGCGCGGCCGCTGCTACGGCGGCAGCCCGGAGGAAGTCATTGAAAAAGCCGAGATTTTCCGCGCCGCCATGACCGCCGAGGGCATCCTCTCCTGCGGCAAACATTTCCCCGGATACACCTTCGCCGGGCTCGATCCCCACCACGAACTGCCCCGCATCCCACGCACCCGCGCCGAGCTGGACGATTGCGAGCTGAAGGTTTTCCAAGCCTTCGCGCAAAAAGTGGACTCCATGATGATCGGCCACGGCCACTATCCCTGCTTCGGCGAGGAAGTCGTGCCCGCCTCGCTCTCGCCCGAAGTCATCGACCACTGCCTCCGCCGTGAACTCGGCTTCAAGGGCCTCGTCATGACCGACGACCTCGACATGGGCGCCATCCTCAACACCTTCGGCTGGCCCGAGACCATCCGCCGCGCCGTCCATGCCGGAAACGATTTCATCATGATCTGCCACCGCCTCGACGCCGCCGAGGAAGCGAGACAAATCCTCGAAAGCATGCCCGCCGCCGATCTCGACCGCGCCCTTGCCTCTCTAGCAGATTTCAAAACCAAACTCGCCCCTCCCATGGACTTCTCCATCGCCGAGCACCAACGCCTCGACGAACAAGTCTGGAAACTCCGCGTCGCCACCCTCGGCGAGGAACTCGCCGCTGAGCGGAGTCCGGAGGATGGGAAGAGATCGCCGGTGGAGGTGTATTGATAGGTGCTGCAATGAAATGCGCCAGCTGAACCCGGCGGGTTCACAGCCATTAGCCGGTGGTCGAGGCGCAAAGCGCCGACACCACCGGACCACCGTGCCCGATGAATCGCATCCCGGAGGGATGCCAGCCCGGCTGCGATCCCTCCGGGATCGAATATCGAGTTCGACGGGTTTCCGGAGGTGTCGCTTCGCTCAACCTCCGGCTAATGGCTTTGATCCCTCCGGGATCGGGATTTCACGCATGATCGCAATCGGAACAACCTCGCAAATGGCTCGCATCGCTTTGGAACGAATGTTGCAATACCTTGCGTTCTCCTGAATCCCAACCCGGCTCATCCGTTCCCGCAACATGGCAAGCACCTATCTGAGCCTCCATTACCACCTCGTTTTCTCGACCAAGAATCGGGAACCATGGATCGACGTCTCGTGGCGTCCGCGGCTCCACGAATATCTGGGCGGAACGCTGCAAGGCTTGGGCGGGTTTCCAGAAGGCATCGGCGGTGTGGCGGATCACGTTCACATGCTCGTCGGCCTGAAAGCCACCCACTGCCTCGCCGATGTGATGAGGGAGTTGAAAAAAGCCGCCACCACCTGGGTGCGTGAGGAGATCGGGATTGCAGCTTTCGCTTGGCAGGATGGATACTCGGCTTTCACCGTCAGCGCCACCTCGCGGTCGGCGGTGCGCGCCTACATCGCGAATCAAGAGGAGCATCACCGGGTGAAACCGTTCCGTGAAGAGTTATTGGAAATGCTCAACAAGGCCGGAATCGAATTTGATCCCAAATATTTCGATTGATCCACATTGCGGCCCGGCTGCGATCCCTCCGGGATCGAATGGCGCGTCGGGCCGCGTTTCCGGGGGTATCGCTTCGCTCGACCCCCGGCTAATGGCTTTCATCCCGCTGGGATGATGGGATTCATGAACTCTGGGAGGGGGAAATGGGCCGAAATAAGAGGAACGGGCGTCCGTTTAGCGAGACAGGCGTCCGTTTAACGAAACAAACGGACCGGGCCGCTAAACAAAGGAGCCGGGCCGTTAAACAAATGGAATGTGCTGTTAAACGAGCGAACCGTGCCATGAAACGAACGAATCGTGCCGTTAAACGAAGGGACCGTGCCATTAAACGAACAAACCGTGCCGTTAAACGAATGGACCGGGCCGTTAAACAAATGGACCGTGCCGTTGAACGGATGGACCGTGCCGTTAAACAAATAGACCGTGCCGTTGAACGAATGGACCGGGCCGTTAAACGAACGAACCGTGCCGTTAAACGAATGGACGGGGCCGGGGCACGGTGGAGCCGGGTTGTTACGCGGTGGGGCGGGGCCGAGGGACGGCGGAGCCGGGGAAGGGGCCTACTGGGCGCTGGGCTGGAAATTTCCTGCCGTGAAATACGCACGGGCCTCGCCGACGAGGAAGAGGGAACCGGCGATGAGCACGGGGCGCTGGTCGTTTCCGATGGCCGCGAGGGCGGCTTGGGAGAAACCGGGGAAACAGGTGTGCGGCGGTGCGCCAGGCGGGAGCTGGGTGGCGAGTTCCTCGGCGGGGACGGCGCGCGGGGTGTCCACGGGGCAGAGCAGGATTTTTTCAGCGAGGGGGGCGAGGATTTCCAAGATGCCGGAGATGTCCTTGGCGGCGACGGCGCTGAAGAGGAGGGTGGGTTTTTGGTCCGGAAAGCGTTCGCGCCAGGTGGCGGCGAGGACTTTGGCGGCGTGGGGATTGTGCGCGCCATCGAGGATGATGCCGGGGCGGATTTCCTCGAAACGGCCGGGCCAGGAAACGTGGGAGAGTCCGTAGCGGATGCTGTCGGTGCTGAGAGGCAGTCCGGCTTTGTGGAGGGCGGCCACGGCGAGGGCGGCGTTCCATTGCTGGTGCTCGCCGGGAAGGGCGATGCCGTATCCTGTTAGGGGCTCTTCGATGAACTGGATGGGCGAACGGGTTTCGTTGGCTTCCTTTTCCAGCACTTCGCGGGCGGCGGGTTCCTGCGGCGAGGAGATGACGGGCTTTCCCGTGACGAAGATGCCGGCTTTTTCCGCGGCGATGGCTTCCAGCGTGTCGCCCAGCCACTGGGTGTGATCCAGCCCGATGGGCGTGATGACGCAAACGTCGGCGGGCACGGCGGTGGTGGCGTCCAAGCGACCGCCCATGCCGGTTTCCAGGACGATGAGTTCGCAACCACGATCGCGGAACCAGCGCATGGCGAGCGCGAGGGTGATCTCGAAGAAGGTGGGGTGGTGTTCGAGTTTCTCGCAGATGGCGCGCAGCTCGGTGAGCATAGCGGCGCAGTTTTCCTCGGGGATCTCGACGCCGGAGACTTTGACGCGCTCGCGGTAATCGATGAGATGAGGCGAGGTGAAGAGCCCGGTGCGGCGTCCGCAGGCGCGGGCGATGCTGTCGATCATCGCGCAGGTGCTGCCTTTGCCATTCGTCCCGGCGACGTGGATGACCTGCGTGTCGTGCGCGGGAAACGCGAGGAATTCCTTGAGCAGGCGGCGCGGTCCCTCGAGTCCGAGCTTGATCCCGAACATCTGGGTGGAGAACAACCAGTCGATGGCCTCGCGGTAATCCATGGTGACGCGGGAATGCATCACCCGGGAGAGGTTTCCTGCCAAGCGCGGAGTTTCACCAATCGGGCCGGGCGTCGGGCGTGTGGCCTTCGGCATCGGCCAGCGAGCACTTGAGGTAAAGTTGGCCGGAGACGGGGAAAATATCCGGCATTTCGCAGGAATAGGTGCCGCCGCTGGGGCAGGGCTGCTGGCCCTTGGCTTGATGGAACAGATGTTGGGCGATGTAGCCCTTGTCATAGAGGAGTTGGGCGATGTCCTGGGTGCCGTTCTCGGCGTAGGGGCGGCCGCCGTAGCTGTAGCCGTAGAGGTTCTGATAGGAACGGGTGGCCATCTGGATGTTGCGCAGGCTGAGCAGACAGTTGGCGCGGTTGCTGCCTCGTTTCCAAGCACGCGAGCCGATGAAGAGCAGCGCGACAAGCGACAGCATGACGGTGATGACCAAGGCGAGTTCCAGCAGCGTGAGGCCGCGTTTCCTCGCAACCCGGGGGGATAGGTTGCATTTCATAAACGATTGGGGGGAGGACGCGAACGTAGCGCCCTCCCCCCGATGATACAACTACGCCTTCGCGGATGCGTGTTTCAGAGTTCCTTGATCCAGAGGTTCGCGAAGTCGATGCGGCCGCCGTGGTATTGCAGGGCGATGGGGCCGCTTGCGGGCACGCCGGGGAGTTGGGCGTTCTCGATGACGACCTGGCCGTTGATTTTCACGGAAAGTCGGTCGCCTTTCATGATGATCATGGTGCGGTTCCACTCGCCGAGCGGCTTGTCGGCTTTGACCTTGGGGGTGACGGCGGCTTTCACCTCGGGCGGCATTTTGCCGTCGGTGCGGTAGCCATAGACTTCGCCGGAGCCGATCGGCCAGTTCCAGAGGTTGATCTGGCTCTTGGAATTCCCGCGGACATAGACGCCGCTGTCGAGCTCCTCGATCTCGACGGTGCCGTTGGTGGAGCCGTCGGGCATGACCTTGGGCTGGGATTTGTTAGGCCCGCGTCCGCTCCAGCGCCAGTCGAAGGCGAGGATGAAGTCCTTGTAGGATTTCTCGCTCCAGAGATCGGTGGTCGGGCCTTTCTCGCCGGTGTGCTTGAGCACGCCGTTCATGGCGACCCAGTTGGTGGTGTCCGGCGAATGTTTCCAGCCTGATAGGGTGGAGCCATCGAAGATTTTGGTGAAACCTTGGGCTTTCGCGCCGGATTCGTCCGCCACGGGAGGGAGTTCGCCGATGTGGATGTTTCTGAAGGAAACCTTGTCACCATGGCCCAGCCAGCCGATGTGGCCGGAGCGGCGTTTCGCGCCTTCGTGCTGGGGGTGAGACTTGGCTTCGTCATCCAGGTTCGCTTCGAGAATGACGGTTCCGTTGAGCTCCACTTTGAGCATTGGTCCCATCACGGTGACGCGTTCCTGGTTCCACTCGCCGACGGGCTTGAGGAAGCCTTGTTTGGCCGCTTTCATCGTGTAGAGCCCTCCGTGGAACTGATAGTCCTTGAGGTCCTTGTACTTCGGGTGGGTGCTGTCGAGGATCTGCAGCTCCATGCCGGTGTAGGCGGCGTCTCCGGTGCCGGGGTAGTGGATGCCGAGGCCGTTGTTCGCGCCGGGTGTGAGCTTGAACTGGAAGTCGAGCACGTAGTTGGAGAAGGTTTCCTCGGTGATCAGGTTGCGGCCCTGGGGCGTGCAGGTGATGGCTCCGTCCTCGATGACGTAGCCTTCGCCCTTCCAGCCGGTGAGGTCCTTGCCGTTGAAGAGCGGGCGCATCTTGAGCGCTTCGGCGGCGGTGGCGGCTTGGACGCAGACAAGCGCGGCTAACAGGAGGTGTGGTTTCATGGGATTTTCAGAGGTTGATGGTTTGGCCGGTGCGGAAACTTTCATCGGCGGCGGCGACGATGCGCATGGAGGCGACGGCGTCGTCCATGTGGTCCGTTAGGTCGATGTCTTCGAGAATGGCTTTGAGGAAATACTCCTGCTCGCGGTGGCAGAGTCCGTCGTGATCGGGCTCGTCGTCGAGTCGGAGGGTTTCGTCGGAGCGGGTGAAGTTTCCGTCGGGACCGAGTTCGGAGTGGTGGAGTTTGAGAGCCTGGGTCTGCGTGTGGGCGTCCACATTGGCGCTCTGTCCTTCGGCGGCGGCCTTGTCCGCGACGATGGAGACGCAGCCTTTCGGGCCGACCACATCCTTCACGAAAAACGCGACCTCGCTCATCATCGGCCCCCAGCCGGCTTCATACCAGCCGACCGAACCATCCTCGAAGGTGACCTGAAGAGCACCGTAGTTGGTTTTTCCCTCGGGCAGTTCGTCCGTGAGACGCGCGCCGATGCCGGAGACTCTAACGGGTTTCGAGCGCGTCATCTGGCACATCACGTCCACGTAGTGCACGCCGCAATCGACGATGGGCGAGATGGAGGACATGAGGGCCTTGTGAGTTTTCCAATTCGCGCCGAAGGACTGTTGGTTGAGGTTCATGCGCATCACCAGCGGCTTGCCGAGCGTGCGGGCCATCTCGATGAACTTGATCCAGCTCGGATGGTGCCGGAGGATGTAGCCGATGACGAGCTTGCGATTCGTTTCCCGGGCCTTTCTAACAATGCGCCCGGCGTCGGCCACGGTTTCGGCGAGCGGTTTCTCCATGAAGACATGGCAGCCCGCATCGAAAGCCGCCTCGGCGTAATCCGCGTGAGTGTCCGGGTAGGTGGAGATGGAAACCGCGTCGGGCTTGGCGGTTTCCAGCGCTTCGTGGTAATCGCCGAATTCCGGGTAGCCGCCGCCGAGTTCGGCATTGAGAGCGGCGCGGCTTTCCGGCGAACGGGTGACGATCCCGCAGATTTCAAAGCCGGGAATGCGGTGATAGGCGAGGGCATGCGAGCGGCCCATGTGGCCGGCTCCGACGCAGAGGACGCGGATGGGTGAGTTCATGAAGGATCCAAGTTGACGAAAGACGCAGCGGGATTAGCGCGGAACAGCCGGGACGCCAAGCAGCAATCCCGGCCGGGCGCGCTCAGGCGACCTTCCATGGATCACGCATCGGCTGATGGATGAGCGCGTTGGCCGCCGGGTCGTCGAACTTGAGGGTCTTGGAGTCGAACTTGAGGCTCTTGTTCAAGCGGTGGGCGGTGATGCCCATGTTGATCATGGTGCAGGACCAGAAACCGTTGCGTTCGTTCAACGCGAATTTCTCACGGGTCCGCACGCACTCGTGGAAGTCGGTTTTCTGCGGCGGCGGATCCGGAAGTGAGTCCACTTTTTTGCGAAAATCGGGGATGTCCGAGGTGAACCCTACGTTGATCTTGCCCTTTGGTCCTTCGATGTAAGTGGCGCTCTTGTCCTTGTTTTCGCCATCGAGGACCACCTTGCAGCCATCCGCGTAAGTGAACGCGATGCGCCGCCACGTCCCATCCGCTTCGGAATCCTGCGGATCCGCGTCGATCTCCACCGAGATGGGAGCTTGATCGTCCTTGTTCAGCAGGTATTGCACGGGATCGAGGTAGTGCTGCCCCATGTCGCCCAGGCCGCCGCCATCGTAGTCCCAGTATCCACGGAAATTGGCGTGGATGCGGTTGTGGTTGTATGGCTTGTTAGGCGCTGGGCCGAGCCACAGGTCATAGTCGAGTTCAGGGGGCACCGGTTCGGGCTTGAGGCCGGGTTTTCCCACCCAGGTGCCCAGTTTCCAATCAAAACCGGTAGCTCCGGAAACGGTGATTTTCAAAGGCCAGCCGAGCATGTCGTTCATCACGGCCTTCTTGATCATCGAAACCGGCGCGCGCATGCCGTAAAACCCGGACTGGAAGCGGAACCAGGTGTTCAGGCGGAAGATGCGTTTGTATTTCTCCACCTCCCTGACCATGGCGATGCCTTCGCCGATGGTCCGGCTCATCGGCTTCTCGCACCAGACGTCCTTGCCGGCCTTCGCCGCCGCGATGGACATGTAGGCGTGCCAGTGCGGCGGGGTGGCCACGTGGATGATGTCGATGTCCGGGCGCGCGAGCATTTCGCGGAAATCATGGTATCCCTTGATGCCGTTCTCTTCCGCCTTTGCGTCGTTCATCCGCTGGGCGAGGTGCTTCTTGTCCACATCGCACAAGGCGAGCAGCTTGCCCGGCATCGTAAGGTGTGAGGCGCTGATGCCACCGCAGCCAATGATGCCTCTGGTGAGGACTTCTGAGGGTGGTGTTTGTCCGCTGAGACCGAGAACTCGGCTTGGAACAATTTGAATGGTCGCCAAAGCGGCGATGGATTTGAGGGTCTGGCGTCTGGTGGTCATGGCACAAAGAGAAGGAGCGTCGCGGGTTACCGTCGACGCTCTGTGAATCTTTCAGGTTTCTTCAATGCCCGGCCGCCAGAGCGTCCATCAGGTATCGCGAGGGTCGGAAGTTCTCGATCAGGATTTCCTCCTGACCTCCTCGTTTCATCCGCACTTGGCGGATGTTGAAGTTCGGTGTCTTGTGCGGAGCGAACAGGATGTCGTCGTGGGTCGAGTTCTCGTGTTTCTTGAACATCGAGGGCAGGATGTCGCCCCCGAGATGATCGTCGCGTCCGGTGGCGAGGTGGCAGGTGCCTAGGACCTTCTCGTCCTGGATGTCTGCTCCGGAAACCGGCAGTACTTGCGTTCCGAAGCCGAGTTCACCCAGCGTGCCTGTCATCGGATCATCCTTGAGGCGGGCGTTGTGCGCATCAATGGTCGCCTGATTTCCCGCGATGAGCGTGGAGCGGTGAATACAACGGTCCTTCACGTCGAGGACACCGAGCGTCCCGTCCTCGTATTTCATCGGAAACTGTCCGCGCGCGTCACATGGAACGAAGTAAACCTCGCCCGCGGGCAGATTCGCGATGTCAGGAGCTTTTCCGAGACAAAGTCCGTGGGACTTCTGCGCCTCTTGTCCGCCAAGTCCGAGCCAGGCTGTTAGAATCCTTCCGTCCTCGAGTGCGAAGTCGATCTCCACGGAGTCGGATTTTGTCAGCGCCAGCCGCAGTTTCTCAGCGTCGGCCGAGACCTGATGGTAGTCCACCGCGAGCCCCGAGTTGAGAATGATGTCGTTGAGCCCGTGAAGCGTGGCTCCCCGGAAACCGAACTGTTTCGCCTTCGCCGTCAAAGGGGCCGTTGCGGAGAACGTGGAGATGCACAGGATCAGGTCGTAATTCGGATAGATGTCGCCATCAAGCGAGAGTTGTTTCCCATCGGAGTCCCAAACCTCATCCGCAAGATCGAGATTGGAGCCATGCGTGCAGCGATACGCGAAGATCTCGCCGCCGCTCATTCCCAGCGCTTCCATGGCACCGCTCTTCAATCCCAGATAGAAATGCCGGTGGGCGTTCTTCTGTATGGGGAACCCCTCCAGATTCAGGAACGCGAGATTCTTGATCAGCCCCGCGGGTTCGTCGAAGTCGATGAGGATGCAAACCCGGCAACCCTCCGTGGGATCGAACACCGTGCCTAACAGGCGCGTGAGATCGAACTTGGGAAACTGGCGGTTCTCCGGATGAAGCAGGATCTCCTCGTGGAGATATTCTGGAAGTTGGACTTGGAGCATAGCAACCGACGCTAACACCACCGCATCACCCCGCAAGTGGTGAATCGCGGGAACTTCAATCTTCCTCCGGGCCGCCGGTTTCCCCGCTCTCCCGCATCGAAGTCAGAGTTCCGGACATGTCCTCCAGCGAATCCCAAAGCGACTTCAACACGTAAAACGGAGCGCCGCACCTCACCGTGACCGCGAGGCAGTCGGATGGCCTCGCGTCCAGTTCGATGATCTTCTTCTCCATGATCTCGTTCTGCGCCTCCAGAATCAGCCTCGCGTAGTAAATCTCGTTTTCCATTCGGATGATCACCGCCCGGGAGACGCGGGCTCCGAACGCCTCCAGCGTCAACAGATACAGATCATGCGTGAGTGGCCGTGGTGGCATTTGGCCGCTCAATGACAGATTGATGGCCGAGCCGATCCCCGGATCAATGTAAAACACGATCGCTTTCGCCCCATCCCCTAAAAACACCGCGCACCCCGCCTGGGTCGGCAGCAGCGCGATCGGTTCTACCCGGACTAATTCTGGCATCGGCAGCAGCATCGGCGCTCAATTCTGCCATTCCAAGGTCAAAAAGCCTACCCTTGGACACGGAATCCAGCCCTGAAGCGAATTCAAAAAAATCCTGCAGATGCTGCCCAGATGCTGCCCAAACCCCTGAAAAATAAGGAAAAAGCCCCGGTTCTAACCCTCCGGTCAAAAAAACCTGAAAAAAGATGAGGAAATGGGTTGACGTGTGGGGGATCGGGAG
>DAISZP010000075.1:0-14563 GCA_036824745.1 Luteolibacter sp.
CGCGCCCATGTCACGCTCAGCCGTCGCCCCCGTCCACGCCTTCGATGCCGCGAAACTCACCGGCTCCATCGTTGTGCGCCAGGCCTGCGAAGGCGAAACCTTCCTCGCCCTCGACGAATCGAAACACCTCCTCACCCCCGACGACCTTCTCATCTCCGACGAATCCGGCGCGGCCCTCGCCCTCGCCGGCGTGATGGGCGGCCTCGAATCCGGCGTTACGGAAACGACCACCGACATTCTACTGGAGTCGGCGTACTTCACTCCGCAAGGCATCCGCCGCACCTCCCGCCGCACCGCGCTTTCCTCGGATTCGTCCTACCGCTTCGAACGCGGCGTCGACCCGCAAGGCATTCTCACGGCATCCGCATTCGCGGTGAAACTCATCCTCGAAACCGCCGGCGGCAGCGCGGAACCCACCACTCAGGTCGCAGGTGAGGCGCCTGTTCTCACCAAACCCGTCGCGCTCGATGTGAAGAAGCTCGACCAGCTCATGGGCGCGTCGATCTATCTAACAGCCGCCGAGGAGATCCTCACCCGCCTCGGCCTCAGCAAGCTCGCCGACGGCACCTGGAACGTCCCAAGCTTCCGCGCCGACCTCCAGCGCCACATCGACCTCGTCGAGGAAATCGCCCGCGTCCACGGCCTCGATAACGTGCCCTCCCGCCTCCAAGGCACCTTCGTCCCCGCCAGCCCGGTGGATGCGGCCTACGATGCCGACATGATCCTGCGCCGCCGCCTCGCCGCTCTCGGCGTGTATGAATGCCAGACGATCAAGCTCATCTCGGATGCCCAGGTTTCCGATTCCCTCACGCTCCGCCCGATGCAGGACGGCGATGTCATCCGCGTGAAACTCCCGCTCAGTGAGGACCACGCCGTGATGCGCCCGAGCATCGTCCCGGGCCTCGTGGCATCGGCTGCTAGAAACGTCCGCCAGCAACAGAAATCCCTGCGTTTCTTCGAGATGGGCCGCGTCTTCCGCAACTCTGGCGGTGGCAAGGCCAAGGACCAGGAAAGTGAAACGCTGGCGATCCTCATCTCCGGCGGCACCAACCCCACCGGTTGGAACCAAGCCGACCGCCAGGCCGATCTCTACGACCTCAAGGGTCTGATCAACGCCCTCGTTCCTAACAAAACCATCCGCTTCAGCCCCCGCGACCGCGACGGCTTCGCCCTTGGCTGCGACATCAAGGCGGACGACCAGAACATCGGCATCTTCGCCCGCCTCAAACCCGCCCGCGAACGCGAACTCGATTTCACCTCGCCGGTTTACGTCGCCGAACTCGATCTCACCAAACTCCGCAAACTCCTCATCGGCATCGAACACGTCGAGGACCTTCCTCAATTCCCCGGCTCCTCCCGCGATGCCGCCATGGAAGTCGCCGCCACCCTGCCCAACGCCGAAATCGAAAACGTCCTCCTCAAACTCGCCGAGCCCCTGCTCGTTTCCTTCGAGTGCTTCGACGTCTTCAGCGATCCCTCGGGCGTGAAACTCCCCGCCGACCGCAAGTCCGTCGCCTACCGCTTCCAATACCGCGCCCCCGACCGCACCCTCAAAGCCGAGGAAGTAGACGCCGCGCACCAGAAGGTGCTGGAAACTCTGACCTCCAAGGCCGGAGTGAGGTTCCGTTAGAGTCATATTTCACAAGCACCATCGCGAAACGGCTGCCGCGTCGCGCAATGCTTCTCTGACTGTTGTTCACTCGGAATTTTTGCTTCTTTCCCGCCACCTTTCTCCGCTACTCATTTGAATTGTCCTGCGGTTTTGGCACAAAAGAGGATTCATGAGGGTGCCGCCGGAAGCAGGATTTTGGAAGCGCATCACCACAATCCATGATCACCAGAGTTTCAAGACACCAATGGGTCATGCTTGCCTTTGTCGTCCTAGTTGTCGCGTTGTTGACGGCTTTGTGGACAGAGCGGATTCCAGTGTCGGCGCACCGAGCGAATGCCGACTCCGATGGCCCTGTGCGTAGGAATTCGCGACAGAGGGAAGTGGCTTCCATGACTCCGGCCCACAGCAAGCGGACGGCCGATCCCGCGCTCGTCAAACAATGGATGGACGAACTTCTGGAACTCCATCCGGTGGCGAGAGCCGAGAAATGGGATGTGCCCGACCACGAAAACGGGCATCTCGCATGGGTGGATTTCTCCGAAGAGATCATGGAAGGTGTAAAGCTTCCGGATTGCGTGTCCGAATACGTATCAAATCCAAATGCCGAGAACCGCAAGTGCGCCGAAGACTGGTTGAGCCAAAACAAGCATATCGAAGACGGGCTTATGAAAATCGCGGCACTCCAGCAACGGTCGATGGGGGATGCCCGCTTGGATGGCTTGTCCACGCCTGGAGTGAAGAATCTTACTCAGGCGTTTTACATCCCGTTGGTCCGCGGATTGATAGCGGCCGACGATGGTGACGAAGCGCTCGCCCTTTCCGCTTTTGCATCGGCACAGAGTATGGTTCGCAACGTGGACGGAACCGAAGCCACCTCGCTTCTTGGGCGGGTCATCGCAAACGGGGCCCGGACCGTGATTTATGAGAGATTTCTGGAGCGGGTTTATCCTTCCGTGAGCGCGGATTCGGAAACACTCTCGGCATGGCGGCATACGTTGTTTCCAGGCGACACAAGAGACGGGCTGACCAGGGCGATGATCGGTGAGAATCTCCGATGTGCGGCACACTTGATCACAAGCGCGTTGTCAGGGGAATTCGACTCCGTCACCGACTTCAAAATCACAGATGCGGAAACCAAGGTTTTGATCGATGCCGAGTTTGAATTGAAGGCGCGCGTGATTGCCGCCGTGAAATCCGGAAACAGTCTGGAATCGATTCCCGCCATGTATGGGCAACCCACAGATGCGAGAGAATTGAGCGAGGAAAGCCTCGGTTTTCAGAGGGAACAGATGGAAACCATGCAATCCGTGGTATCCGCAATTCTAAAGAAGGAAACCCGGCTGATGATGTATGATGCCGCGCTCGCTGCGGCGATGGGCGAAATCATTCCAGCCGATCCTGTTAGCGGGAAACCTTTCCTATGGGACGGAGACACGATGACCCTGAGCGCACCGGAAGGAACCTCCCCGCAGAAACCGGTGGTTCTGCCTGCCCGGGAATAAACGTCGTAGCCTCCGTGAAGCACTGAAAGCAACCTTCATCCGTCTCGTGAGCATGATCGGTGCCTCCATAGCAGTCCCGCCAGCCGATTGAAATCGCGTTTGTTAGTTGTCGCATTTCAGGCACTCTCAAAGCCGAGGAAGTGGACGCCGCGCACCGGAAGGTGCTGGAAACTCTGGCCTCCAAGGCCGGGGTGAAGTTCCGGTGAGGATTCTGGACCATCTAAAAAGCTCGATGGAATGGCCAACAGCATTGATACCTGCGTCCTTAGGACGCAGGTATCAATGCTGTTGAAGAATGTCAATCCTGAATTTTCGATTTGACGCCATCGCCTGCTGGCAACAGGATGTCCTTAGGACATCCTGTTGCCAGCAGGCAAACAATGATCACCTCCCAAGCTCTTTTTCTTTCCCTAGGCGAGATCACGGAACCCGTGATCACCCGCTATCGTCTGGGGTTGATCCTGCATGGACTTTACGCGAGCCGGTCTTTTCAAGGGGAGACATTGGACGATCTGAATAACGGGCCCGTGACTTTGGAGGAGTTTCACTTCCGACTGCACGAGCTTGAGTATCTGAAAGTCCTGAAATCCCACCCCAACTTCCCGTCCAAGGCATATCGCCTGCTCGGCCGCAAAGGCGAGAGTGCCGAGGAAGTGGCATGCACCATCGATCCATTCTGCTATCTCTCGCACTTGAGCGCGATGAGCCATCATGGATTGACGAACCGGCTACCGGTGAAGCTGTTCGTTTCCTCCCCGGCATTGTCGAAGTGGAAGACGGAGGCGGAGGCGAGGATGAAGAAGGACTTGGGGTCCCACTATGATGCCTACTGCGAGAGCGGCATGCCGCGTCTGACGCGACTGAACCTCACAAAGATCGGCCGAATGGACGTTCATCGCTTCCATTCCAGTCACTGGGGTGCCTACGTGAATGTGCGGGGCCGCTCGCTGAGGGTGTCTTCCATCGGCAGGACCTTTCTGGACATGCTGAGAAACCCCGAACTGTGTGGCGGGATGCGGCACGTGATCGAGGTTTATGAACAACATGCGGAGATCTACCTGCCGTTGATCGTCGATGAGGTGGAGCGGAACGGTTCGCCTATCGACAAGGTCCGAGCCGGTTATCTTCTCGATGAGAAACTGGGGCTTGGAAACGAAACCGTGGAAGGCTGGCTGGCGTTCGCCCAGAGAGGCGGTTCGCGCAAGCTGGACGCGTCAGGCGAGTATGCGCCGGTCTGGTCCGCCAAGTGGTGCCTCTCGCTGAACCTGCCCAACTCATGAATCCGATGGAACCTTCGGACATGGTCTGCTGGGTGGAGGATGCTCCCGAAAACCAGCGTGAGTTCCGTGAAGCGGTGCATGTCATTCTATCCGCGATCACCCATGATCCGGATCTGAGGGGCTCGATGGTGATGAAGGGGGGAATCCTCATGGGCATCCGCTATCGGAGCTTGCGGTTCACGAGCGACATCGACTTTTCATCCGAGGCCAGATTATCCGACCTGGATCCCGGGACCATACGAAAGAAGTTGGATTCCGGCATGGCCCTGGCCTCCACACGCTTTGATTATGACATCGATTGCCGCGTTCAAAGCTGCAAGGTAAACCCGCCGAACCGCCCGGAGGCGAGTTTCCCGAGCATCGAACTGAGAATCGGCCATGCCTACAAGGGGACGCCGAAGCACCAACGTTTGATGCAAGGCCAATCGCCAAGTGTGGTGTCCATCGACTTCAGCTTGAACGAACGGATACTGGAAGTGGAGAGCCTCAAGGTCGATGGAGGGGATGACTTGCGGGCCTATTCCCTGAACGATCTCGTGGCGGAGAAGATCAGGTCGCTTCTGCAGCAGGTTGTTAGAAACCGCCACAGGAGGCAGGATGTCTTCGACCTGCATATGCTTTTGTCGAATGAACGGGATCAGATGGATCTTGCTGCCATCCTCAAGAGCCTGAAGGAGAAATCATCTTCCCGCGGGATCGAGGTCGGCATGGATTCCCTCAATAATCCGGAAATCCGTCTGCGGGCGAAGGAGGAATACCACACGCTTTCGGATGAAGTGGCAGGCCCGCTTCCCGATTTCGATGAGGCGTATGAACTCTTGATCGCGTTTTACCGGTCTCTGCCTTGGTGAGATTCCGATGATCGATGATCGTCGCGTTAGGGCCGCCTGAGGCGAAGTGATGCTTCGAAGCGGGATCAGGGGGCTGTGATCACCTGGATCTCCTGGAACGCCGAGTTCTCGCCGATGGGGTTGAGGGTTCCGGTGTGCCAGAGGATCCAGCGGAACCTGCCGAAGGTGCCGGCCAGTTCGGTGGCGGTGATGGGTTCTAACGGAATCCCCCGGGTGTCGATGGACCCGAGCGGGGTGAAACGTCCGCGGTCCGCGATGTTCCAACCGGGCTGGGTGGGATGGTTGCTGCCATAGAGCGTGATCCGCTGTGCGGCACGGGCGCCGTAGCTGGTCCAGGTTCGGATGGCGGTGACGTTCCGCGGTGTGCCGAGATCCATCTGATAGACACCGCCGTTCACTTGGTTGGAGAACACCGGTCCGTAGTTTTGGACGAGTTTTCCATCGGTGAGCGTGGAGATCGGTTCGTTGTTCGTGGGGATGTTGGTGGAGATGATGGCCCTGGCGGGAGCGGGGAGGGGAAGTTGCTTGAGCTTCTCCGCGTTGTCGGTGGTCTCGATCCTGTGGGAGACGGTTGGCCGGATGGTGATGCTCGCGGCTTTCTGTTCGCGGATGATTTCGAGCCGCAGCTCCTTGCCGCCTGCCTTGAAGAGGGCGGCGAAAAATGCGGGAAGGTCCGGAGTTTGCTGGTCGTTGAGACGGATGACGAGATCGTTGGCTTTGAGTCCTGCCAGATCCGAGGACGATCTGGCCGGGACTTCGGCGAGTTGCACGCCGCCGGTTTCCCTGGCGACACCGAAGGCAGAGAACTCCTCACCCTCCAATGCATGAAGTCGCGAACCCATCCAGAAAGCTGTGGGTTGGTTTCCCGCGTTCTCCGCGGGCTGGCGTTGATCGGATTTCACCAGCGAGGGAATGCCGGGAGTTTTGGCAATCGCTTTGAGCGACGGTTTTTTCACGCCGAAGCGGTCCATCGGGAAATTCCTGAAACCGGCTTTCAATGCGGGGGAGGCGTCCGCCACGTGGAAGTCGCCGTTTTCCGGATCCAGAAACATGGGATCGCCGGCAAGGCTGCGGGCGTCGCATCCCATGCTTTGGTTTTTGCGGAGGACGGTCTCCGACGTGTAGAAGTTCTGATCGACTTGTTCGATCCAGTCCGGCGAGTTGCTGATGCCGCGGTGGGCGACCATCACGATGTTGTGGAGGAAGCTCGAACGGGCCTTCTGATACCAGACATGCGGGTGGAATCCGTTGTTGATGATGACGTTGTTCCACGCCTTGCGGCCATAGCCCTCGCGGAACTTGAGTCCGCCATGAAGCAGCAGGTTGTTGTAGATCTCATAGTTGGATGATCCGTCGTCGAGATCGATGTCCCAGCCGTGGTCGCAGCGCCAGCGGGAGTTGCGGATCACGTTGGTCTCGCGGGCATCGAGGAAGGGAAGATCCGGATTCTTGAGAACCGCTGCGTTGGTGACGCTTGGATTGGGATGCCAGAAGCGATCGCGTCCCCAGGAGTTGAACGAGCCGTGGTCGTGGGTTTCCAGCACGGTGTCAAACACGTCGCAGCCCTCGATGAGGTGCCCGCTCCAGGTTCCCTCGCTGATGTTGATGCCGCTGCGCGCGCAATCGTAGATCGAGCAATCGCGCACGGTGATGCGCGCGGACATCGAGATCTGGATGCCTGCGGGCTGCCTCTCCACACGGCCGATGCCATGGATGAGGGAGTCTTCGACGACGCAGTCCGCCGGATAGTTTTCGGATTTCGGGCCGGGCGTCCGGTCGATCGTTTCAAGATCGTTTCGCTGGGCATACTCGAAGAGCGGATCGCGCACCGCATCCGGATCCCCCACAAAGCAGACTCCGGACGCGCCGCAGTCGTGGATGTGGCATCCTTTGACGAGTCCCTTGCGGTTGTAGCGGTCGAAGAACACCGCGTTGCCGCCCGGTTGATCGAAGATGCTGTCGAGGATGGAGACCCGTTCCGTTCCGGTCAGCTTGATCGATCCGCCGCGGTAGATCGTCCAGTCCGAGCGCAGCAGCGGTTCCTTGGTTTCCATGAAGGTGCGCGCCGTGTGGCGGAACACGAAACCCGAGAACGTGATGTCTCGCACCGGTTTTTCCCGGCTGCCGCGGAACTCTATCAGATGTGGGAGTCGGACGATCTCCACCGTGGTCTTCGCGGGATCCGTGCCGGGGTCCGGCATGTAGTAGAGGATGTGCTTTTCCGCGTCGTGGAACCACTCGCCCGGGGCGTCGAGTTCCTCGAAGATGTTCTCCACCATGCGCTGGTCCTTGTGCATGCCCATGCGGCGGTTGTTCTGCCATCCGCCCTCGTAGGTGATGTTTCCTTCAGCATCCTTGCCGGTGATGCGGTAGTGATAGCCTCCCCAGCGGGAGGCGTGCATGGCGTGGATGTAGCCTCCGGCCGGATTCCTCCATCGCGCCGCGCGCTCCTTCGAGAACGCGTCGGCGGAGTAGCCCTGATAGGCATCGGTGGCCTTGCCGGGATCGTAGTTCGGATACCGGGCCATGCGCTGGCGTGTGCCGTTGACGAAGAGTTGATCGATGAACGTTTCCGCCGGAGTTTCTGCCTGATAGATGCCGTTTCGGAAGGGATTCCATTCGAGAGCGAGCCTCAGGCCGCCGCTGATGATGGCCTTGCCCTCGTTCGCGGCCTTGTAAACGACGGGGTTTTCCGCGCTTCCGGAATCATCCGGGGTGAGGACGAGGGGCTCGGGAAGGTAGTAGGTGCCGTCCGCTACATGGATGGTCACCGCTTCGGATTTCGCGGATTTGCGGGCGGCGTCGCGTGCCGCGCCGAGCGTGGCGAAGGGGGATCCGGCGCTGCCGTTGTTGCTGTCCTTGCCGCTTGGGGAGACGTGGATGTCCGCGCCGAGGAGAATGCTCGAAAAAGCGTGGATCAGTATCAATGGTGCCAGTCTCATAAGGGAAGTTCGTAGGAATGGAGGATCAAAATCGTCAGTGTGGAAGACGTTTACGATTCCTCCGAGCTTTCAAAAGTGCGCTCCCTGGAGCATTTCATGAATTCATTCAGTACAAAAATCCACATGAGGACAACTCGATGAATTCAAGCGAAGTCATGATCTGGGTTCCTGCCGATGACGGAGTTGATCCGCGGCTGGGAAAAGCTGGATGTGGTTCTCGTTTCCGGAGGCTCTATGTGGACGACGCGGCCATCGACTCATGGAAAAATCGTCCGGCCGGATGGGCACGGTGGTGAACCAATTCCCCGCCGCGTTTAACTACTCAACTTCGGCAGGGGCGGAATGCCGTTCCTGGAGTGGTGGGACTTTGGTTTCATGAACCCCCACAATCCGTGGCTGGATCACTTCAAGCTTTTCGCGATGTCGTCCGCGAGGCGGGAGAGTAGTATGGATTCCGCGGCGACGAGCGGTTGGTAGCCGTCTTTTTCCAGGGGTTCGCGGTCCACGAAGGTGCGTGAGGCTTTCAGCTTGCGGTCCGGCAGCGAGTAAGCGCGCCAACCGGCTTCGATGACGGCGTATCCATCGGCCGCGCCGTGGAGTTGGCGGATGTCGATGGTGATCTGATAGTTGATGCCTTCATCGCCTCGCCACGGATAGGAACGCACGTTTCCGGTTTGGAGGCGGCGACCGAGATTGGCGGCGGTCACGCGGGTGATAGAGGCTGATAGATCGCCGGCCCAGCGGTGGTTTTCGGCGATGCCGAGCTGGTTTTCGCCCTCGGCGATCACGAGGTTCGGGCGGTCGATGTATTCGGCTAGGGAAACGGGGCCCACGCCGATGCCGGTGCCGCTGCCTGATGGGGCCGGGCCGTCAGCGGTGAGCATGTAGTAAGAACGCTCGCCGACGCCGCAGGAGGCGAGCAGGGCGGCGGCTGATAGAATGCAGAGTCGGCGGATCATGGGAAATTGGCGGGTCAACGTTTGCCGGCAGGTGCTTTGGGAACCGGGTTGCCGGAGGAGTCGCGGCCGAAGAGAAGCGAGTTCGGGTGTTCGTTCACCGTATCGGAAACACCCTTGATGGCGCGCAGGGAGGCGCGGAGTTCATCGAGCGTGCGGAGCAGATCGCCTTGTATCGCCCCTTCGGGGCCGACGCTCTCAAGTGACTTGTCCAGCGAGGCGACGGCCTTGCGCAGATCGGCGGGCAGGTTTTTGAACTCCGGATCCTCCATGGTCCTGCGTGCCGCGGCGACGGTGGCCTTGATGTCATCGATGGCGGTGCGGGACTCGGCGAGCAGTGATTCCGCTTCCTTTGCGGCTGCCTTGATCTGGTTCACGGCTCCGTCCACGTCCACCGCTTGATACTTGTCGATGAAGGCGGTGATCTTCGCTTCGAGCTGTGCGAAGCCGGAGGAGACGGTGGGCACGGTGATATGGTCTCCGAGTTTTCCGATCTGGGCGGGATCCGCATCCACATAGTAGTCCAGATCCACATACAGCGCGCCGGTGATCAGGTTGCTGGTTTTCAGGGCGGCCCGCATGCCCTTGGCCACGGCGGCTTTGACGAACTCTTCGCCCATGGCGGCGTCCGGTTTCTGGTCGGTGCTCGGACACATCAGGCAGGGATCGATCTCTATCAGAACCGGAATCCGCGGATCGCCGGGTGCCTTGTTGAGGTCGAACGAGATCTCACTGACCCGGCCGATGATGATGCCGCGGAACTCGACGGCGGCGCGCTTGGACAGGCCTCGCACGGATTGGTCGAAGAGGAGGAGCAACTTGAGGGTGGGATTGAAGTTCACGTTCTTCGCATCGTCTTCGTCGCGGTGCAGTATGAACGAGGTGTTGTCCGCGGCGGGTTTGCCGGGAATATCTCCATCCGGCACACCGAAGGCCACTCCTCCGGAAACCATTGCCTGCAAGGAAGGCGTGCGCACCTTGAAACCATCCGCGCCGGCGCTGATGTCGATGCCGCTGGTGTTCCAGAAGCGGGTGTTCTCGGTGACGAGCGGCGCGTATTCCTGCTGGATGAACGCGTTGTAGGATACCCGCATGCCATCGGCTGATAGAGTGCGTCCTTCGATGCGGCCGACTTCGAAACCGCGGAAGTAAACCGGTGATCCGGAAGAGAGCAATCCCGCTTCGTCCGCGGTGAGAATGACGCGCCTGCCAGGCACGCTGAGGTTGGTGGCGGGCGGAGTTTCTAGGCCGATGAAATTGGACTCCGGCTCCGCGTTGTCCGGACCGGGATCGAGTTCGATGTAGGCTCCTTCCAGCACCGTACTGATGCCGGTGACGCTGGCTCCGGAGAAACGCACCTTCACCACCCAGAAACGCGTGCCCTTGCGCAGCAGGTGTTGGGCGTTCGAATCAATCTCGATGTCCACCATCACCGACTTGAGGTCGTCGGAAAGCGCCACGGAACGCACCATGCCGACCTTGACCGACCGGCAGCGCACTTCGGTTTTCGACGCGCTGATCTGCTCCGCCGTTTCGAAACTCACGTGTGCGATCGGCCCGGCGGAGGTGAAATGGCGGAACAACATCCACCCGCCTAACAGCAACGCCACGAGAGGCACCACCCAGACGATGTTCCAGCGCTGCGCGCGGCGGATTTCCGGTGGGACGGAGGGGGCGGTGTTTGGTTGGTCGCTCAAGTTTCGGTTTCCGTTGGTGTTTCAGGCGCGGGGTCGTCGGTCATTTCATCCAGACGATCCCATAACAGGCGGGGGTCGAAGCTCATCGCCGCGAAGATGGTAAGCATGACGACGCCCGCGAATGCAAGCGCTCCCGGCCCGGGCGTGATGGACATGTAGTTTCCGAGCTGGACTAGGGAAACCAGGATGCCGACCACGAAAATATCCACCATCGACCAGCGGCCGAGCAGTTCGGTGAGCCAGAACAGCCTGCCGAGCGCGGTGGGGGAGGGGTGAACCTTGCCGGTGGCGGCGAGGCAGAGCCAGGTGAGCGCCCCGATCTTGAGCAGGGGAATCAAGATGGAGGCGGTGAAGATCACAATGGCGATCGGATAGGCGCCGGTGTTCCAAAACGTCATCATGCCCTTGATGATCGTGTTGTGCGTCACCACGCCGAGCTCCATCGTGGTCATGACGGGCAGCAGGTGGGAGGGGACATAGAGTGCCGCGGCTGCGAGCATGAGGGCGACGGTGGTCTGGATGCTGGCGGGTTTGCGCAGGTGCAGGTGGGTGCCGCAACGCGGGCAGCGGCCCTCCGTCACCGGTGAGACCATCGCGCAGGTCGGACAGACCGCGAGGCCGTAGTCCGCGGCCTTCGGAAACTTCCGGCTCATGTGTGCGCCACCTCCAGGCGATCCCACAGTTCCTCGCGGTCGATTCCCGCCACGGCGGCGGCCATGAAGATCATCACGCCGGAAAAAGCCCAGAAACCCACGCCGAAGTGCACGTCCGCCACTTTCGCCAGTTTCAACAGGCTGACCAGCACGCCTAGCAGAAATACCTCGACCATGTTCCACGGTTCGCTGCGGTACATCCACTTGGCCACCGTCCGCGCGCCGGGTGCCGCGCGGCCGGCCATGAGCGGCAGGCAGACGTAGATCATGCCGCCCGCCAGGACCAACGGAGCCACCATCGTGAACAAGATGATCGAAATGCCGAGCAGTGGTTCGCTCTCGTCGATGAGTGCGGTCGCGGAGCCGATCAGCGTGAGGTTCCTCCGCAACGAGGCGGCATCCATCGTCAGGAACGGATAGGTGTGGACCAGCACCATCAGGAAAAGCGCTGCCATCGAGAACGCGGTGGCGCGCGCCAGCGAGGCCGGCCGGTTCTGATAGAGCACACCGCCGCAGCGGGCGCAGCGCGCCGCCGTGCACTCCGCCACCGGTCCGCCGTCGTGCAGGGTGTCGCAGAAATGGCAAGCCGCCTTGCGCGGGCCTCCGGGAGGTTCCGGCCAGGACTCGCGCGCCAGCAGGTGCTTGGTGAATCCTCGTTTCATGGGATGCGGCAGGCCACCACGCGCTGGGCGAGTTCGCCGATTCCCTCCACGCCGCACTCGACGAAGTCCCCCGCCTGGAGGAAACGCGGAGGGTTCATCCCCATGCCGACTCCGCCCGGCGTGCCGGTGGCGATCACATCGCCGGGCAGCAGAGTCATGAAGCGGCTGATGTAGGAAACGAGCTGTCTAACGGAAAACATCATGTCGCCCGTCCAGCTGTTCTGCCGCAGCTCTCCGTTCACCTTGCACCAGAGCCGGAGTTTCTGCGGATCGTGAATTTCATCTGCGGTGACCATCCACGGTCCCATCGGGCCGAAGGTGTCCGCGCTTTTTCCCTTGGTCCACTGGCCTCCCATTTCCTTCTGGAACGCGCGCTCGGAGTAATCGCAGAATGTCGAGTAACCCGCCACGTAGTCCAGCGACTCACGTTCCTCCACATACGACGCCGTGCGGCCGATCACCACCGCGAGCTCCACCTCGTAATCGAGCTTGGTGCCACCGCGCGGGATCATCACGTCGTCAGTCGGGCCGCTCCACGAACTGGTCGCCTTCATGAACAAGGTGGGCTCGGTCGGAATGCCTTCGCCAAACTCCTTGGCGTGTTCGAGGTAGTTTTTTCCCACACAGACGAGTTTGGACGGGCGGTTCACCGGCGGACCGAGGCGCACCCGCGGATCGACTTCCAGTCCGCCCGGGCAACCGTCTGAGACCCACTCGGCGAGTGCTTCCAGCCCTCCCGAGGCGAAAAAACCCTCGTCGTAGTCATGAAACTCGCCGCTCGCATCCAGTCTTCTACCGTCTGCCAGCATCACCCCGGGTTCCTCGCGTCCTTCGTCGCCGAAACGAATCAATCTCATGCACGTAGGTTAGCGGATGGTGCCGGAATGCGAAGAGAAATTCCAGACAGCGGGAAATCGCCGCCACGATGAAAAAAGAAGCGGCCCGATCGATCATCCTCGAGGAAAAACCCAATAACCTCGGAGGCATCTCAATCGGACCGCCTTGTCTTGCGACGCGGGACGCTTAGCCCTGATCCCGGACCCCTGCAAGACAAATTTGTGGGTTTTTTCAAATTCGCAGGATATGCGGCGTGATCTCCAGAGGGGAACTGGGCGCACAAGCGGGATGAGCCAGCCTCATTTCAAAACCTGGAATCATCATGTGCATTCATGGTTTGAAACGCGGGGCTTTTATAAATCCCATGGCACGCCGGGTGCTAAATCGGGGGCTCCGCATGTCCCTCCCTCGAAGCATGGTCTTGATCGGAATCGCGTTGATCGCGTGGATTCCACTCCGCTCCGCCAATGCGGCCGAAACCAGCAGGTCCGCCCGCGAGCGGATCGCCGAAGCTGTCACGGCCGAGACTCCGGACAAGCAGCGGGAACTCGTGCTCGCCTTGAAGTCCGACCCGACGCCCGATGTGGTGAGTTGGCTTGAGAAGTGGAAAGAGGGCGCAATTTATCTCGTCGATGATGGAAACGGGGGAGTGGTTCCCGTCGTTCTAACAGGCAAACAGGGGGCGGACGGAGGTTCATCCGCATTGCGACTCAGCGATGGCGCGCCAGCACTGTCCGCGGATGGAAAGCCCTTGCTGGTGAATCCGGATGAAGTGGAAGCCGCGGAAACCGATTCGAAGCTGCGCAAGGCGATGAAAGAGGTCACGGACCTCGCCGCATTGGCGGACCCGGACATCACCCGGCGCATCCGCGCCATCAAGGATTCCGCGATCGGCCAGAATCCGGAAAAACTGCCCGCCCTCGAAGCGCTGAAGTCGAAAGAGAAGGATCGGGATGCCCTGCGCGCGCTGGATGAATCCATCGCCATCATCCGGCTGAAGTCCGCATCTCCAGATGAACGCGCGGATGCTTGCAAGACCTTGGGCGAACTGGACTCGCTCGCGGCGAAGGATACTTTGAAAAACGTTCTGGCAGATGCGGAAAAAAGCGGTGATTCGGTCACCGCCAAAGCCGCCCGGCAGGCGATCGCCGCGATTGACGCGCACGTGGCCATGATCAACGCCGCCGGCACCGCGTTCCGCGGCTTGTCGCTCGGTTCCGTGCTGCTGGTGGTCGCGATCGGCCTCGCCATCACCTTCGGCCTCATGGGAATCATCAACATGGCGCACGGCGAGTTGATCGCCGTGGGGGCCTACACGACTTATGTGATGCAGAACGTTTTCGCATCCGGTTTGAATCTATCACCGTTCGGCCAGTCGATCTCGATTCCGGGAATGAACATCGCATCGGGAGGCGACTGGTATTTCGTGGCCGCTTTGCCCGCCAGTTTCCTGGTGGCGGCGCTGGTGGGCCTCGTCTTGGAGCGAGGTGTGATTCGTTTTCTTTATCGCAGGCCGCTTGAATCACTGCTCGCCACATGGGGCATTTCGTTGGTGATGCAGCAGTTGTTCC
>DAISZP010000076.1:0-14515 GCA_036824745.1 Luteolibacter sp.
CACATCCGGGCGTGGTGATCGTGTGCCGCGGCGAGCAGGACGGAAGGGTTCGCAAGATCGAGCGGTGGTGCTGGCTGATAGATGAGGTCCGCGGCCTCGGCCCGGGCGAGTTGGGCGTGATCGTCGGCTTGCAGGGCGCGCCAGAGAGCTTTGATTTCCGGAATCTTCTCCGTGAGATATGCCGCGTTTTCCCGCTGCCCGAGACTGATGGTTTCCTGAAGCCTCCAATCGAAGAGTTCCACCCAGTCCGTCAGGAAATCCATGTCGGCAAAGTAGATGGCATGGTGCCACTGGGCATGGAGCGCGGTGACCTCCATCAAAGCATCGTACAACCCGGCTTGCTCCGACATGGCCTAGGGCTAAGCCATGGTTGGCATGGGGCAAAGAGCCAAATCATCTGGAAACCGCATTCGCCGCCGGGATGCTCGCAGTGGCGAGCTTGAGGTGAGCCGGATTGACCTTGTAGAGCGGCATGGGCACTCCCCGGTCGTGAAGCGCAAGCGAGGCCAGCCATTGAAACCCAAACTTCATCCGCCTGAACCGGAGGTGGTGAAGGCGCTGGCAATGCCGAAGGAGAAGCGCTGCAAGAAGCGGAACAAGATTTTCCCGCACTGGCGGGGAAGAGCCACCGGGGGTGAATGCCTGAATGAACATTGGCCCAACGGTCGGTGATGGCGGATTCAGGAGATGAGCGCGGGGTTTCCCGGCTGGGATTCCCGGATCCGCTTACTTCGTCCCCTTGCCCGAGACTTCGATGTCGAAGGGGCTTTCGTTGAAATCATTGCTGCGGATGTGGATCAGCGCCTGCCGGAGGCCGCGGCCGGCGGGGTCGAAGGTCACGGTGAAGGTGGTTTTTTCACCGGCGCCGAGCGTGGTCAGCGCGGGTTGGGTCACGGTGTAGTCGCTGGGTTTGGTTCCCGATTTGACGACGGCCAGGCGGGTGAGCGGCGCGGTGCCGGTGTTGCGGATCGTGAAGGTCTGGGCCTTGGTGCCTTCTGAGATTTTCACCGAGCCGAAGTCCACCTTGTTCAAGTTATCCCTCAGGTGGTTGCCGGCCGGTTGCTCCACCACGATTTCCGGCACGGGGCCGATCGTGAACAAGGTGCCCTTGTTGTTCCTCAAGCGCGCCGGGTTGGCGCTGAGTTCGTAGTCGAGCGAATTGCTCGTGCTGGGATCCCATGCGGCGCCGTGGAAACGCAGCGCGCGGCGGTTCGCGGTGGGCAGCGGCAGGGGAAACGCCGGGCCGAAGTTCTTGTCCGCGTCATTCACGCGCGCGCCGGCGTGGCTGCCGGTGTAGAAGGGCCCGCCCCAGGCCAGCGACCAGAGGATCTTCCCCGAGTTTTCCTCAAAGGTCAGCCGCCCGGCGTTGAGATATTCCGCCGGAATCGGCCGCGCCATCAGGAAATCCGGAGTGAACCTGGGATTCACCGCCCTCACGTTGTGGGTGAAGGTGGAGGTGGCGAGCAGGACCCGTGAGCCCATCAATCCCTCCGGCACGTCCGAGGTGAAATTCAGAACCACCACCGGATTCTCGCCCTTGGCATCCCAGGCGCGGATCTTTGCCAGCCTCACATGGTTCTGGTTCGCGGACCGCATCCGCAGCTGGATCGCCTGCGCGCCGGTGTCCCCGTTCAGACCGCCGATGACTTGTTCGATCTGCATCTCATGATAGGTGGCCAGCACCGGAGAAGCGCAGGCCATGGAGAAAAGAAGGGTGAGGATTCCGGATTTTGTGTTCATGGCGGATAGAGGATATGCGGGGAGCGTGGCGTATCCAGCGGATTTCACAATCACGCGTTTTGCAAACCGGAGCATGGAAAAGCCGCCGGTCTCGGGGGAGGCCGGCGGCTTGGTGCGGGGTGGTGGGTTTGGCTCAGTTCCTGCGGCGGCGCAGGGCGAGGCCGAGGCCGGCGATGGCTGTTAGGGCGAACGACGAGGGCTCGGGGACGACGGACAGGCCGACGTTCACGCCGTAGCTGGTGTAGGGACCGACGGGGGGCGTGGTGAGGTATTCGCCGCCGCCGACGATGATGGTGTAGTCTCCGGCGGGGAGGTTGAAGGTGGCGGAGATATAACCATCGGCGTTGCCATCGCCGTTGATGCCGGCGGCGCTGCCGTAGTTGGCGCTGCTGCCATCGGCTGCGTTGCCCTTGTAAACGAGGGTGCGCAGGCTGGCGGGCACGGCGACGCCGCTGAGGGGATCGCCCGGGGTATTGTAAACGTCCTCGTTGCCGATGGTCCAATCTCCGAGAGCGAAGAACGCGCCTTGTTTCGGCTGGGGGCCGCCGAGCGAGGCGAGGTAGCTGAGCGAGAGCGGGCTGGAATCGTGCGCGGAGGATTCGGGCGCCACGTGGGCGAGGCCGGAGAAGACGGAGAAGCCGGGCAGCAGGGTGTTTCCGACTCCGGTGCGCTGGACGGAGAGCGTCACGTCGCCCTGGTTGAGCAAGGTGAAGCGGAAGGCGCGGTTGCGGTGGCTGTCTCCGAAGTCGTCATCGGTGGAGTAGGCCCAGCCGAAGGTGCTGGAAACGGTGCCGGACTTGAGCGAGCTGGCGGTTTCATTGCCGGGGCTGAAGGTGCCGAGGTCGCGGCTGGTGTAGCTGAGGTGGGCGGAGGCGCTGCCGATGGTGGCGAGGGTGAGGATGAGTGTGGATTTCATGATTTTTCGTTAGATGATGTTAGATCGTTGGGAATGTGGGGTCATGGGGTGGCCCATGGGTATTCGAGCCGGTAGAACGCCTTGTTTTGAGGCGCGGATGCATCGGTGAAGCTCACGGTGTCCGCGGTGGTTCCGTGGACCGTGCCGATGAGTTGCCAGCTTCCCGCGGCGAGCGAGTCGCTCCGCATGACGCGGAAGGGGATGCCGGTTTGGTTTCCCGCCTGCCAGATGCCCATTTGGCTCGGCCAGGTGAGGGTGCGGCTTCCATTGCTGTTCCTTGCGATGGAAGGTTGGAACGATGGCCCCGCGATGAAACGGAACTGATAGACCCGGCTCGGCGCGTGGATGGGCGCACCGCCGGGGCCGGAGGTGCTGAGGTCCACGAGGCGGATGCCGACGAGGTATTCGCCCGGCCGGCTCGCCGTCCATGCGCGGCCGTGGATATGGCCGAAGGGATCGTCCTCCGGGTCATCGATGCCCTCGCTGACGACGAACTGATAGCTGCCGGTCGGCTGGTTCGTGACGAAGGCCCTGGTCATCGTGTTCGAGTTTTCCTCCCAGAAGCCGAAGGTGGCTCCGGCGGGTCCGCTGACGCTCGCGATCTCCGCCCAGATCCAGGAACCCGTGGCGGGGTGATCGGGGGATGCGACCTCGTACTGCCCGTCTGATAGAGCGATGATCGAGAACGCGTCCGCCGGAAACAGCGTGCGCGCCGCTTCATCGAGCATGTAGTGGCCCCCGCAGCGCTGGCCCACCGGTCTTGCGAGCAGGTGGAAGACGGCGGTTTCGGGATTGCCTTGGGCGAACCGCAGGGTTTCCCCCTCATCGGCGCTGCCGTTGAGGTTCGCATCGATGATGCCGGCGGCGAAGTGCTGGTGGGCGTGGGCCGCGTGAAGTCCGAGGATGCAGGTGAGGATGCCTGTATTCCACATGGTTTTGATTCGTGGTCTCATGGGGTCAGGGTTCGGGTGAGGTGGGATCGATGAACGTGGAGCCACCCGCGTTGAGGCGATCGAGCGCCGCTTGACGGGTGAGGGTTTCGATGTGTCCGTCCGCGAACAGGTAGTTCGCCCGGCCCGAGTGCGCCTCGGTGTTGACCTGCGACTCGAACACCGAATCCGGCACCGCTCCTCCGTGGAACTCGGAGAAGTGGAAGTGGTCCGTATTCTGATAGGTCTCCGAAGCCTCGGCGAACATGACGGTGGCCTCAGGCCGGTCGATCTTCGCGAGGATCGAGTAGTTGAGCTCCGGCGCCCCCGCGGGATTGGGGGTGAGGAAGTCATTGATCACGTAAGTGTAGGCCCGTTTTGAAACAGGATCCTTGGGGCACTTGAAGGTGATCGTGCCGGAGGCGTAGGGTTGCAGGGTGAGCGTCCATGATTTCCCTCCCTGCCGCCTCTGGTGTGAGGTGACGGGAAGGGTCATCTGGTTGTCCGTGGCATACAGCATGGCAGCCACGCCGATCTGCCGGAGGTTTGCCGCGCACTGGCGCTCGTTGCCGCGCTCGATGAACGAGCGGGAGATGGGAACGCTGACCGCCGTGAGGACCGCGAGGATCGCGATCACGACGAGCACTTCGACCAGGGTGAATCCCCGGCCGGGATGTTTTGTTTTCAATGTGGGATATCAGGTACGGAGACAGGCGGACGCACTTTGCGGCCTGTCTGGATTCGAAACGGATGGGACTTCATGGCATGCGTCCACGCATCACCGCCGGACGGCTGGCGTCAGTGGAACCACATGCCTGCGACTCGGTGTGTCAGGCGCGCTCGGGCGGCTGTGTGGGCACGCCGAGGACGATTCCCTCCGCTTCTCCCTGATAGACCGGCGTGGCGAGCGTCACCGGGACGCCGATGGGCGTCGCGAGCGCGATCACCGCCGGAAGCGCGACGTCCACCTTGGACTCGGCCTTGAGCGCGGGTTTTTTCTCCTCCTGTTTCTTGCTCTCGCTGACGACCTTGCAAAGCGAGCAAGGATGTTCGCCATCGAAGGTCTTCTTCGCGGCGACGGCGAGAGTGTCGCTGCCGGAGAAACTGACGAGCATGTTTCCCCAGGCGACGGTCTGCAACAAGGCCTGGTGCCCGCCGAGATGCGCGAAGAGCGCCCCGATGAGAAGCCAGTGACCTATGCCGCGAAACCAATTCGACATCGCGGCGAGGCTAGCAGGCGCAGGCGATACACAACTCCAAAGCAAGAAACGCGGAGATTTCATTTTACTAAAGATCCTTCCGTTGAAAGCGCCACAGCGAGATGGCGAGCGGAGCCGCGGCCCAGAGCGCCATGACGCCCGCGCCGCAGGTGATGCCGAGCGCGGTCCCTAACAAATCCTTCATCATCGCGCCGGTGTATCCCATGAGCGCGGAGACGTCCATTTGCAGCAGGACGATGACGCGGCCGAGGTCGATGGGGTTGAGGGCGATCATGCCGACGGTGGCCTTTTCCAGCGGATAATCGCCGAAGTAGAACATGACGAAGAGCATCAGACCGCCGTGGAGGATGGCGAAGTAGAACCAGAGCAGCATGGCCATGCCGATGCCGCGCGCCTTGTCGCGGGTGATGACGGCGCCGAGGAAGGCGAGCGCGATGAAGACGAGGGTGAGCCCGAGGCCGGTGGCGATGAGGGTGAAGCCGGTGTTGTTCGCGGCGAACAAGGCGACGGGCACGCCGATGCCTAACAAAAACGCCGCGCCGAGGGCGATGGACACGCCGAGAAACTCCGCGAGCAGGATGGTGCGGCGTTTCAGCGGCTGTGCGGCGAGCAGCTCGATGAACTCGTAGGAGTTGTAGAAATGGATGGTGCCGAAGATGAGGCTGACGAGCGGGACGACGAACAGCACGAGGCTGAGAAGGCCGATGAGGCCTTTCGAGATGTCTCCGCCGAGGTTGAAGAGGCCGATGGCCGCCGCTAACAGGAAGGCGGTGTAGGCGATGACGATCCGGCTGCGGACGATGTCCTGGACGACGTATTTGACGATCCTCAGCATGGCGTCTTCGGGGTGGCGGATTCCCGCATGATCCGGGCGACCACGCGGCTGAGTTTCGTTTCGCCGTGCTCCTCCATCAGCCCGGCGATGGGTCGGTAGAACTGGAGCCTGCCCTCTATCAGGTGCATCACATCGCTGGTGATGTCGTCGAGATCACTGAGGATGTGGGAGGTGAGCAGGACGAGCTTGTTCCGCTCGCGCACGGCGCGGACTTTCTCCTTGAGGATTTCCGCGGCCACGGGATCAAGGCCGGCGGTGGGTTCGTCGAGGATGAAGATATCCGGATCGAAGAGAAAGGCGAGGCAGGCGCTGAGTTTCTGCCGCATGCCGCCTGATAGAGTGCGGGCGGGCTTGTGGGCGAGCTTGCCGATCTCGAAGGCCTCGATCAGGTCCTCGTCCGTGCGCTCATGGCTGCCGCGGCGGATCCCGCGCATCATCTCGATGATCTGGCCGACCTTGAGGTGATCGGGAAACCGGCCGATCTGCGGCATGTAGCCGATCATGCGGCGGAGATCCGGCTTTTCTAACAAACTTCCGCCATCGAGCGTGAGTTCGCCCTTTTCCGGGATCACCAGGCCGAGCAGGCACTTGATGAAGGTAGTCTTGCCGGAGCCGTTGGGGCCGATGAGCAGCACGGACTGGCCGCGCGCCATGCTGACGCTGAAATCATCAAGCGCCTTGAGGCGGCCGAAGGATTTGGTCAGATGGCTGGCGGTGATCATGGTGGGTCAATTTTGTAAGAGAAATGAACCGCAGATGGACACAGATGAACGCAGATTGTAAAACAAGGGATCAAACTGTGGATTCGCCCGGCAAGTTGGATTCCCCATGTTTTCAAACCTTCTGAACCTCATGTCCATCTGCGTTCATCTGTGGTTTGAAGTTCTCATTTCGGACTACTGCGATGCGGGAACAAGCACGCCGTCTACGACGTAAACGATGCCGTTGGATGCCTTGACGCTTCCGGCGATGGTGGAGGTTCCATTGAGGGTGATCTTGCCGTCCTTCACGGAGACTTTCACGTTTCCGCCATTGGCCATGCCAAGGGTCTTGCCATCGGTGAGCATCTCCTCGGTGTAAACGCCGACGGCGACGTGGTATTGGAGGATGTCGCCGAGCTTGTCCTTGGCCTCCGGCTTGAGCAGCGAGTCCACGGTGCCGGCAGGCAGTTTCTTGAACGCGTCGTTGGTGGGGGCGAAGACGGTGAAGGGGCCGGCGTTCGAGAGCGTGTTCACGAGATCCGCCGCCTTCACCGCGGTGACCAGAGTGGTGTGCGCGGGGCTGCCGACGGCAACCTTGACGATGTCCTTCTGCGAAACGTCGTCGCTAACAGCCGATTGTCCCGCGCCGGTGGGCTCGGTGGCGGTTTCGCCGGTGGAGCTTGCGGCGGGCTTTTCGCATTGGCTGAGCACGAGCGCCATTGCGGCGCACAGGATGGCATTCGGTTTCATGGTGTTTTTTTGGTTTTGGGAGCTTGGAACAAACGAAGCTGGTGGCGGCGCATGGCGGGTTGATCGTCCTTTACCGTTTCCGGAGTGATCGAGGGAAACGCCTTCTCCGCCTGATCCAGTATGTGGACGACGGGGCTGCGCAGCAGGAGCACCGAGGAAGGAACGCGGCTGACGACCACCGCGTAGAGGCTGACAGGGCGGTAGGGTGCGTCGCCCACGCCGTCGCGCTTGAGGTCGTAGCCCTCGTATTTGTCCCAGTAGTTGTTAGAAAGGCGGTTGTCGGCGATCTCCCCGTCCGCGGCGATGTCGAAGGAGTTGCCGGAGAAGTTGTTTTTCGTGAACGAGTTGCCGGAGCTGCTGGACTGGAGCTGGACGGCCCAGCCGTTTTCCTTGAACTCGTTGGACTCCACGGTCATGCGGTTAGAGCCGTGCATGGCGATGCCGATGGTGTTGCGCTCGAAGGTGTTTCCGGCGATGCGGCCGTCGGACATGTCCTTGAGGAGCAGGCCGTAGGAAGCCGCGCCCCAGTTGAAGCCGAAGAGGTTGGAGGTCATCTCGACGTTTCGCGAATACATGACGGCAACTCCCGCGCCGTTGCGCTCGAACGAGTTCCGGCGGTAGGCGTTGCCATGGGAGAACATGAAGTGCAGGCCGTAGCGCAGGTTGTTCTCCACCACGTTGTCCTCCATCACGGATTCGGTGGCGAATTCCAGATAGATGCCGTCGCGGTGGTCGCGCACGGTGTTTCCGGAGACGGTGATGTGGTCACAGGACCAAAGGTGGATGCCGTTGCCGGTGTCCTGCTCGTTGCCGGGAATGCCCCGCACGTCGTTGTTGAGCACGCGGCAGTGTTTCGCCTTGGAAAGGTAGATGCTGAAATTGCAGCGCTGGAAACGGTTTCCCTCCACCGTGACACGTTCGGCTCCGCTCACCTTGATGCCGGCCATGTCTTCCAGGCTGCTCCGGCCGCTGGCGCGGACTTCGAATCCGCGCACGATCACATCGGATGCGGTGATGGTGAGAATCTCGTTCTTGCCGCCGCCATCGAGAACGGGGAAGCCGTTTCCTGACAAGGTGAGGCTCTTGTCGATCTTCAGGTTTTCCTCCTGATAGATTCCTTCATGCACCTGGATCACATCGCCGGTGGATGCGGCCGAAACGGCTGTGGCGATCGTGTTGTAAGGCTTGCCCGGGCCGACGTGGATTTCAGCGGCCGTTAGAGGCAGCGCGAGTGCCAGCCATGGAATCAGTGAGCGCATGTGCAGGATCCTGGAGCTTCCTTCGAGACTTCGGTCCATTGAAGGAGTTTGCCTTCGCCTCCGAGTTCGCGGTTCACCGCTTCGGCGGCGTCCGCGCTGACGAAGGCGGCGAGGGAACTGCCCATCGGCGTGCGGAGCTTGTGGTGTTTGAGATAGACGGCGTTTCCGGCCTCGAGGAACTGGTTCGGCTTGTTGAAATCGATGACGACGGCTTTTCCAACGGGCGCGTTCTTGCCGTTCATGAAGTCCACCAGGCAGTTCACGTCGTCGAATTTGAAGACCTTGCCCTTGTCCGTGATGAACTCGGTGCCGTAGTGCTTGTCCACGAGGATCATCTTGCAGCCGGCGCATTCGTCCTTGCCGTATTCGATGGCGACGGGACCGGACTTGCAGCCGGGGAGAACCAGCATTGCCGCAAGCAGTGGCACGAGTGCCATTCCCCCCGGCTTGGGCAATGCGGTTTTTCTCTGGAACAGGGTTTCCCACAGCAGGAGCGCGGTGGAAACGGCCCCTGATAGAACAAGCACCCAGCCGCCCTTGTCCGGGCCTGAGTAGGCGACGAAGTTGAGCAGGCTCTTGTATCCGATGATCGGTGGATCGTAAGACATGCCGGGCACGGAGATGGCGGCCTTGGGATCGAGGTTGTGGCCGTAGTCGTAGCCCCAGCGCCAAAAGTCGTAGAGGCCGAGGCCCGCGCCGAGGAAGAGCACGGTCACGAAGGCGATGAGCGCGCCGCGTTTCCCCGTTAGAGCGGGCAGCAAGCCCATCGCGATCAGGAATCCGAGCGCGTATCCCATGTAGCCGAACTCGGGGAACATCTCCTGCTTGATGTGCCGCATGCCGATGTAGTGGTTCAGGCCGTTGATGATGTCGAAATCGCCGCTCAAGTGATCCAGCCAGATCTTCATGTTGAGCCCTTCCGGATATTGCGGGGCCCAGAGCTGGATTTCCCACAGCGGCAGGAAATAGCCGGAGATCATCGCGAGCGATGCCAGGGCTAACAGAAGACGGGTGGCTGGCTTGAGCGGCTTCATGGTCGGAGTGTCATTTCGCGGTGTCGCCGATGCCGAACTTGAGCGGCGTGGCGGATCCGGCCGGTGAGACTCGGGCGTAGCCCTGCATTTCCTGGTGCAGCGCGGAGCAGAAGTCCGTGCAGTAGTAGGGCGCGATGCCCACGCGGCTGGGCGTCCATTTCAGGGTGCAGGTCTCGCCCGGCATGATAAGAAGCTCGGCGTTGGTTGCTCCCTTGACCGCGAAGCCGTGGGGCACGTCCCAGTCCTGTTCGAGGTTGGTGACGTGGAAATACACCTCGTCGCCGATTTTGAGTCCCTCGATGTTGTCCGGCGCGAGGTGCGAGCGGATGGCGGTCATGTAGATGTCCACGCGGTTTCCATCACGCACGACCCTTGCATCCTTCTCGCTCTTGGTGGCGTAGGGGTGGTGGTTTTCCTCCAGCTTGTAGATCTTGCGGGACTTCGTTTTCACCAGATCCGCGGGGATCGCCTCCGCGTAGTGCGGCTCGCCGACGGTGGGGAAGTCTAACAAGAGTTTGATCTTCTCGCCGGAGATGTCGAAGAGCTGCGCGGACTGCGTCAGCTCGGGGCCGGTGGGCAGGTAGCGGTCCTTGGTGATCTTGTTGTAGGCGACGGCGTATTTGCCGTGCGGCTTGGACGTGCATCCGCCGGGCACCATCATGTGGCCCACCGAGTAGAAAGTCGGGCTGCGGTCCACGACCTGGAGTGTTTCGACATTCCACTTCACGATCTCCGAGGTGACGAAGAACGAGGTGTAGGCGAAACCCTTGCCGTCGAACTCGGTGTGCAGCGGCCCGAGGCCGGGTTTCTTCACCTCGCCGTGCAGCACGGAGTCATACTTCAGCACCGGGATGCCTGCGAAGTTTCCTTCGTAGTCCTTCGCGGCGATGGCCTTCTGCATCTTGTCGAACGAGAACACCGGGATGAGCGCGGCGAGCTTGCCGCTGCCGATGATGTAGCTGCCGGTGGGGTCGGTGTCGCAGCCGTGCGGGGACTTCGGGCAGGGCATCAGGTAGGCGATGTCCGGGAGCTGGGTGGGGTCGAGCACGATGACCTCGGTTTCCTCCTTGGAGGTCGCGGTCTGCGTTTTCTCATCCATCACGTTGTGGCGGTATTTCGTTTTGGAAACCCGGCCCTTGCCCGCCTTCACGTATTCCTCGCACTTCTTCCAGTTGATCGCGACGATGAAGTCCTTGTCCTTCTGCGAGGCATTGACCTCTAACAATGTGTGCGCCTGCTCGCTGTTGTAGCAGGAGAAGAACATCCAGCCGTGGGACTTCTGTTTGCCGGCACGGGCGAGGTCGATGTCGATGCCGGGTAGCAAAACCTGGAAGGCGACTTTCATGCGGCCCGTGTCCGGCGCGACGGAGATCATGCTGACGGTGCTCTTGAAATTCTCCTTGAAGGAGTTGATTGGCACGTCCGGATTCGAGCCCTCGTCATCGAGCGGATAGGCGAAACGCGTGCCTGCCACGACATACTCGGAGTTTTCCGTGATGAAGGGTGATGAGTGGTTTCCGGAGCTGTTAGGAACTTCGATGATCTCCTCGGCGCGGAACGACTCGAAGCTGATGCGCGCCACGCGGGGCGTGTTGTTGGCGTTGGCGAAGATCCAGCGGCCGTCGTGCTCGCCCTTGGTTTGTGAGAGCGAGACGTGGTGCTGGTCGTCCCAGGTTTGGAAACCGAAGGAGGTTTCGAGCATCGGCTTGGTTTCCTCGCTGTATCCCCAACCGGTCTCCGGATCGGCGGAAAATACGGGAATTTCGCGGAACATGCGGCCGGAGGGCAGGCCGTAGATGGCGACCTGTCCGCTGAATCCGCCGGAGACGATGTTGTAGAACTCGTCGTGTTTGCCGGGAGCGACGTACACCTTCTCGGCGGTGCCGCCCTCGACTTTGGTGATCATGCCCTTGGGCTTGCAACTGCCCGTCAGCGCGGCTCCGGCCAGGGCCAGCATGCCCGCGACGGCGTATGGTGTGTTCGCTTTCATCGGTTTGCGGTGGGTGTGGGTATTTGGGTTCTATTTCTCGCCGTCGTTGGAGCGCATGAATTCGAGAACCTGGCGCGCCTCGTCGGTGGTGATGTTTTGGTTCGGCATGCGGACGAGGCACTGCTCTAGCAGTTTCTGCGCTTCCTCATCCTTCTCCAGCATCATGTCCACGTTGGTGATCATGTTCATGATCCACGCGGGCTTGCGGCGCTTCGTGACATCGAGCCAACCGGGGCCGACGAGCTTGTCGGCCGTGAGCTTGTGGCAGGCGAGGCACTTCATCTCATAAGTGGCCTTGCCCTTGCCGACCCACTCCTGATTGAGCGGATTGGTGATTTCGACGGACTTGATTTCGGATCCGTGAGTCTCGGGTTTTCCTTCGAGGAGCTCGGAAGGCGTGGGTGAGGCGGCGGCCTCCTGTTCCGCCTGTTCCTTGGATTCGCAGGCCGCCAACATGAAGCCGCAGGCCGCGAGGGAGAGGATCTGATAGGTTTTCATGGCGAGGTTCGGGTTGGCATCAGGCGCTCTCCGCAAGCGAGATGGCCGCTGGGAAGAGCACCGAGTTTTCCAGATGGATGTGGCGGTGGAGGTCGGTCTCCAGTTCGTGAAGGCCGGCGAAGAGCGCGCGGTAGGTGTTGCAGGCCTCCGGCGGCGGCGTGAAGTCGTGGGTCAGCTCGCGCAGGCGGCCGAGGGCGGCACCGGCGTCATCGTGTTCCTCAAGCATGCAGGCGATCGGGCCATCGAGAGGCAGCGCGCGTTCGCCGCGGACGAGGGCGAGGATGGCGGGAAACAGAATCTGCTCTTCCTTCATCAGGTGCCCGTTCAGTTCCGCGGCCATTTCCTGGAAGGTTTCGTAAACTTCCACCAAGGTGGGCGTGTGGCCTCCATGGACTTGCGCGACGCGGGCCGCCATGGCGTCCAAGCGGGGAAGTTCGGAGCGCAGGTAGGCGTGGTGGGTGGCGACGATGTGCTCGGCCAGTTCGGCGGGCGGCAGCAGGGCGGGGTTGGCCTCGGACTCCGGCTTGGATTTCATGCCGGCTTCGAGTTGCTCGATTACGGTCTCCGCGGAGAGGCCCTTGAGTTCGCAGGCCTCGCGCAAGGTGCGGCCGCCTTGGCAGCAGAAGTCGATTTTAAAAGCCTGGAAAACCCGTGCCAAGGTCGGGGATTCGGCGACGATTTCTCCGACGGTGCGGTCGATCAGAGGGGTGCCAGCAGGGGTGAAGACGGTTGGTGAGTGGCTCATGGTGAGGCGAACATTCATCCGCCGACTTCGTAGATCAAGAATAAAAGAAAAAAGATTCGTGAATTCGGTGTGGACTCGGCAAACGCTTTGGTTCAGCGTGTTGGCATGTTCAGTTACAGCAAGTTGGCGCAGGCGGGGATTTCGGCGGTCAGCTACCTCGCGGCGGTGGCGGCGGACGGCCGCCTTGCCGGCAGCGCGGAGATCGCGGAAGCGCGCAAAATGTCGCGCCAGATGATTGCCAAGGTGCTGACGGTTTTGTCACGGCATGGAATCGTGGAAGGCACGCCGGGGCCGTCTGGTGGCTATCGTTTGGCCCGCAAGCCCGCGGAAATCACGCTGCTCGATGTGGTGAAGGTCTTCGACAATTTGGATGAGCGCGTGATGTGCCCGTTTGGTCCGCACTGGTGTGGAAACGGTTCCCCGTGCCCGCTGCATGACAAGCTGGTGGGCATGCATGAAGGGGTGTTGAATCAATTGGCGGGTGAATCGTTCGCGCAGTTTCAGGCGCGCTGAGATTTGGAGCGAGAACGAATCCGCTCGTGAGATTCGAGTTTCAAATCGAGTCGGGCGCTGCTATCTCCAAATGATCCTGCCGCTCCGCAAGGCCGCGATTTTTCGCAGCGGCGGCATTCACCTCTCCCCATGGTCATGAAACTTTTCACGCGGCGGAAACTTTGGCGGTTTGCCTTCGTTCTGCCTCTGCTGTTGATCCCACTGTTCTGGGTTTCCTCCCGCCGTGAAAACCCGGTGTCGTCCGTGGTTTCATCGCCCGTCCCCGTTGCTCGGGAAACAGGATCTAGCAAATCATCCGGGACTGCGGATCACAAACACCCTTCCGCCAAGCAGGGAGAGCACCTTCCTCCCGATTTCCTTGATCGCATCGTGAGCGGTCGCCGCATGGAAATCACCTTGCCGGACGGCGGACGGGCGGAGGGCGGCATCGACATGATCGAGCGCGATTCGAAAGGCGTGTTGTTCATTCAGGGAAGACTCTCGGGCCCCGCGCCCGGGTCGTATTTCCTTCAACGCCAGACCGCCGATGGCGTCGCCGGCCCCTTGGTCGGGCATCTGCGTTTCGATGGCATGGAGGAGGGGTGGAAACTTGAGCCAAGCGCGGACCGCGGCGCCGTGCGTTTCGTGCGGCGACATCTGGATGACATCGTGTGCGCAAACTACGCCGGTCCTCCCGCTGAGACTGCTCTCGGAGAAATCCTGGAGGCTCCGCAGGCCCATCCGAACAACATTCCCATTCCCACCTATCAGACGGTCCTTCCACTCCAGAGCCTGCCCGGAGTCGTCGGTGTGATCTATCTGGATTTCGACGGCGAAACCGGCCCCTTTCCCGGCTGGGGAAACTTCAACGCCGCGCCATCCGGTGCCTCCAACTCGCAGATCTTCGAGATCTGGAAAATGGTCTGCGAAGACTATCAGGGCTTCAACCTCAACATCACCACCGACCGCATGGTGTTTGACAAGGCGCCACCCGGCCGCCGCCAGCAGGTGATCATCACCACCACCACGACGGCCGCACCCGGCTCCGGAGGCGTGGCCTACGTCGGCTCCTTCAACTGGAGCGACAGCCGCCCGTGCTGGGTTTTCAATCCGTTCGGGAAACCCGCGGCAGAGTCGATCTCGCATGAGGCGGGCCACACGCTCGGACTGAGCCACGACGGCCGCACGTCTCCGGCGGAGGGATACTACATCGGCCATGGCAGCGGCAGCACCGGCTGGGCCCCTATCATGGGAACCAGCTACTATCAGAATCTAACACAATGGGCGAAGGGCGAATACCTCAACGCCAACCAGACGCAGGAAGACCTCTTCATCATTTCCCATGAGAACAACGACGTCGATTACCGCGCCGACGACATGGGGGAAACGCAGGCCACGGCTCTGCA
>DAISZP010000077.1:0-14458 GCA_036824745.1 Luteolibacter sp.
GCAACCGTAGGTGTGATGCTCCAGTTTGTGGTGTCGTTCCAATCCGTGCTGGTGAGCGCGGTCCAGTTTGCTTCGGCGGCCCGTGCCGCCGGCATGCAGAGTGTGGCAGTGGCGATCAGGTGGAGTCCGGTCTGTTGGAGCCGATGCTGTAGGTGGATGTTTTTCGGTTTCATGCGGTTTTTAGGGGAATGGCGTCGGGGGGAGGGGCTCCGTGATGGCGTTGTCCGGTGGTTGTCGAATGATTGGCCGGTGTGGATGCCTGCTGAGATCCGGAGATCGGAATAAAAAGTTTAATTCTGGCGATGCGGTCGGCGTGTTGATGGAAATCAGAGAATCAAGCGAGATTCTCGAGGTAGTGAAAAGCCGCGAAGTCCGCGTGGAGGCGTTGTCCGGTGAGGTCCTGGCAGCAGAGTCCCACAAACGCGCCGGTGAATCCGAGGTGCGAGTAGTCGTCCGAGAGGATGGTGGAGTCCAGTGTGGGGCCGATACGCTGCCATTCGCCGGGTGACACGGCGAACTCGAAGCGCAGTGCGGTTCCTTTGATCGTGAGTCTCAGATGAACCGGGCCGTCGGCGGGAATGGCAACATCGTTTTCCAGGATCTCACTGCTGGTCGCGGCATCGGTGGAGATGATGTTGAGCGTGCGGCCGAGTTTCTCATCATGGCTGACACGGAGGTAGTAGTGGTTCTCAGTATCATAGTAGGCGATGAGTCCGGCCATCTGTTGGAAGCTTGTAGGCTGGTATTCGAGAAAGGTTTCCACCGTGACATCGAAGGCCTGCACGCGTCTTGCGATCAGGCTTTGCCGGAAGGTGCTGATGGTGGGTTCCATGCCTTTGAGGCGGAGGAAACCCGGGCGTTCCGTGAGACTGAGCCAGTCTTCAGTGACGGGTTGGCGGAGGCTTTGGAAATGGATGTCGAGTTCGGGTGAATCGAAGCGACCGTTCCACCCGCTGGTTTCAACGGGTGACGTTTCAAGCCCCGTGGGCGCTTCGGTTTCTTTCACCGGAAGCATTCCGCCTTGATCGAGATAGAGCCAGCCGTCGTCCTTCCACACGCACTTCTGAATCGCCGTTTCACGACCGAGGATGCAGTGCTTGCCATCAACGGGGCGTCCGCAGAGATGGGCCAGATACCACTCACCGTTTTGAGTTTCCACCAGGGAACCATGGCCTGCTTTCTGCAGAGGCGCTTCAGGATGACCGTAGGAACTGAGCAGGTGTTTCTGGGGGTGGGTTTCGTAGGGGCCGTCGATGTTGCGGGAGCGGGCGAGAGTGCAGGCGTGCGAGTATTCGGTGCCTCCTTCGGCGGTCAGGAGATAATACCAGCCGTCCCGCTTGTAGAGGTGCGGGCCTTCGACCAATCCTCGGTCGGTGCCGAGGTAGATTTTTTTCACCGGGCCAATCAGGGATCGGGTGTCCGGGCAGAATTCCTGAAGCAGGATGCCTGAGAAGCGGTTGTTCTGCTTGCGGTGATCCCACTCCATGTTGACCAGCCACTTGCGGCCGTCGTCGTCATGAAACAACGAGGGATCGAATCCACTGCTGTTGAGAAACACGGGATCCGACCATGGCCCTTCGATCGAAGGTGCCGTGACGAGATAGTTGTAGGCGATCTTGTAGGGATCGCGTTTCCAATACTTGACGTCGGTGTAGATCAGATGGAACAAGCCATCGGAGAAAGTCAGGCACGGTGCCCAGATGCCGCCGGAATCCGGATTGCCCAGCATGTTCAACTGGCTGGGCCGGGTGAGCGGGCGGGTGAGGAGTTTCCAGTTCGCCAGATCCCGGGAGTGGTGGATCTGCACTCCGGGAAACCATTCGAAGGTGGAGGTGGCGATGAAATAGTCGTTCTCCACCCGCAGAATCGAGGGATCGGGATTGAACCCCTTGAGGACGGGATTGTGGATGGTGGCGGTGCCAGCAGAGATCATGGCTTTAATGAAACGTTTTATTCGCCGAAAAAAAGCAAAAAATCAAGTGGTTTGTCCCTCAATCAGGGTGGGGCGGTGGACGGTGGAGGGGAGGGTGGTTTCGGTGCCCCCATCCACGAGCTTGAAGGCCATTTCCGCGGCGCTGCGTCCCATTTCGTAGGAGGGGATCCGCACGGTGGTGAGGCGCTGCCAGGCGCTCAAGGCGGCGTAGTCGCCATTGAATCCGGCGATGGCGAGAGAATCCGGAATGCGTAGTCCGCGGTCGTAGGCGGTTCGGGCGATGAGGTTCGCGAGGTCATCGTCATAGGCGATCACCGCGTCGAAGTTTGCGATGGCGTTCCAGTCCGCCGGGCGGAGTTCGACATCCAGACCGACGACGTCCGTGGTGATGACGGTGTGGGAAACGGCGGACATGCCGGCCTTTTTCATGGCCTTGCGATAGCCCTTTTCCCGGTCCACAGCGCTGTGGTGCATCTTGGAAACCGGCGGCCCGCCTTCGGTCTGGCGCTGGATAAAGGCGATCCGTTGATAGCCTTTCTCTATCAGATGCTCGGTGAGTTGGAGGGCGCCCCACTCGTCATCGACATAGACCGAGTTCGTCTTGTGGCGGTCGTTGACGAAGATCACCGGCATGCGGAAGGTCTGGATGCGTTCGTAGATCTGATAGGCGAGTTCGCTGTAGCTCTCGATGACGAGCGCGTCGAGATTGCGCTCGCTGAAGACGCTGGGCATGGCCTGACTCAGATCCTCGATATTGCGGGGCAGGCGGATGAGGGTCATGCGGAATCCGCGTTCCTCTGCGATGTCATGGACGCCGGCCATGTAGCCGTAGGGCGTGTTGGTGAACTGCCCGGTTTTCGCGACGAAATAGCCGATGGTGTTGAAACTGTTCGAACGGATCGAGCGCGCGCCGGAATGCGGCTGATAGTTCAACTCGCGCGCGGCTTTTTTCACCCGTTCGATGGTGGACTCCTGTAGCTTGATGTTCGAATCGAGCCGCGGGCGGAGCGCCTGGGACACGGCGGCGGTGCTGAGTCCTGCCGCCTTGGCGATGTCCTTGATGGTGATCCGCTTGGAATTGGGCATCGGAGAAAATCGGATGTTCTTCGCGGAGATTGCCCCGTGATCGGATTCCTCTCAAGGAAATTGGAGCCAAGCCATGGAGAAAGGGAGTGGCTGGGATCGCTGGCTCAAGGAGTTTGCCGGGGTTTCATGAACCGGACGTCGAAGATTCCGCCGGCGACCCATTGGGTGGCGGCGAATTTGACCGTGAGTTTGCCGTCCTTGGCTTGAGCCAGAATATTCTCCGGAATGGGGAAACGCTTGGCGATGAACTCGCCGGGTTTTTCGTTTTTCAATTCGACGTTTGCGATGCGGGTATCGCCGATGAGCACATCAAACGCGCGTCCGGAGTCGCCTCCCCAACAGAGGATTTCGAGTTCCACGGCCTTCTCCCCTTTCGTGTTGAGGGTGTACTGAAACCAACGCCCGTCCCGCCAGCGGCGGCCTTCGTGGAAACCGGTCTTGGTGTCCTCGCCTTTGAAATCATGTTCCACTTCGGGTTGCTGCTCTCCGATGGCGACGGAGTCGATGGTGGCGGCGGCGAGGGCGGCTTTTTGTTTCTCCTGCTCGGCGACCAGTTTGCGTTTCGCCTCAAGTCCATCCGCGGACGCGAGCTGCCAATACATCTGATAGCGCTGGTGATGCAGGGAGAAGAACGGTTCCAACGGAATGCCCTCCGCGGACTTCGGCTCGGCCACATCCGTGATGCGGAAATGCAAAGGACCCGCCTTAGGGTCGGCTTTGACGTGATCGGGCAGTTTTTCGGGTGTCGTGAGCAGGACGGGCACCTGGTCGATCGGAACCAACGGACCACCCGCGACATGGGACATGCGCCCGGCCGGCGCGCGATCTCCAGTTAGATTTTCCGTGCCCGATGGCGAAGCCAGAACGATGGGCCCATAGAGCAGCGCCGCCCAGTCAGAACCATCGGGCAGCCGTTCGACTGATAGATTCATGGGGAGCTCGATCTCGATCTTGTCTCCATCCTTCCACTCGCGGCGGATTTCGGCGTAGGAGGAGGGTTTTGACGAAATTTCGACTGACCCTCCGTTCACTTTAGCTTTCACCGCGCCCTCCTTCACCCATTGCGGATGACGGATGTGCAGTGTGAAGGTGGAGGGTTTTGTCAGGCTCAGACTGATGCTCGTGCGCGGTTCGTAGGGAAACTTGGTTTCCTGACGGACTTGGAATCCGTCGGCGACCTTGAGGACGGATGGGATGAACAAGTTGACGAAGATGCCGTCCTTGTCTTTCGCGTAGATGAATTGGCCGTAGCGTCCCGGGTTCTCCATGCCGGTGCCCACGCAGCACCAGAAACATTCTTCCGGCGTGGAGTAAACCCGGTAGTGCTCGGGACGGATCGGCGTGAAATAGACGTAGCCGGGATCGTGCGGATCGATGGAGGAAAGCAGGTGGTTGTAGAGCGCGCGTTCGTAGTAGTCGGCCTGGGCGGCGGCGGGTTTCGCGGCGAAGAGCTGCTCGGTGAGCCGGAGCATGTTGTAGGTGTTGCAGGTCTCCGGTCCCTCGCGGTCTTCCAGCAAGCCGCGGAAGTCCTTGGGGTCGTTGAAATGCTCGCGCACGCTGTTTCCTCCGAAGGCGACGGAGCGGTGTTGGGTGACGGTTTCCCAGAAAAAGCGTGCCGCGGAATCAAGCTGCGCGTTTCCTGTTAGGGCGGCGATGCGTTCAAAGCCGATGATCTTGGGGATCTGGGTGTTCGCGTGTTTTCCCGTGAGCTGGTCCTCGCGGCGGGTGAGCGGCTGGAGGATCTGCTGGTGGTTGAAACGCTCGGCGGCCTGCAGGTATTTCTTGTCACCAGTGATGGCGTAGATGTCGGCGAGGGTCTCGTTCATACCGCCGTATTCGGAGCCGATCATTTGCTGCATCTGCGCGTCGGACAGCTTCGAGGTGACGTTCACGCACCAATCGCCGAAGCGGATGAGAAGCGTGCGGGCCAGGGCGGAATCCGTTTCCAACCAAGCGTCGCGAAGACCCGCGTAGGTCTTGTGGACGTTGTACCACGGAACCCACTTCTTCCAAATGAGGCCGACGTCTCCCTTGGCGATCCCCGCCCAGAGTTCCTTGCTGCCGGGAACGCCGCCGATGTAGCCGTCTCCGTTCGCCTTCTGCACGCGATCCATTTCGGCGAGCATGTAGTCGAGACGTTTGCGCAACGCTCCATCACCATCATTGCCGGAGGCGATCATTCCCGCCAGCGCGCTCAGGTAGTGCCCGGCGGTGTGGCCGTCGAGGCCCATGCTTTCCCAGTTCGGATAGGGTTTCGCCTTGGGTTCCAATCCCGCCTCGCGGAGGAAGGGGGCGAGCAGCCGGTCCGGATCGTGCGCCAGAAGATAGCGCCGGTTGGCTGCCACCGCGGTGGCGAACGGGCTGTCTAGCAGCCGAACCTGCTTGAGGGAAAATAGACTGGCTTCGGTCGCGGATTTTACCTGGGCATTCGCAGGCGGCGAGATCGTGGAAACAACCAGGACAGCGCCGAAAATGGAATTCAGACGGGCGGGAGTCTTCATGACTTGAGAAGGTATGGGGCATTCGCCCTTTCTTCAAGCCGCCTTCGCCCGGCGCAGGGCGAGTTCATCCGCCATCTCGATGGTGGCGCGTTTGTTCAGCTTGTAAGCGGCTAACAGCACCGTGCAGATGCCGAACATCAGACCGACGACCACGCTCGCGGTGAAACGATAACCTGTGATGGCATTCGCGGCATCCGGGACTTTCGTATCGTAGTTGAAAAATCCCTCCATGATCCAGAGGAAGGACGCGGAGCCAAGAGCGAGGCCGGCTTTCAGACAGAAACCGATCGTCGCGAACACCGTCCCGGTGAAACGCCGGCCGGTAGTCAGCTCCGAGTAGTCCGCCACATCGGCGAACATCGCCCAGATCAGCGGAACGGTGGGCGCATAGACCATCGAACCGACAATGGTCAGCGCGATCATGCCGGACACGTCCGCGGGCTTGAGCAAATAGAACGCGAGCGCGGAGATCGTGGAAAGTCCGAACCCCACGACAGCCACAGCCTTTTTCCCGAATCTGCGAGCGAAGCTGGCGGATGCCATGATGACGAGGATGGTGGTCAACGTGCCGGTCATGTTGGCGATGCTGTTGAAGACATCGGCCACGTTCGAAGTGGCGAGGCTGTCGCGCGTGCCGTGCACGATGTATCCGAGCCACTCCAACGCGCCACCGGGTTTCGCCGCGCCTTCTGCCAAGGCTGGAGCTGTTAGGCCGAGTTTGTCGAGGAAATCGAACATCGCGGCCTTGTCGGCGTATTGGTGGTAGTAGTTGTACATCGCGCCGCCGCGGAACGAGAGGATGCCGAAGTGGACCAAGGTCATCAGCGCCATGACTTTCCACGGGCCGTTCTTCAGGAGATCCAGGAAATCCTGTTTCGGTGGAGTATGCGTTTCCGCGACCGGCTTGATACGCTCCTTGGTGGTTAGAAACGTGATGGCGAAGAGGACCAGGCAAAGCACGGCCCAGATCGTCATCGTCATCTGCCAGCCGTGCTGGCGGTCATGGCCTTCGGCAAACTTCGCCACCAGCGGCAGCGTGAATCCGCCAACGATGAACTGCGCGATGTTCACCGCGATGAAGCGGAACGAGTTCAACTTCGCCCGTTCATTGAGATCCGCGGTCATCACACCTCCGAGTGCGGAGTAGGGCATGTTGTTCATCGAATACAGCGTCATCAACAACGTGTTGGTGATGGCGGCGTAGGCGATGAGCGCGCCCATGCTCCAGCCCTTGGGCGTGGTGTAGGCAAGCACCATCACCACCGCCCACGGGATGGCGGTCCATAGAATCCACGGGCGGAATTTTCCCCAGCGGGTGTTGGTTCGATCCGCCAGCACGCCCATGATCGGATCGAAGAACGCGTCCCACAGCTTCGGCCAGAGCAGGATAGCTGCGGCGGCGCTGGCGGACAGGCCGAAGGTGTCGGTGTAGAAGTTCGTCTGGAACAGGATCATCGTCATGAAGACGAAGTTCGCGGCGGCGTCCGCCATGCTGTAGCCGGCCTTCTCGACGAAGCTGAGTTTCGGGGAATTCATGAAAACGGGTTTTTCTCGCGGCTGGTGTTTATTGGAAAATCCAGGAATCAAGATTCATGAGCAAACCGTCACCGCCGGTGAACTTCAAGCACAGGTCCTGCACGCCCGCGGCTCCCTTGATGTCGCACAGTGCGTTTTTCCAGGTTTGCCAGCCGCCGGTGTTGGAGACCTCGCAGGTTCCTATCAGAGTTCCCTCGGGGCCGCCAAGCCGGAGTTCGATCTTGCCGCCCTTGGTCTCGCTGGAAACCTTGGCCGCGAAACGTTTCGCGCCTTTCCCGAAATCGACGCCCTTGATCGTGATCCAATCGCCGTTCTCGATGTTGCAGACGTTCATGCCACCGGCGGTGCATGTTTCCGTCTCGATGCCCTTCTGCGCCGCGAAGGTTTCGCCCTCCACCTTGGCGTAGGGATTCACATGGCCGACCTGTTTCACGCCGTCGGTGGTGTATTCCACCTTCTTGATCGTGCCGTCGTCATTGAAGGAAAACGTTTCCAGCGCGATGTTGCGGCGGAATCCGGTGGGGATGCCCGCTTCCTTGGCGACGATGCGGTTGTGATAGACGTGATACCACTGGCCCTTGAACTCGAACTGCGCGGCGTGGTTGTTGTTATTATTGATCGGCGGTTGGTCGGCGATGATGCCGCCGTAGGTGAAGTCTCCGTCAGGCTTCTTGCTCGTCAGGTAGTCAATGCGCATCGCTGCCTTCGGCGTGGTGGAGTAGCCGTAGTAGTAGGTGCCCTTGTGTTTGAAAACCCAGGCCGCCTCGAAGAAATTCGGGACATTCATTTTCATCACCTCGCCGTCGAGGCTGATCATGTCCTTGTTGAGCTTTGCAAGGCGCGCCTTGTCGTCGCCATTGCCGCCGAAGTAGATGTAGGCTTGGCCGTCGTCATCAATGAACACGCCGGGATCGAAAAGCCAGCCGCCTTGGAATGGCTGGACACCAGGAGTTCTGCCGTCGATGAGATGGGACTTTTTCACGTCCTTGAACGGACCGACGGGGCTGTCACCGACGACCACACCGATGTTGCCGCCGCCGTTGCCGAAATAGAGATAGGTTTTCCCATCGCGCTCGGCCGCGCAGGGAGCCCAGGTTTTTTTCGCCCACGAAGTGTCGCGAGCCGCATCGAAGACCACGCCGTGATCCGTCCAGTTCTTCATGTCGCTGGAGGAAATGCAGACAACGTTCGGAATGTTGTAACTGCCTTCCACCGGGCTTTCGTCATCGTTGGAACAATAGACGTAAACACGGTCCTTGGTGACGAGCGTGGAAGGGTCTGCCAGATATCGTTGCGAGGCGACCGGATAGTCGGCGTGGAGATTCATGGCGCTGGCGGCCAGTAGGACGAGCGGTGTGGTGGTTTTCATGAGTTTATGGATTCTGGAGTTTCATGCACGGGCTGTCCGTGCGGAAGGGAACGGCGGGAAGACCCGCGCCGTTGAACAAGGTGGCCTTGGGATTGGACTGCCAGGCGTAGCGGGCATGCTTCGGGTTGGGAACGGATGGAGAGGAAATGAGGATGCAATCCCCATCGATTCTTGCATCCGCCCAGACCCACTTGCCGTCGTCACCGCAAACGGAAAATTCTTCGACCTTGTCGCCTTTGACCGCGAGGCCGCCGTCGGTGTGATCGAAGTGGAGTTTCAGTGCGCCGGCAATGGGTTCGATTCGTTTCAATGTCGGTCCGCTGAACGGGATGTTGTTCCCGTAGTGCTGGGCAAGCGCGTTGAGGGCGAGTCGTTCGCCGATCTCGCGCTTGTCCTTGGGATGGATGTCGTTGGCGTCGCCCTTGTCGATGGCAATCGCCAGTCCGCTGTTAGGAACCGTTGCGGCGGTGAATGCCTGCGCTTCCCGCAACTCCGCCCAGGCGTCGTCGCCGGGTTGATCGCGGTGCGGCATGAAGGCCGCGAGGCTGACGATGTAGAAGGGGAAATCGCCTTGTTTGAACGCCTTGCGCCAATCGGCGATCATCGCGGGCAGCAAGGCGCGGTATTGCGCCGCACGCCCGGCGTTCGCCTCGCCCTGATACCAGAGCGCTCCGCGGATCGAAAGCGGCGCGATGGGTGCGATCATGCCGTTGTAGAGCACCGATGGCATGGTCGGCCAGTTTTCGTATCCCACGGGCAGCGGATGCGGCGGCTTGGCATCCACACTCACACGGCCCTGCCAATCACCGGCGAGAGGGACTTCGGTTTTGTCGCCTAACACCAGTTTGAGTTTGGAAGGATCGGATTTGAAGCCTCCGTCCTGTTTCGTTCTCAACACGCGGATGGTGATCGTATTGTTCCCGGGTTTCAAAACATCCGGGCCGATCTTGTAAACGCGCGGATTCTCCACCCAGGCACTGGCACCGATCCAAGTGCCGTTGATGTAAGTCGTGTCCATGCGCTCGACGACGCCGAGTTCGATCCGCGCGTCGCCGGAGGGCAGGGGGTCGGGGAGTTCGAGGGTTTTCCGGAAATAACAAACGGCGGGCGCATCCGGCACGCCGAGTTCGCGGAAACCGCCGGGGATCTTCACGGGTTTCCAGTTCGAATCATCGGATGTATCCGTCTGCCACTTTTCTTTTTGGCCCACATCGAACTCGTCATACCAATGCGAGATGAAGTTGCCGTATTGCGGGCCATCCTTGCCCCGCAAACGCCGGACTTCGTCGAGCGTGGCATCGAAGTCCTTCAAGGGACGCAAGGCCTCCTCGCTCGTCCACGACTCCGCGGGAGTGCCGCCGATCGCCGCCTGCACGAGTCCGATCGGCACATTCAGTTCCTGTTGGAGCTTGCGGCCGAAGTAATAGCCGACCGCGGAGAAACCGGTGACGCTCGCCGGTGAACAGACGCTCCACGATCCATTCGGAGTGAGCGAGGGACCGTAGGAAACCTGGCTCTTCGCGACAAAAAGCCGGATCGTGGGATGATCCGCCGCCTTGATCTCCTGCTCCGCATCGCGCACCCGCGGCATGGGGAGTTCCATGTTTGATTGACCGCTGCAAAGCCAGACATCGCCCACCAGCACGTCCTGGATCTCCTGTTTGCGCGGGCCGGAAATGGTTAGAGTGTAGGGTCCACCCGCGGGTGGAGCTTGGATCGACAATGCCCACGATCCATCGTCGCGGGTGGTGGTCGTGGCGGATTGTCCGCCGAAGGCCACCGTGATTTCCCTGCCCGCATCCGACCACCCCCAGATCCGCGCGGTTTTGTCGCGTTGCAGGACCATGTGGTCAGCGAACAACGGACTGACGAAGGGTTTCTCCGCGTGAAGCGGGAGGACCATCAGGCATCCGGACAGGCAGTGGAGGAAAAGACGTTTCATTTGAGGTTTTGAAGCGTGGACTTCGGTGGGCCGAAGTAGGACGGCCGATGCTCGTCGGGATTGACCACGATGGATTCCAGCACGACGCCCGGATCGACCATCCAGACTTTCAACGTGTGCATACCCGGTTTCGAGATCATGTGGGTGGACTTCAGGATGCGGGAATTGTCGCGCACCCATTTGCCCCAATCCCTGATGGCGGGAGCCGAGGGGTCGGGGCGTTTGTTAGGATCCGGAAATCCCTGCTCCGCGAAGGCGTCGAGGACCTGCGGTTTTTTGTCGTCGAAGGAAACCGCGATCCGCACGCCGCGTCCGGGTTGGTAGTTCAAGGTGGGACCGGTGAGGAGGTCCACTCGGACTTCGCCCTTGTTAGGAACCAACACGGGATACTCCAGCCGCGGCGAGTTTTGAGGTGGTTGCGCGCTGGGAGAAGTGACGGGAAACACGGACACGCCCGAAACGCCGCGACCATAGTCCGGGATGCGCTCCCACCGGACTTTTCCCGCGGGGATATTGGCGCTCGCATCTTCCGCGGCGATGGCGGTGGGGCCTGTTAGTCCGCCGAAGGCCCGGGTGTTCCGCCAAGTGTCGTTGCGAATCGCTCGGATCGCCACGGACACGGATTCGCCGCCATCGCGGGCGATGGTGACGTTTGCGGTTTGGCTGCCGGTGGGAATGTTCTGCCAATCGATGTCCACCCAGATGCGCGCATCGTTTCCGATTTCCCCTCCGTTGGAACTGAGTTTCACCCATGGCTGATCGGCCTTGGCTGTGAACGCGAAAGCGGTGTTTCCCCTGCGGAAGACTTCGATGTAATGACGCTGCGGACGTATCGAATCAAATACGGGCAATTCGGCCACCTTTTCAGATCCGGGCCATGCGGCTTCCGAACCTTCCACGGCAACACCCAACTCAGCCGCTGCGGAAGGTTGAAGCTCCTTCAGAGCGGGCATGATGTTCTGATCCGGATCGTCCCAAGTGGTGTATCCGATGCGCGACTGGGCCATCATGTGGTTCCACTTGCCTCCTGCGATCTTGTGATAGGCATCGGAAAGTTCCTGATCGAGTCGGAAAAGTTCGCGGACCCGCGTGGCCTGGTCGTTCGTGCTCGCCCGCTTCTGGCTGGCGTAAAGCCGGTTCATGCCGGTGGCGATGTGGAGTTCCGCCACGGTGGCGGATCCCTTGATCGGATAGAGCACGAGCTGATAGAACGCATCGCGGAATTCCGGAGCGAGTTGATCATTCAACGCTTCCGCCCGGGCGGTGAGATTCCTCCAGGCATCCAGCACGCGTTCCGCCTCCTGATGATTCACCAGGCTGAAAGTGGCGGGTTCCAGCAGCTCGGGTTTCCGCCATGCGTTGTATTTCGCGTATTTGGAAATGAGGTCTGCGATTTCGGCGGCATGTTCGCTGCCAAACTCGCGCTCCGCCCAGCGCCGCGTGAAATCCGCAATGTCGTCTTTCTTCATGTCCCGCGGGCTCCACGCCATGCGCATCCAGAACTCGATGGGCAGCTCCATCGGCTTCAGATCGCCGACGTTGACGATCCAGATCCGGTCCGCGCCGTTTTCGTAGGCCTGGGTCATTTGTTCCCAGATCTTCGGCAGTGGATTCGTGTTGAGCCAGCGGTAGGAACGTGGCGATCCGACATAGTCGAAATGATAATAAATCCCCGCGCCGCCGGATCGTTTCCGCTCGGCGGGCGTGGGCAAACGGCGGAGGTTGCCCCAGTTGTCGTCGCACCAGAGCAGCGTGACGTCGTCCGGCACCTTCATGCCGTGGTCGTAGTAGTCGGACACCTCCTTGTAGAGCGCCCAAACCTGCGGGACCTTCGTGACATCGCGGTTCACGGACTCCGCGATGAGCTTCCGCTGGTCCGCGACGATGCCCTCCAGCAGCTTGATGTTCGCCGCCATGTCGCCGCTTTTGACCATCGGTTCGTCGCCATCGCCGCGCATGCCGAGCGTGACCAGGTTTTCGTAGTCCTTGTTGCGCTCGATGCCTTCTTTCCAGAACTGATGGAGGCCGTCTCGGTTGGTGGCATAGTTCCACTGGCCGTTGCCGATGGAATTCTTGCGCTTCGTCCATTCCTGCTGGGCGCGCATCATCGGCTCGTGATGCGAGGTGCCCATCACGATGCCGTATTCATCGGCGAGCTTCGGGTTGATGGGATCATCCTCGTTGAAGGCCTTGCCCCACATCGCCGGCCAGAGGTAGTTGCCGCGCAACCGTAGGATCAGTTCGAACACATGCGCATACATCTTCGAGTTCACGCCGCCGAATTTATCCCGCGCCCACGGCCCGAGCGCGGGTTCCTCGTCGTTGAGGAAAATGCCGCGGTATTTCACGGCGGGTGGTCCCTGCACATGGGTGCCCTCCTTGATGAAGATCGCGCTCTTGCGTTTCACCGGAACATCCGCCCACCAGTGCCAGGGGGAAACACCGATCTGTTCGGACAGTTCATAGATTCCATAGATCGTGCCGCGTTTGTCGCTGCCTGCGATGACCAGCGCTTGCTCCACCCCGGGCAGGGGATTTGAAACCGTGGCGATCAGAAACGACTCCCATTTTCCCGCGATGGATCTGGCGTTGATCTTTCCGCTCTTGGCGAGGCCGTCGATGAGCGGGCTCTTGCCAAGCGTTCCTATCAACACGACCGCTTTTGCCGCCGAAGGGATTCCCCGCCGCAGGTCGGGAAGCTTGCCGGAAACCCGTTCCACATCCGCCTGCAAATCTCCCGCCGCGCGAGTCACGCCCTGATGTTCTCCGGCATCCAGATGGATCGAAGAAACGTGATCCGGAGAGACGAGTGGGAACGTTTTTTCAGACGGGTTGGTTTCCACCAGGTCCACACCGATTCCCAAGCGCTCCCCGAAAACCGGAAGTGCCGGCAACAGAAGCAGGGATAGGAAAAGTCTGGCCTTTCGAAGTGTCATGTTGCCGGAAGCGCCCGCTGCACTGCGGGCATGGGTTGGGTTGGCATCCCGGTGGACGCTTCCGCAGAATGGAAAATCCCACGCCCTTGGCAAGCGGGAAATAAAACGGTTAATTCCTTTTCGGGAAATCGCTTGGAATCGATGATTTCCAAGACTGGATCAGATCCAGAACCCGATGGGCAACCCGCCGAAAGAACCGAAATCCAAAGCTAAAGCTGCGGACACCACAATCGTCAGCGCTGGCGGACAGGGAGGGATTCGAACCCTCGGTGACATTTCTGCCACACACGCTTTCCAAGCGTGCTCATTAGACCACTCTGACACCTGTCCTGAAGAGCGGAGGCGGACGCTAGAAAGCCGATTTGCCCTTGGCAATCCCTTTTTGATCCGCGGACGCGGAAAAACCTCGGCGGTGAGGGCCGTGGGTCGGCCATTTTCCTTGTCGGTTCCAAACCCGGGCGGACATCGTGGATCCTCTGATGAGATGGTTTTCCCGAATGCTTTCCACCACCGCCATCTCGTTCGCCGGGGGCCGTTGTGAACTGGCGAAGGGAAAGTTGGATCGGCGCTTGCTTGCGGAACTGTCCGACGAGCTGACCCGCTCGCAGGTGAGGCGGGGGGAGATCTGGATCCAAGGCGACGGGCGGGTTCGTTTTTCCGATGAAATCCCACCGGAGTCGCACCAGCGTCTGCGCAATATCCTGATGCAAATCTGACGATTCCTGGCGGCTTGCCTTGCATTGGATGGAAGGGCATTTTGTCCGCGTGAATCGTTTGTTTCCTGTCTTGATGGGTCTGGCCGCTGTTTCGAATCTTCCGGGCCAGGTGGTTCCCAGACCGCTTGAAGAGCGGGCGAGGCCCGGTGAGTTCGAGTTCGCGCCGGGTGCATTCGCCGCCGTTCCGCGCCAAGATGCGGGATTGTTTCTCTCCACGCTGAACAAGGCCGGTGCCGCCGTGAAACCCGCGCCTGCCGATGCGCCCTGCGCCGTCCAGTTTCTATCGGAAAACACGCTGCCGGACCGCTATCCAATTCCTCTGGGCGAGGGATACGTCGTCCGCATCACGCCGGAGGTGATCAACGTGCACGCGGCGACTCCGGCCGGGCACTTTTACGGCCTTCAAACCGTGGCGCAGATCCTTGAAGCCGCTCCCAAA
>DAISZP010000078.1:0-14456 GCA_036824745.1 Luteolibacter sp.
CCAATCCGTCATGTCCCCGGCATGAAACACCGCCTGCCTTCCCGCCTTGCCCGCCCGTTGTAAACCAAGCGCCCGCATGTCCGCGGAAAGCTCCAGTCCCTCCACCTCGTGACCCCTCTCTAACAAAGGAAACAACAGCCGGCCAGACCCAGCGCCGATCTCCAGCGCCGGTCCCGGGTATTTCTTCAGAAACTCCGCCATCAAGCGCACCTCCGATCCATCATCCTCCGCTTCCCAGAACGCGTCGTGCAGTTCGGCTTCCAACGAGAGATAAGGTTGCGACATGCGCGCAGCTTGGCGTCCGGCGCGCGCGATGACCAGACCCGCCTGCTTTTGGAGGGGACTTTTGATCGAATGCTGACAGGCTTCCCCCCGTCACTCTCCACCATGAAGACCATTTTCGCCGCTTTGATGGTTTGGTCCGTTTTCCTGATGGCTCCCTTGTTGGCCAGCATTGGGGAAACCCCCATTCTTCAGCCGGAAACCCATGAATCGCCCTCCGGAAAGTGGAAACTGGAGGTGGATCCAAACAACCGCGAAGGATCCGGCAAGGCAACCTATCGGATGACGAGGGATCGTGGCGAGGTCTGGACCAAGGAGTTTCCCTTCACTCTTTGGCAAGCGGAGCTCAGCGATGCCGGAGAAACCGTAGGCTATGGATACAGTCACGGAATGCAGGGTCCCGGCACCTTGGATGTGGTGATCCTCGATCCTGACGGAGGAATCCGGATGAAAGAATCGATCAAGCGGAAAGAGGGCAACTTTCTGCACGCGACCTGCGATCCCATGGGCGCGGGGACTCTCGTCCATACGGAGGCGGATCGATTCGTGATGATGACCACCTCGATGAGTTCGGCCGGTTGGAATCAAAAGTGGCTGGTTTATCAGCTCTCCAACGGACGCAAACTCACCTCCTTCGATCCACTCAAGGCCGCGAAACTCGGCGATTCCGCCAGATATGCCATCAACACCGTGCCGTTGAAAGGGGCTCCCTTGTTGCTGGAGCATTGGTACACCTATCAGGAAGGCAAACGCGGCGGAGTTTTTGTTCTGGCAGACTTCAGTGGTCACAGGATCTGGAGCCTCGACCTGCCGAAGGATTACACCATTCCCGATGACGACGATGCGGAGGACAAGCTCGTGGAGGAAATCGAACTCGATGGCGCGATTCTCGATGCGAAAACGGATGGCGAATTCGAAATCCGCTGCGTCAAGGCGGGCGAACGCGTCCGCTACAAGGTGGAGCCCGACGGCGATAGTGGCTGGAAGGTCCGTGAAATCTCCCGCTCGAAATATCAGGCCCCTTCTGCGGAGAAACCGGAAGCGGAACCTCAAACCAAGCCCCGTTTGGAAGTTCCGTTGATCAAGCCGATTGGAAACTACCGGCTCGGTGAAGCCGTTTCCAGCGGACCGATCCGCGACATCTCCGGTTTCGACATCGATGACCACGGACGTTTCGGTTTCCTGCGCTCCGCCCGGGGGGATGCGAAGCAGTCGTTCGTGCTGATAGATCAGGATTCGAAGTTGCTCGCGGAGATCCCGTTGCCATCTAACGGAAAAACCACGGACCACTGCGCCTGGCTCGCGGGTTCGCGATGGATTCTCACCGCTTCCGAATCCGGAGTGGATGGCAAAACCAAGGCATGGACCTTCGATGCGGAAACGAAAACCCTGATGGCAATCGACGGCTTTGAGAGCTACTCCGTGAACGTGATCCGCGGAACGGGCGACGGTGGGTTCGTCGTGCTTTCCACCTGTCGGCAGCAGTACAGTTCGAGCGACTATCTAACCGCCTACGATACCAACGGAAAACTCCGCTGGCGCTTTGGCGCGAGGGAGATGGATGGAGAGCGCTCGTTGTTTTCCCCGCAAGACATCGCGGTCACTCCAACCAGGGAAATCGCCGTGCTCGAAAACATCCGCAATACGGTGCGCATCTTCAGCGATGATGGGAAACCCATGCGCTCCGTCGATCTCGCGAAGCGTTGGAAATACAATCCGAACTACCCGACCGAAATCGCCGCGCTTCCGGACGGCGGCTTCGTCGTGCTGGATTTCCATGGCAAGGCTCCTCTCGTGAAGATGACGCCGGATGGAGCGGTGGCGGCGAGTTTCACGCCCAAACATGCCGACGGCCGCGAGATCGATATCAGCGATGGCCTCCGCATGGCCCCCGATGGCGGGCTGTGGGTTTGCGATCGCCAGGCATTCTATCAGATTTCCGATCAGGGCGGGGCAATGAAGACTCTCGGAGCGCCGCCGGATGAGGACAAACTGGAGGAGGTCGCCGCTCTAACAGGCGATGCGTCCGGAAACATCTTCGCCGCGGACCGCCGGAGCGCCGCCGTGCATGTCTTCGGACCCGGTGGTGGGAAACTTCACGTCTGCAAGCCGGACAAGAAGGATTTCCGGGAAGATCTGGGACTCACCCAACTCACCGTCGCCAACGATGGCGGAGTGTTTCTCGAAATGGAGGACAGCGGCGGAAAACAACGCTACCTGCACTTCGGTCCCAAAGGAGAACGCATCGGCGTCAAGACCTTGGGCGTGGACGACATCACCGAGGATTGGTTCATCCGGCCGGGCACTTCCGATACGCTTGTAATCGGCTATCACGCGGCGGCTCTCGTCAACGCGGACGGCAAGATCATCCGCAGGATCGAACGACAAGCGGACCGTCGTTGGTTCGATGACCTGGCAGGCGCTGCCTTTGCGGATGATGGTTCGTTCGCCATTCTCAACAAGGCGCGGAGAGGTGGAAACTCCGTCACCTTTTTCTACCGCGATGGTGTTGCGGAAAGCACCTGCAAGATCGACCTCAAGGGCTATCTCGAAATTGGCGGCTACAACGGCCGCCAGTTCACGATTTCCGGCGATGGTTGCATTGCAGTTTTCGATCGCACGGGAAAACCCATCGCCCGCGCCATGGGAACCGAAAAGCTAACAGATCATTTCCTCACCCGTTCCGGCCGCGAACTGCGGGTGGTGAATCGGGATTCGCGGGAGGTGTCCTGTTTCGAAATTCCGTGAGAGGCTCCCCCGGTCCGTGTCTTCATCTTGAGATCCGCCGTTAGACGGAGCGGACGTTCAACAAGCCTCACGGACATGAATGTTGTCCGCGGGCTTGTTGAGAATGCCGATCCGGATTCAGGGAATGATCACGTGGAGACGGGCGAAGCGCTTCGGATCGCCGGTGGGAAGCGTGTATTCCACCGTGGTTCCCGTATCCACCACACCGCTGGTCGCGGGGATCCAGTCTATCAGGTTTTCGGAAGTCTGGACCTCGTAGGTAGCGACGGCGGAAGGATTCTTCGGCCAGGTGATCTTGCCACCGACCAAGCCGGGATTCGCGGTAAAGGAGGACCCCGTCTGGCCCATGAAGTATTCAATTCCGTTGGAAACACCGTCGCCGTCGAAGTCGAGGCCCGGCGCTTGTCCGCCGGCGTTGGTGGAAGCCCATCCGGCATAGCCGCTGGAGCTTGCGGTGAGGGTCACCTTTGACGCATCCGTGTAGCTGATGGTGAAACTGTTGGAACCCAATGTCACCGAGGCGTTCTGCGCCAGTCCGTTGAATGTTCCTGTCAGACTGCCCCCGGTGTAGTCGATGAGGGTGAGCTTGGTGCCAGCGGTGAGTGCGGCGGATCCCAGATCGGTCAGGCTGAGCGTGGCGTTGCCGAGATTCACCGCGCCGCTGGTGGTGAGTTTGTCCGCGGTGATCGTCGAGCTGTTGATCTCCGCCTCGAAGGTTGAGCCGCTGGCAAACACCGCGGACTGGGCCGCGAGAGTGCCGATGCCGTTGCCCGGGGCGAGTTTGGAGCCGCTGTTCACCGTGAGGGCGGAGGCGGAACAGCCACTGCCCGCGAGAGTCCCGCCGTTCACGGTGGTGGCTCCGGTGTAGGTGTTCGCTCCGGTGAGTGTTAGAGTGCCCGCGCTGACGGTGACGGAGGCGGTGCCGTTGATCACGTCCACCACGGTGAGGGCGCCCGCACCGGTCTTGGTGAGGGGCCGGATGATGTTTCCTCCGGTCGAGTTGAAGGTGAGGCTGGCGGCTGCGTTGGTGATGTCGATGGTGCCGGTGCCTTGATCAATCCACAGGTATCGGGTGGTGGTGACGTTGGCGGATCCGGTGTAGCGGAACGTGCCATTCACGATGCCCACAAAGCTCGCCGCGGCGGTGGAGAAGGTGCCGATGGGGGTGGCTCCGGTGTCGGAGATGAGGCCGGTTTCCACGACACCGCCGTTGGCGTTCAGACCGGCGGTGAAGGTGCTGGCACCGGTAAGGGTGAGCGTGCCCGCGCCGGTCTTGGTGATGCTGCCGCCGGAGCTTGTTAGAGGTGAGGCCCAGGTCAGGTTCTGGCCGTTGCTGTCCACCTTGTAGGCTTGGTTCGCCGCGGTGGAGAATCTCGCCGAGTAGTCGGTCGTGTTCGCGGCCGAGTGCTGCAGCGTGCCGCCTCCGAAAGCGATCGTTCCGATGCTGCCGAGGGCTCCGCTGCTGTCCACGCGGATGTTTCCGGTGCTGTTGATGTTGGTGCCGCCGGCGTAGCTGTTGTTTCCGGACAGCGCCAGTGTGCCGGAGGATGCCAGGGTCAGCGCGCCGGCTCCACTGATGTTGCCGGTGAGGGTGAGGGGATAGAATCCGCAATCAAAGGAAGCGGTGACTCCTGTGTTGATCGCCATGTCGTTGGCGAGGCTTCGGCTTCCGCCAAGATAGGCGGTGGCGAGTGTGGACGAACCGGTGAAGGTCAGTGGTCCGGTTCCGAGCGCTTGATCGCTGTTTGCCACGCGGATGAATCCGGAGAGCAGATCCGTGCCTCCGGAGTAGGTGTTCGCAGTGGTGAAATAGACAGCCGCTCCGGTTTCGCCGCTTGGAGTTTCCCGTTGGACGGTGAGCTTGCCGGAACCGGAAACGGTGTTGGCGAAAACCAGGTTCTTGTTGTTCCACTTCGCGGAAACCGTGCCACCGGATGACGTCACGGTCACCGGGCCGCTGATGACATTGATGCCGTCCTCTCCGAGCAGTTTGCCTCCGTTGAGGGTGATCGGATTGACATAGGCGGTCGTCGCGGTGGTGCTGACCCACAGTTTGAGCGTGCCACCGCTGTTGATGGAAACGGGGCCGGTGCCAAGAGCGCCGGGGTTTCCTCCGGAAGCGGTGGCGGTGGAGCTGAGGGAGATCATGCCGCCGTTGATGGTGGTGCCGCCTGCATACGAATTGGCGTTGGTCATCACCAGTGTGCCGGTGCCGCTCTTCGCAAGTGAGCCACCGACGATCGATCCGGTGCCGCTGATCAGATAGTTGTTCGTGTGGTTCAACGTGATCGAGGAAGGCGCGAGTGACCCCGTCAGCGTGACGGTCGATGCCGCGGCGGGATTGCCGAAGGTCACGGCGTCTCCCTGATAGAACAGATTGTCATTTTCCAGCCATGAAGCGCTGGTGGCGACGTCCCATGTGCCATCCGTCGTGTTCCATGTCAGTGAGCCGGACGTGTAGCTGAGGGTGATGCGGTGGTTCGCTGAATCGTCGGCGAAAGACGCGCTGCGGTAGTTGGTGGTGTTGAAATTCGCCGGATCCGGAATGATGCCGCCCGGATCGGTGCCGTAGTCGAGGACATCCACCGTGTGGCCGCCGGGCGTGGATGAAGGGGAAAGCACGATGACTCCCACTCCGGTTCCGGAGCTGATGGCGTCCGCACCCAAGGTGGAAACCAGCGGCGCGGGGCCGACCAGTAGGGTGGAGCCCTCCTGAAGTGTGAGATCCTTGACCGTGCCCTGCCCTCCCAAGGCTCCGCCGGGTGCGACCGTCACGTAGGAATTCGGAAGCTGGCCGGCCACGATCAGTTGGCCGCTGTTGACCAGTGTGTCGCTCTGATAGGTGTTGGTGTTGGTGAGCGTGATGGTTCCTCCATCAAACCTCACCTTCGCACCGGTCGAGGCACCGCCGCTGATCAAGCCCGTCAATGTGGCGGCGCGTCCGGCGTCCGCGAGGATGCGCGTGATGGAACTCGTGCCGGCCGGCACCGTGATGTTGTTGGGAAGCGAGCCGCCGTTGGTGAAACGCAGGGCGTTGATCTGTCCGGTATGGGTGAAGGTGAGCGCGCCGCTGCCGAGACCGCCGTAGTTGCCGATCTGAATGGCTCCGAATGACGAGGTGTCCGTGATGGCGGGGCCGTCACTGACGATCGTGCCGCCGCTGTAGTCGTTGGCGGAATCCAGATTGAGATAGCCGCCGCCGGTCTTGGTGAGTGTTCCCGTGCCGGTGATGCGGCTTGAGACATTGATGCGCGAGCGTTGGTTGGCATGGCCGTAAGTGTCGAAAATGCCGCCGGAAGCGCCCAGGGTGACGCCGCGGTTCCCTGTGAAACTGGGGCCGCCTCCGACGAAGAACGATCCGTTTGCCACCGTGTAGATCCTGCCGCCGTTCAATGTCATGTGGTCCGCGGTGAACGTGGCCGGTGCATTGCCGAATACCGCTTCACCTCTGGCACCGATGACGCCTCCGTTGATGGTGGTTTTTCCGGTGTAGGTGTTGTTGTTAGGGAAATCGAAGGTTCCGGTCCCGGTCTTGAGAAGATTCCCCGTGCCGGAGATCACGCCGTTCTCGCGGGTGAAGTTGGTTCCTGTTAGGGTGAGCGTGGTCCCGGTGGAGATCGTCACGGGGCAGTCGATCGTCGCGTCGCTGCCGAGGTTCTGGATGGTGCCGTTGTTGGAAACGACCGGCCGCAACAGGCTTCCGGCGGTGTTCGCCCAGAGTCCGAGGATGCCGGGGCTGTTGAGGGTGATGGTTCCTGTCGCGTTGACGTTCGACGCCGCCTCGATGCTGAGCGTTCCGTTGTTCACCACGATGTTGCCACCCGTTACGGTCGCGGCCACGAGGCTGAGTTGGTTGCTGTCGGTCTTGGTGAGCGTGAAGCCCGCCAGATCCAGCGTCGGCGTGGTGCCCGGGCGGATGTCGAAGCGCGCCGTTCCTCCGGCTGTGGCGTTGCCGGTGAGCACCACTTTGTTGATGGCGTTTTGTTGCACCGCGCCGGTGTTCACGAGGGTTCCTCCGAGTCGGAGTGTTTCAGTGTTGGTGAGTGCTTGTCCGTTGATGTCGAAGGTCGCGCCGGAGGCGATCACGGTTTCGTTCCCATCGCCCGCGGCTCCCAGCGCGGAGGCGTTCCCGGCTTTCAAGGTGCCTGCGGAAACGAGCAGGTTGCCCGAGAAGGTGTTTACTCCGGAGAGTGTCAGCGTGCCGGTTCCGAGTTTCTGCATGCCTGCGGTTCCGGCGATCGGAGCGCCGATGGTGGTGGTGCCGTTCACCACGGAGATCACGGGAGTCCCTGCGAGATCCGCCAGCGTCAGGGTTCCGCTTGTGCCGGTGTTCAGGGTCCAGTTGCTGCCTGGCGTGGTGTCGCCGAATAGCAGCGCGCGCAGCGTCCGGTCTCCGTCGAGTGTGACAGTGGCGTTCGCCGCGAGATCCAGCGTGTTGAAGTTGGCCAGCGAACCAGTACCATCGGCGATGATGCCGCCGGACCAGTTGAGGGAATCAATCCATGAGCCGCCGGCAGGATTGGTCCAAGTCCCATCGGCCGCGGCGGCCGTCTGGATGGTGAGCGATGCGAGGGCGGCGAAAAACGGGAAACGATACGGATTTGGTTTCATGATGGATAGGGTAGGCTGACAAACGGATACAGAATGAAGGAGGGTTCGATACAGATACAGGTGATGGCGGCATTTCAGCAATTCATGTGCCCCGCAATCAGGAATCCCCGCCGTTCTGCGGAAATGAAATTTGGGAAACCACTGGATCGGCATTCGAACCGCTCATGGTGTCGAATGCGTTGAGGAGGGAGTTTCACCTTGAATCCTGCATTCGAAACGTCCTTTATGGCAGTGGATTTGGAACTGGAACTCCTCCGTCTCGCCACGGTTGTCTGTTAGCTCTCCAATCTCCGCCATCCATCCGGCCATCTCATGGTGAAAGGCGATCCACCCTCCCGATCCCGTGGAAAAACGGCCCGCAAGGTCCCCGTTTCCGCCCAGCGTCCCCTCGACGAGGCCCGCCTCAAGCTCGCGCGACTTTCCGTGCGCCGCTACGGCCTTGAGGAAGTCTTCCGCCGCATCTGCCGCATCGCCGCCACCGCGCTCAAGGTCGAGCGCGTCGGCATCTGGCTGCATGTGGATCGCCACAGCGCCATCCGCTGCGTCTGCCTGCTGGAGCGCTCCAAGAACGCATTCTCCGAGGGAGCCACCCTGCGCGTCGCCGATTTCCCCACCTACTTCGATCAGCTCGCCCGCCGCCGCACCCTCTCCACCGGCAGCGCGCCCTGCGATCCGCGCACCCAGGAACTCGCCGGAAGTTATCTCAAACCCATGGGCATCACCTCCTTGCTCGATGCCCCCATCTACCTCGGCGGCGAGATCTGCGGCGTGCTCTGCCATGAAAGCACCGGCGATATCCGCGAGTGGTCCACCGCCGAGCGCGACTTCGCCGCCTCCGTCGCCGACGTCGTCGCCTCCATGATCAAGGGCGCCGAGCTCGACAAACTCCGCAAGATCCTCCGCGAGATCGATTCCGACCAAGCCGCGATCCGCCGCCGCGAAACCATCGCCACCCTCACCGAAGGCGTGGCCCATGACTTCAGAAACCTCCTGCTCGCCATCCACTTCAGCGCCCGCGAGCTGCTCGTCGAGTCCCGCAAAGGCTCCGCCCACGCCCGTCTCGCCGCCGAGATCATCCACACCGCCCAGCGCGGGGACGCCATGATCGCCGAACTCCTCGAAGTCGGCAAGGAACGCGCCGCCCGCCGACCCGAAGTGCTCGATCCCGTCAAAACCATCACCTCCTTCCTGCCCACCCTCCGCAAGGCCATCGGACGCCGCAGGCGCATCCACTTTCTCACCGATGACAACATCGGCCGCGTCTTCATCGACCGCAGCCAGCTCGAGCGCATCCTCCTCAACCTCGTTTCCAACGCCCACGACGCCACCAAAGACCCCGCGCCCATCCACCTCTCCATCACCAGCAAGCGCTCGCGGAAAAACAGCCACGTCACCATCTCCGTCCGCGATCAGGGCGGCGGCATCGATCCCGCCCTGCTCGATCGCATCTTCGATCCCTTCTTCACCACCAAGCCCCGTGGCAAAGGCACCGGCCTCGGCCTCACCATCGTCAAACAAGCCGTCGAACACGCCGGCGGCGAACTCCGCGTCAAAAACCACCCGCCCACCGGAGCCACCTTCTCCGTCATCCTCCCGCGAGTCTCCGCAGGCTAGGGGAGTGTAAACGACAGCCCATTTGAGGAGCTGGGCCAGATCGGAGAATGGAACCACCGATGGATGCGGATCCACACGGATTGTTAGTCTCATGTCCATCGTCCATCCATCACCCGTTCGGTGAGTTCGTGGAAAGCCGCGATTCCCTGACAATCCGCGTCCATCCGTGGTTCAAATTCTTTTTCAAACCATACCTCAGCCAATCCAAAATCCTCATTCGGAAATCTTCCATCCATCATCTCCTCCAGCGCCTCGCGAGCCAATCCGGCATCACCACACACAGATGGATTCCCACCAGCACCGCCGTGACGAGTGAGGCAAGCAACCACCAGGTTCCTCGATAAGAAACCGGACACAACACCGCGATCTCCGGCGATCCCGGTTTGTAATACGCCTTCCATGGCTCGTGGAGCGGGTTGCCGGGCAAGCCACCTCCATCCGGCGTCGCCAGATCACTCTGATAGCCGCGCCCATCCACGGTGTAAGTGAATTTCACGTGGGAGACTTGCACGGAATCTCTCTGGTGCCCTTGCCTGGTCTCATGCTGATAGGGAATCACCGACGATCCACCGCCCGTGATCCGCGCCTCCACCCACGGCCAGTCCTCCACTCCGGCAAACTTCACCCTCTGGAGGATCCAATACCCGCCCGTCGAGAAACCAATCCCGTAGATCAGAATCAGCAAAGTGGATGTGCGGAGCCAGCGCATGGTCAATGTTGGCAACTTGAACAACCGCGGCGCGCCTCGTCGAGGCGCAAGAGCTTGTTGGGTGGCTTCAAACCCTCCGGATCATTGTGGATTCACGCTTTCCGATGGATGAGGCTCCTGCGAAGGCTCTCCACCACTTGCGGGCTCAGACGGAAGCCCGATTGCGCCAGCCTGATAAACGCGTCGTCGAAGTCGATCAATCCGGCCGCGGCAGCGTCGGTTAGAAGACCGGCCGTGCCGGTGATTTTCAGGCCGAAGTTCGTTGCCACTTTGCGGCCTCGTTTCTCATCAAGAATCAACAGGCAGGAATCCCGATGCCGCCAAGCCAGCGTGATGGATCGCATCCCGGCGGGATGCCAGCCCGGCTGCGATCCCTCCGGGATCGAATGTTTTTTTGGCCCGCATTCCGGGGGTATCGCTTCGTTCGACCCCCGGCTAATGGCTGTCATCCCTCCGGGTTGAATTCCCTCTCCACGCCAACGGCGTGAACGGTGATAGCGAAGGGCGACCAAAGGGAGCCCTGGAACCCCGCCACCCCTCACCAACTGCGCCCCGAAGCGGGCGCACGGACGCCGGATCACCTCCAATGCCTGTTAGCCGGGGCCAGCCCTAACGTTCCCGCCCTGAATGTCCTGGGCGCGCAGTTGCGGCACGGAGTCCGGGACATGGAAGCTAACCACTCCCGGGGATCGGATTCGCTTCTCTTGGATTCGTTGTTGGGTTGAATGTGATCTTCAATTCGGAATGGCATGCTTAGAGCCTTTCGAATCGAACGTCGCCGCCGTAACTCATCTATGAATGAAGTGGCAGCGAAGTCCATTTTCCGAAACAGCCCGGTCAAACGATCAAAACCGAAGGCTGAAAGCACGGCGCGAGCGCCATGGTCTGACCATCCGTGAACTGTCCCATCTGCCTCTACCACTATGTGAGCTTGTCCCCTGGGACATCCGCCAACATCAATCGCAATCGTCCAGCCAGGTGGCAACGACTCAAGTTGCTCGATAAGTATGCGGATTACGTCTGGATGCCACGCCTCGCGTTGGACTACGATCATATGTTGCCGACAAATGTCCACATGCCGGCTCATTGAGATAGGCGCTCCCTCGATTCCGCAGCCGCCTTCCGTGTCGACCAGGTAAAGCTCACCAAGTGCCGCTGCCAACCGATCAAATACCTCGTCAAACTCGCGAACCAGAGATTCGTCGTTATGTTCCGCACCCGTGCAAACTGGTGAGGGCAGATTCTCGAACCGGCGATGTCGAATGAATCTCATTTTCTGGGCAACAGCGTAAGAGTTCAGTGGCGGAGACTATTGGTGTGAGTCAGCTCCAGCAAGATTGGAAAAGGCGGATCCCGATGAGTTCAGGGTGTGATGGATGTGGAACAAGTTACCCGCCCATCATCCGCTCCGCCACCGCCTTCGCTTCTTCAAGAAACTGTTGGATGAGCGGGGAGGCGGGGCCGCTGGTGAAGGCTCCGAAGTGGACTTCGGGGAAATCGGTTAGCTTGAGGACGCGCAGGTCCTTGGAGATGGGCACGTCCGGGATGAGGACGCTGAGACCGATGCCGAAGCCGGAGGAGACGTAACTGGAGATGAGGTCGAGGCTGGCGAGTTCGAGGCTGGGGAACCAATCGACGCCTTGTTTGTGAAGCTCGGCGAGGAAATGGCGGCAACTTGGCTCGTGGTGGGGCAGGGTGATGAGCGGCAGATCGATGCGGTCCTTTTCAAGGATCTGGCGCAGCTCGGTGATGCCGCTTTTTTTCGGAACGAGCAGGACCATGGGCATGCGCAGCAGCGGGTGGTAGTCGATGCCGGGGAGTTCCTCGTCCCAGAGCGTGGCCAGACCGATATCGATGCGGCCGGAGCGCAAGCCTTCCTTGATCTCAGGCATGCGGCCGGATTCGAGCGCGAAGTGAAAGTCCGGCATGCGGGTGCGGACGGCGGCTAACAGAGCGGGCAGGTAATCGCGCTGGACGACTTCCGGGCAGGCGATGCGCAGGTGGTTTTCCGCGCCGCCGCGGATGCGGTCCGCCATGGGATCGAGGCCGGAGAAGAACGGTTCGATGAACTCGAAGAGCAGGCGTCCCTCGGCGGTGAGCTCGAAGGGGCGGCGGCGGAAGAGGGATTTCCCGAGGTCGTCCTCCAGCTGGATGATCTGCGAGCTGATGGAGGATTGCTGGATGCCGTAGGGCATTTGCCGGGCAGCCGCGCTCACACCGCCGAAGCGGACGACGAAGTAGAAGAGTTCGAGGTGATGGATGTTCACGGCGGTTTTCCTTCAGTTGAGCTGATCCATGAAACGATGGTTTTTTTCAATGGGTGGGCAAGCGCGGATTGTGATAGAAGGCCCTCAATCGAATCTGAAAATCCATGGAAGGGATCATTGTTCTGTTGGTGTTGCTCCTCATCTGGTTGTTCGTCGCTCCGATCGTGGCGGTGGTGAACGCGGCCACGGCCCGGCGCGAGGCGAAGGAGGCGGGTGAGAAGCTGAGGGATGTGCAAGAGCGGTTGCGGATGGTGGAGCGGGAGTTGAACGCGTCCAGATCCGTTTCGAAAACGAGCATCCCGGCACCGAGGGAAACGCCGGAGAGCATCCGGATGGCGGAGCGGGCTCCGGACATCGAGGAGCAGCATCCGCTGCCGACGTGGAAACCGATCGAAGCGATCACCGCGGAACCTGCGGGCGGGCCGCCGCCGCTGCCGCGCAGGAAACTCATCGACTATGGCGAGGAGGTTTCTCCGTTATCTCCGGAGGTGCCGCAAGGGGTCCCAGCCGTTCCCGAGCCACCGAAGGAACCGTTCTCCTGGGAAAAGTTCATGGGCGTGAAGATGTTCTCGTGGCTCGGCGGGGTGGCGATGTTCTTCGGCGTCGTCTTCTTCGTGAAGTATTCGTTTGAGAACAACCTCATCCCTCCGGCGATGCGCATCGCGCTCGGGTATGTGGCTGGCATCGGCCTGCTGGTGGGCGGGCTCGTGATCCACCGGACGCCGAAATACCGGGTGCTCGCGCAGTCCGCCTGCGCCACCGGCACCTTGATCCTCTACGGCGTCACCTTCGCGGCGCATGCGATCTATCATTTCGCGGCCTTTGGACAGATTCCCACGTTCATCCTGATGGCGCTGGTCACCCTCACCGCCTTCCTGATCGCAGTGCGGCTCCACGCCCAGGTGGTGGCGGCGCTCGGCATGCTCGGCGGTTTTCTAACACCCGTGCTGCTGTCCACCGGCCGCGACCAGCCGTTCGGGCTCTTCGGCTACATCGCGCTGCTGGACATCGGGTTGATCGCCGTCTCGCGCCACTCGAACTGGCGGCATCTGGCCGCGGGCGGCGCTCTCGGCACCGCATTGATGATCCTCGGCTGGTGCGACCGTTTCTTCGTGCCCGGCGCTTACGCGGTGGGGACGAAAACCCTGATCCCGATGGGGGTCGTCGTGTTCTTCGTGTTCCTGTTTCTCGCCGGGGACTGGCTCTCGAAGCGTGTGGAGGAAAACGACTGCTTCTCGGCCGGATCGGCGCTGGGACTGGCGGGAACGGGCTTTCTGTTAGGGTTCGGCTTTTTGGAGCACCCGACGATCGGAGAGCGGCCCTTCCTGCTCTACGGGTATCTGCTGCTGGTGAACCTGGCGGTCATTGCCCAGGCCTTCTTCCGGCCGCGGCTCGTCCCGGTGCAACTGGCGGCGGCGGTGCTCACGTTCCTGCATCTCGCGCTCTGGTCGGGAAAACAGCTGGTTCCCGGAAACCTGATGGTCGCGCTCGTGCTCTATCTGGTCTTTGGCGCGCTCCATGCGGTGGTGCCGGTGCTGCTCGCGCCTCGCCTGCCGGAGGAGCCCGCGAAGCTCTCGCGCGTGGCGGGTCCATGGGCCGTGCCGCTCACGCTGCTGTTGATGATGCTGCCGGTGTTTCACCTGTCGCCCGCTCCGATGGCGGTGTGGGCGGGCATCTGGCTGGCGGACTTGTTAGGCATCGCGCTGGCTGCCTTGTGCGGAGCGTTGATGCCGGTGCTGGCGGCGCTGGTGCTCACGATGGTGGCCGCCGCGGCGTGGCTGCTGCAGGTTCCGATCGCGAACGGTCCCTTGCTGCCCTTCCTCGGGGTGATCACCGGTTTCTCCGTGCTCTTCGCCGCGGCGGGCGGCTGGCTGGTGCGGAGACTCGGCGTGGATGTCTGTGCGAAGTCTCCGGAGGCGGCAGCCGCAGCTTGGCTGCCGGTGGCGGCGGGTCTGCTGCCCTACGGGTTGCTGGTGCTGGCCTTGGGGCAGCTGCCTGTCGCCAATCCCTCGCCGGTGTTCGGTGTGGCCTTGCTGATGACGGTGCTCTTGATCGGCCTGTCCGTTCTCGGGAAACAAGGCGCGCTGGTGCTGGTCTCCCTGGTCGCGACCTTCGCGGTGGAGGGCGTGTGGCATCTCCGGCATTTCCACGCGGACTCCCCGGTCACGCCCTTGTTGTGGTATCTCGGCTTCCACGGGTTGTTCCTGGCGTTCCCCTTCGTGTTC
>DAISZP010000079.1:0-14389 GCA_036824745.1 Luteolibacter sp.
GAAAATCGGCGGACCGGCGACGCATTTCGACAAGGTGAACCCGAGTGGTCCTTACAAGAACGGCATCGCTCCCGTCGCCCGGTTTGTGGAGGAGAAGGGACTCACCTTCGGCCTCTGGTGGCTGCCCTTCGGACGCAACCACATGGAGCCGGCCTATCAGGACAAGCAGGATTGGTTCGTGAAATGGCCGGACGGGATACCGCTGCGCCAGAAGAGCTTCGGCGGCACCTGCCTGGATACCACGCATCCGGAAGTCGAGAAACACCTGGAAACCCTCGGCAGAACCCTGCGTTCGTGGGGTGCGAAGTATTACAAGATGGACGGCCTCGTCACCGGCGCGGGCGTGGATCACGTTTACATCAACGACGGTTACAAGGAGGACAAGTTCGGAGAGTGCCTGCCGCTCCATCAGAAAAACATGACGAACATCGAGGCGCTGAGGCACGGACTGGAAACCATCCGCAAAGGCGCGGGCAATGATGTGTTCTTCTCCGGTTGCTGCGCCGTGCAGAACATGCGGATGTACGCCGGCACCATCGGCCTGGTGGATTCGATGCGGGTGGGGCCGGATTTCAATCACGATGGCGAGGGCATCCGTTCCGGTCCGCTCCGAGGCTCCCGGGTGTATTTCCTCAATGGCAAGGTTTGGTGGAATGATCCCGATCCCACCAAGGTCCGCACTTCGAACGAGAAGTGCGTGGCGGACAACTCGATCACCGGCGGCGTCACGCTGGAGCAGGCCCGGCTGACTTCCTCGTGGGTTTCCCTGACCGATCAGTTCTATCTGATCAGCGACTGGCTTCCGGCGCTGCCCGAGGAACGCCTGGACATCCTGAAACGCACGATGCTTTCCCACGGTGCAACGGCCCGGCCGGTGGATTACTTCGACAGCAATCTGCCTAACACGTGGCTCGTGACGGATACGAAATCCGGCACCCGCCGCGATGTGCTCGGCTTGTTCAACTTTTACGGCGAGCCTTTGAAGATCGATCACACGCTGGCACGGATCGGGCTCGGTCCGGCAAAGACCTATCACGCGTTTGATTTCTGGGAGAACCGGATGCTGCCGGATGTGAAGGTCGTCTATCAGGAAACGATTCCGCCGAATTCCTGCAAGGTGATCGCCCTGCGCGAGGCCGTGGACCGTCCTGTGCTGCTTGGCACTTCACGCCACGTGAGCCAGGGCATCGTGGACGTGAAATCCGAAACGTGGTCCGAAAACACCCTTTCCGGCCGTATCACCCTGCTCGCTGACGATCCCTGCGAACTGCGCGTCCGCGTGCCCAAGGGCTGGAGATTCGAGTCCGCGGACACCGGCGAGGCGACGGCGGAGGATGGACTGCTGCGGGTGAGACTCGTCCGTCCGGAAAACGGCGATGTGGCGTGGAAGATCCGTTTCCGGAAGGAGTGACCGCCCCGTGGCGCTTGACCATGCCGCGCGCCGCGGCAAGCTGTGTCCATGACGCGTGAGACGATGGCCGGAGTGCTGGAGGAGATCGCCCTTCTGCTGGAGCTGAAGGACGAGAACCCGTTCAAGGTGCGCGCCTACCGGCAGGGCGCGGAGACGGTTAGAAACTTCGATGGCGATATCGTGGAGCTCGCGGCCAAGCAGGAACTCAAGGGCATCAAGGGAATCGGCGACGCGCTCCGCGACAAGCTGCATGAGCTCGCGGCGACGGGCAGGCTGGAGTTTCACGAAAACCTGCGCGCGGAGTTCCCCGCCGGATTGTTCGGATTGTTCGACCTGCAAGGGCTGGGGCCGAAGAAGATCAAGGCGCTTTACGAAACGCTCCAGGTGGGGTCGGTGGCGGATCTGAAGGCCGCCTGCGATGCGGGAAAGGTCGCGGGGCTTCCCGGATTCGGGGCGAAGACGCAGGCGAAGATTCTGGAGGAAATCGCACGGCAGGAGAGCCATGCGGGCGAGTTCCTGTTAGGTGATGTGACGCCTCTGGTCACCGAGATCCTCGACACGCTGCGACTTCATCCGGAAATCAGCCGCATCGCGGTGGCGGGCTCGTTCCGCCGGGCTAAGGAAACGGTGCATGATCTGGACTTCCTCGTTTCCACGAAGGAAACGGCGCTGGTTTGCGAGGACTTCACCACCCTGCCGCAGGTGGAGAGCATCATTGCTTGCGGCGAGACGAAAGCGTCGGTGCGCTTGAAAAACGGCATCCAGTGCGACCTGCGGGCGGTCTCTAACGCGCAATTTCCTTATGCGCTGATGTATTTCACCGGATCCAAGGAGCACAACGTTGCCATCCGTTCACTGGCGCTCAAAAAGGGACTCTCGCTCAATGAATACGGATTCACCCCGGCGGAGAACGCGAAAGGCTCGCCCGAAATCCCCACCGATCTGCACGAGGAGCGGGAGATCTATCAGTTTCTCGGGCTCCGCTTCATCGAACCCGAACTGCGCGAGAACCGCGGTGAGATTGAGGCGGCCGCGGATGGCGAACTTCCGCGCCTAGTGGAACTTGGCAACCTGCGCGGCACCTTCCACAACCACACGACCGCCTCGGATGGCCGCCACACACTCGAAGAGATGGCGGACGAGGCGATGGAACTCGGTTTGCAATACCTCGGCATCGCGGACCACTCGAAGTCGATGGTCATCGCCAACGGCTTGAATGAGGAGCGTTTGTTAGGGCAGATCGCGGAAATCCGGAAACTGAACGCCGGGTTCGAGAAATTCCGCATCTTCGCCGGCTCCGAAGTGGACATCCTGCGCGATGGCTCGCTCGATTACGACGACACGATCCTTTCCCAACTCGATTACTGCGTGGCCTCGGTGCACAACCTGTTCAACCTAACCGAAGACGAGATGACCCGCCGGATCTGCCGGGCGATGGAGAACGAACACGTCACCATGCTCGGCCACCTCACCGGGCGCCTGCTGCTCAAGCGCGACGGCTACGCGGTGAACCACGCCGCCGTCATCGACTGCGCCGCGGAAACCCGCACGATCATCGAGCTGAACTGCAATCCCCAGCGGCTCGACATGGACTGGCGTTGGTGGAAACGCGCCCGCGACAAGGGCGTGCTCTGCTCGATCAACCCCGACGCCCACTCAACCATGGGCCTGCATTTCCTCGGCATCGGCGCGCGGCTCGCACGCAAGGGATGGTTGAGGAAACAGGATGTCTTCAACACGCGGAGCGCGGCGGATGTGGCGGCTTTCTTCGGGATGGAAAAGGCGATGCGGTGATCTTTCACAGATCGACGAGATTCTAACGGAGTGCCTGCCTCTGACAGTCATCCCTCGAAGCCCCTTCGATCCGCCGCCTCAGCATATTGCAGGAGACTATTTGAACAACCAGGAAACCAGTCGAAAAAGCAGCGAAGTCAGAAACATCGTCCCAATAAGCACGGCAATCCAACCCCAAGTCATGAACACCGACGGGGTGATGCCGTAGCGAATCGGCTTCTTGTCTTCTCGTGGATCGCTCATGATCGGGAAATGGTTAACGCGGAAATGACTCGATCGAAAGCAGGTTTTCAATGTGCCTCGCCATGGATTGCTTTGGCTCGTTCCATCCACTTGCCCTTTCCGATCTTCGTTTCATGCCGGATCCATTTCAGGTTCCGATCATAGATATCGCGCGACGAGATGTTTTCTTTTCTCGGGTGGACTTCGCTGACTTCCTGAAGTTGGAGAGCTTCGCCGATCCTTCCAATAGACGGCCATTTCCAACACCAGGATTTCTGCCCGTCTTCCGCACCGACGAACTGGGTGATGAGAAACCTCGGGTAGGCTTTGAAGATGAGCTTTTCCGGCTGAGCCTCCCTCCATCCGGTCAGCCAAACCTCGACTCCTCCATCGGGGGAATTCTGATACCGCCCCATGAAAGAGGCCGGCGGATGGGCGGAGTAGTATTGGATCATCTGACCCTGCCGGAGGTTGAGGAAGCTGATGCCATCACAGCCGCAAGATGATTCCAGCCCCCGGTAGTTTCCCTCCACGCTTCCGGGCAGAAACGCGATTCCGAGGAACACGACGGCTAACAACAGGAGAACCAGAAGGATCCGTCGCAGCATCCGAAGCGGTCGTTTCCATTTCATGTTTCCTCGGCTTCGTTGGGGTTCCGATCCGCGTCCGGGATAACATCCGGTCGTTTCCGGGGCAATGATCGATCTCCGGAGGAAACCCTCGCTGGCGGGTGGACAAGCAAAACTCCGCCCTCAAGAGTTTAAAACTCGCCACAAGCACGCTGATTTTTCCAAAAACTTTCTTGAAAACTACGGAATTCTTGATAATCAGGCCCAACAACTTTTCAAAAACCATGACCAGTCACGTCTCCATGGGAATGAGAATCAGCCTGCTGGCTGCGATGGCCGGCTTTCCCGCGGTAAACTGCGAGGCGGGCAATGTGGACACCCAGTTGGTGATCCTCGTGGATGCCCAGACCTACTCCCAGAGCGATTTCAACCTGATCCTCGACAGCGTGGCGAAGTCCTTCGAGAAGACGGATTTCCAGACCGCCGTGATGCAGGGCATGTATGGGAAAATGGCCTCCTCGGTCATGCTCTACAACGTGCCGGGCCAACAGGTCGCGCTGAACTGGACGGAGCTCACCACCCAGCAGGATTTCCTGAACTTCGCATCGAGCGTGCGGAGCATCGCCTATCCGAACACCGGCGGAAACGTCAGCTACGCCAGCGCGATCAGCGCCGCGGCGGCCCACATCAGCTCCTCTTCCTCGCAGGGCACCACCCAACAGATCACCCTGATCGACGACGCCACCGGCTTCTGGCAGGTCGATCCCGCGGGGACGAAGGCGGCCCGGGACGCGGCGATCGCATCCGGCGTGGACATCATCAACGCCATTGTCTTCGACGCCGCCTATCAGGAATCCGCGGTCAACAGCTACTACGCCACGAACATCGTGAGCCCTAACAGCTCGGTCACCGTGCTTTCCACGCCTCAGGGCGGACCGAAGAGCGCCGCGGATCTCGGACTGGTGAGCGACAGCATCTCCGGCTCCGTCACCGGACCGGCGATCGCCGCCGTGCCGGAACCCGCCGCCGCAGGATTGGCGCTGCTGGGGGGCTTGTTAGGTATCACGCGCCGCAGGCGGAAGGACTGAGAGGCCGCGACCTTGCCGGATCCGAAACGGATCGCACCGGCGGAAGTCTCAGGCGGACGCCTGCTTTTTGAGAAACCAGCGCCACGAACTGGGAAACAGCAGCAGCACCGTGGATACCCCCTGCACGATCCCCTGATACAGAAACAGGACCTGTTCCCATGTATTCTGATAGCGGGCGTATTGGATCGACGAATACTTGAACGACAAAAGCGTTAACAAGGCGTAGCCGATCACGAATCCATACACCAGCCGGTTTCCCCGATAGAGCCCCCGTAGGATCAGCAAAACCACTCCGGCAAGAATCCCGATACCGATCAGAAAACCGAACGCGGCGCCGGGTCGATCCATCCGGAAGGTCCCTCTCTCCATCGACAGATAGAACAATTTGCCGATCCCCGGGATGATGGTTAGCGCGATGCCGGCGATGGACAATTTCACCAAACCTGGAGGTGATGGCTTTTCCAGCGTTGAATCATTTTCACGCGTCTCAGCGCTTGGCGAGTCGTAGGGATTCATGATTTCCGGCACCCAGCATCCGTGCCACCACCGGCATGACAAGAGCCGAATCCAGCCGCTTCCCGCCGGAGTCCTCCTAATGATGCGGAAATCCGGGCAAATGACGCGTTGCCCCGGGCGGCGGAATCCGGGATAGTCCCGCGCGTCGGTGGTCCTCCGGGAGTCCGGGACCGCCGCGTGGATTTCCTCATGCAAGACGCCTGCCCTTCCCCGCAACACCAAGTAGAACACGCCAGCGCCCGGGCCTGCCGGGCGGCGGACCTGCTGCTGGACATCGGCACGGTGCTGCTGGTGTCCGGAGCGCACTCGGGCCGCCTGAGGCGGAATATCGAACGGGTGGCGGAGACTTGGGGATACCGCGTGGAGCTCTTCGTCACCTTCACCGGGCTGATGGTCTCCATCACCAACACGAAGGATCTCACCGAGCGCGCCTCCCGTTTTCGCCGCGCTCCGCTGCACGGCGTGCACTTCGACATCCTCACCGAGGCCAGCCTGCTGACCTGGCGCGTGGTGGAGGAAAACCTCGGCATCGATGAAGTGGAAGAGCGCTGGGAGGAGATCAAGAAGCTGCCCCACACACCTCGCTGGGCGATTCTTGCCGGCATCGGCGCGGCCTGCGGATGTCTTTGCCTGCTTGTGGGTGGCGATTTGAGAAACGCGGCCATCGCGCTGGTGGCGGCCGTGACCGGCATGTTCGTGCGCCAGGAAGTGTTGAAACTTCGCTTCAACCCGATGATCGGCTTCATCTCCGCCTCGTTCGTGACCACGCTCATCGCCGGGATGGACATGCTGCACCACATCGGAGCCTCGCCGGAGAAAACCCTGGCCACCTCGGTGCTCTATCTGATTCCCGGCGTGCCGCTCATCAACTGCACCATCGACCTGATCGAAGGCCACATCCCCACGGCCATCGCCCGCGGCGTTTACGGCGGATTCATCCTGCTGTGCATCGCGGTGGGCATGTCGCTCAGCATTCTTTTGTTAGGCATCCACAATTTCTAACCATACCATGGATCTCTTCCCCGCATTGATTCGCGACATGCTGCTCTCCTTCGTGGTGGCGGTGGGATTCGCGCTGCTTTTCACCACGCCGCGGCGGGTGCTGTGGGTGGCCGGCCTGTTAGGCGGCCTCGGCCACGGACTGCGTTTCCTGCTGTTGCAGCATGAGGTGAACATCATCCCGGCCACGCTTGCGGGCGCGGTGTTCATCGGGCTGACGGGCATCTTCATGTCGCATCGGGTCCACACGCCGCCAGTGGTCTTCACCATGCCGGCCTGCATCACGATGATTCCGGGGCTCTTCGCCTACCGCGCCATGCTCGGTTGCATCAAGATCACCGATCTTGAGATGGTGAAACGGGACCCGAGCATCCTCCCGGTGACCGCCCACTACTTCGTGGTCACCGCCTCGCTGCTCTTCACCCTCGCCATCGGCATCTGCATCGGCGCGCTGTTGTTCCGGAAACGCAGCGTGAAATCAATGTTCCGGCGGATTTTCTGAGGCCGCCCCTGGGGTGGAGCTGCCCCGCTGACCTTGGACTTCCCCCCGGAATCCTGAGGTTTCGCGGAGCAGTCGCGCCCCATCGGGAATGACGCACGATTCCGCTGAGATGCAAACTCAGGGTGATCCGGAGGCGTTGGAAATGCTATGCATATCCTGCCACCTCCCGCCTTGCGCGTTTCAATTCATCACTTTTCCGGTGACCATTCCTTGCTGTTGAGCTTCACGTTTTTCGACTTCAGGTTGCGGACATCCGCTGGTGAAAACTCATCATTCACCAGCTTCAAATCGATGTCTTCAAACGTGAAGTCCTCCAACACATCGCCGTCGTTTCCGCGCAGCGTGCCGAAGGTGGCGAAGTTGCCGCGGATGCCGCGCAGGGTGATGTCGTTCACGCGGCGCTTCGGGGGCTGGTGGCCCTTGAGGTCGAAAAACTGCGTCCACGGAGCCACGTTCATCACGCGTCCGCTGCCTTGCAGGGTGATGTTTTCAAACGTGAGGTTCTCATAGTGCTGCGGCGTGTCCGGGCGGAGCTTGAGCGTGAGCATGGTGGCGTCTCCGGTGATGCGGCAGTTTCTAACGCTCACGTTGCGCACCCACGTGGCCTCGCTGCCGCAGGTGATCAGCCCGTTGCCATCGCCGATCTCGCAATCCTCCACCACGATGTTCTCCACCGGCGGGCTGTCCGTGTCCTGGTCGGCGAGCGGGCCCTTGCTGCCCTTGAGCGCGATGTTGTCATCGTTCACCGAGATGTAACATCCGCGCACGGTGACCTTGCGCGAGCTGTCGATGTCGATGCCGTCGGTGCTGGGGCCGAGGATGTTGTCCTTGAGCGGCTGGTTTCTCACCTTCTCATCCGCCTCCATGCCCTTGAGGATCTCCCGGGTCATGTAGTTGCGGTGGTTCGTGTGGCGGGTCGGTGCCGTGATGGTGAGACCTTGCAGCAACACGTCGCTGCACTTGTAGAGGTGCAGGTTCCAGAAACCGGAGTAGGTGAGCGAAATCCCCTCCACTTTCACGTCCGTGCAACGGTCGATGAACATCAAGCGCGGGCGTTCCACTTCGAGGTTCGTGCATTTCGGATTCTCCCTGCGGCGCTGCCAGAACTTCGCCCAATAGGTGATCCCGTTGCCGTCCAGTTTCCCTTCACCGGAAATGCGGACCTTGTCCATGTTCCGCGCGTTCACCAGCGCCATCCGCCATGGCTCGAAGTGGCCTTCGATGCGGGTTTCCTGTTTCGGATAGTCGTTGATGTCCATGGAGCCTAACAACACCGCATCCTTCTCGATTCGCAACTCCACTCCCGGCTTCAGGAAAATCGATCCGCTCAAAAACGTGCCTTGCGGAACCACCACCACCCCGCCCTTCTCCGCCGCGGCGTCGATGGCCTTCTGGATCGCCTCGCTGTTGAGCGTTTTCCCATCCGCCACCGCACCAAAGTCCGTGATGCGGAAATCCGCGGCCTCCAGTCCGGAAACCATCGCCAGCAGCAAGCCCATCCATGTATTGCGGATCATGCGCCGATGATTTCCCGCATCCGCCCCCATGGCAACCCGCCCGCCCTCATCCGAACGGGGTATGGAACAAGCCGCATGGAGAAACGAACCGCTTGGGAATCATCAGGAACCGCGCTCTACCTCGGAAATCACCGTCTCCAAAAGACTCCGCTTCAAATGGAGTGTGGAGCGGGTGGGTAGCGATCTCAGAACCTCAAGGACTTCGTCCTTTGTCCGTTGCCTACGCCGGATTGCTCGCACGAGGACACCTATGGTTCCGTGCGTGCCGATTCTCAAGTTTCCTGCCGCCAACCGCGCCGCCGTATCGTCAGTTAACAATAGACCGGGCCGATGTTCCATTGCCACTCGCAAGGCTTCCCACTCGCCGGTATGCAGGCTGAACACCTGCGCAAGAGACTCCAACTCGGGAGATGCCGCCAACCTCGGCGAGACCCGCCGCAGCGTTACGCCGGGATGATTCAGCGCACCCGGCCGATGCTGAGCCACCTCCCTCCACACGGCGTCCGGCACCAGCACTTCCGCAAAATCCGTTAGCAGGTCCAGCGAGTCCACCTCATCCAGATGGATCAGCGGCCCTGCGTCGCAAACCACCAGCGGTGGACCCTGATCACTCGTTGCCATGCAGGCCCCATTGCACGTCTTCCATGATAAAGGCCTCCGTCACCCGCGAGGAGTGGGATTCGAGGAAACGGCGCAATGCGTCTGCCAACAGCTCGTTGAAATCCGTCGCCCAGCCCTCCTTCACGTACGTCTGGGCCCGCGCTGTCAACTCGGGCGGTAGTTCCGCTTGGATCACAGTCTTGTTCATGGCCGGAAACTAGCACGCCCACCACAAGTGCGGAAGGACAATTCCGCATGGACGGCGCACATGGCTGGCTCCCCGCGGCAAACTACCACTGAGCAATCCCATATTTGAACGATGTCTGATAAGGCCATGGAACCGCCACTTCCCGTGGATACTCACCCTACCGCCCATCCCCGCGATTCCTGACAGACGATGAAGGCCCGTGCCATCCACCCGACATTCCTCGGTTTTCGGTTCGAGGGTGATGCCGCCACGCAAGACTCCGGATCGAGTTCGTCAGCTCATCACGGCAAAGCTTCCTGCTCGCTGGCCGGTTTCTCCTCCGCCCCATCCACCACCCTCACCCCGGCTTCCGTGCCTGCGTCACACTTCGCCCGGCGATTCCAGGCCGGCGGGAGGATCTTTCCGCGCCGGGTCGCCATCACCAGCATTACGATGCCGGTGGTGGTGCACAGGACCAGGGCGATCACGGATGATTCCACGCCGAAGTTTCCTCCGGTGAGCATTTCGGGGCCCTTGATGGTGGATTTCACCAAGCCTTGCGAGGCGTCGTTGCCGGAGACGATGCCCGAGAAAATGCCGGACTGGGTGTAGTTCCACGCCATGTGGAAGCCCATGCTCAGCCACAGGCGGCGCGTCAGCATGTAGGCCGCCGCCAGCAAAACTCCCGCCTCCACCGCGATGAACAAGGCCCCCTCGAGCGTGCCCTGCGGGTTCAGCAGGTGCATCAGGCCGAACACGAGCGAGGACACCACCATCGCCGCCCAAGAACCGAACCACGTCTCCACCGAGCGGAACAACACGCCGCGGAATAACAACTCCTCGAACACTCCCGAGCCCAGCGCCATCGCGATCGCCGGGAGCATGAAACTCCACGGGTTCAAGCCCGAGATCCGATCGATTCCCATGACCACCAGAATCAGCACGCATGTGGTGTAAATGCCGGCACCGATCAGCAGGCCCGCGCCCAGCTCGCGGCCCATGCCCGCCACCGCCAGTTCGGAAACGGCGCGCCGCTCGATGAAGTGCCCGTATCCCAGATACACCGCGATGCCGGCGATGGCCAAGGCCATCATGTGTGTCACGGCCTTGGCCGGATTCCCGGGATAGGTTTGCAGCACATCCGTTTCCAGCCCGATCATCATCAGCAGGATGAACCCCAGCACCAGCACCCGCGCCGGCGGCGAACTGAAACCACGGCGCACAAGCTCCGGCAACTTGCGGGCCGGTGGGGTCATCTGGATCTCATTCATGATCGCGTTAGGAAAAACCGGGTTGGCACAAACTCCATGCGCGCGCCTTTTACCGGCGGCGGCATCAACACCCTGCAAGGCTTCCGAATCGGGGTGCGCTTGTCAACCGAGCGGCTGACACACTCGTCATGACAGTTTCGATTTTGTGTTCCATACAAATCCAATTTTACTGAGTTGATGTACACGGACAGCACTAAGCTTTCCTTGCTTATGGTGCCATCGCATGGTGTTCACCCATTTTCCAAGTCTCCGGTTCTCTCCCGATTTTTGGGGTACGTTGCAGTGCCCGTGCTCCGCTTTAAATTTCACCAATTGCTCGAACATTCGATCCCATGCGTCCGGTTCGACAATCCGCCATACGAACCCAATCTCGTTCAAGCGCCCTTCTCTGCCAGCGATTACGGGACGATTTAGCCGCTTGGCGTCACGCAAATTTCTCACCCAAACCGCCAATTCGCGATGTTGAGGCGATCCTATGGGAACATTTGTATGACCGTTCTCGTCCCTGAATGCCACAAGCCGCTGAAACATATCCTCCCACCGTGTCTCACTGGGATTCCAGTCAAAACCGATCTCGCTGAGTCGTTGGATTCGTTCGGCTGCCAATTCCCCGCGATTTTTGGCCATCCGCATGTTAGTTACCCAGTCAGCAAGTCCGCGATCCAATTTCCATCCTTGCGACACCAAGCAATCACCATGCTCGGCCTTGTATGCACGGAGCTTCTCGAACATCAAATCCCATCGTTGTTTTTGTGCCTCGATGGAGTTCTCGCCAAAGGAGGGATTCGACCTTCGCTCCACGACCCAATCGAATCCTAATGCCTCGAGCTGTCGAATTCTCTCCAGAGATAGCTTGTTCCGTTTGTAACGATATCGCTGAACTCCAACCCAATTCGCCAATTTTACGTTGCTAGACCAACCAGAGGGAACTCGGCAACTTCCGTATCTTTCCTTGTATGCCGTGAGTTCAGCAAAACGGAGTTGCCATTGTTGCTCAAAATCATACCCTCGATCGTTCGAGTTCACCAAGCAAAGCGAAGTCCATTCAAAGGCGAGACGATCAAGCGCCTCAATCTGCTCAGGCGTCAGTCTGCCAACGCGCCGATTTCGACGCTGCGTCGTGACCCACCATCCCAGCTTTTGATCTTGGGGATAGATCTGCGGCACGGAAGCATGTCCATTTTCAGAGTGAAATGAATTGAGCCGTCCAAGCATTTCTTTCCACGCGTCATTCAGAGCATCCGTATCACCAGATTCACTAACCCGCCAAATGAAGTCTATCGATTCCAGCGCTTCCTGCCGCTTGCCAGATAGTTTCCCATCGCTCCTCCGTGCCCGCTGAACTCCAACCCAATTCGCCAAGGTCCGATTCTCAGCCCAACCGGTTGGCACTCGGCAATGACCATGCTCGGCATGAAACTGTTTGAGTTCTGCAAACATTTTTTCCCAACGTGAAGCAAACGGCTCCCATTCAAAACTGATACTGGCCAGTCTCTTTTCGCGATCCGGATCAAGGTCTCCACGCTTCTTCGATTGCCGCTGCGTTAGCATCCATCGCTTAAGTTCGTCGCTAGGGGGAGCTAACCGCTTTTTTCCGTTGTTCATCGGCCGAAGGTGCTCGAGCAGCTTGACGAACATGGCATCCCATCCCCCGTCATGATTGCTCCACGCGAAGCCAATTTCATCCATTCGCCTCTGTTGTTCTGGCGTGAGTTGATTCAATCTTTTGGCCCGTCGTTGCATGACGATCCATGGCGCTAGGTCGGGTTGAGCAGCCCAAGTTTCAGGCACGCTGCAATGACCGTGCAATTTGAAAAACTGCACTAACTCAGCATACATTTCTTCCCAGGGTCGGGTGACGACATTTTTTACGCGCAGACGGGCGGGAACTTTAGATATGTCAGCTCGGCGAGAGTTTCTCTGCCAAACAAATCCAATTTCGTTTAGCGCCTTGATTCTTGTTTCACTTAACTGACCTCGCTTCATCGCCTGACGCTGATTCAGCATCCATCGATTAAGCTTCTTCGTTTCCTCGTCGACCACCTTCACCTCATTAGCGCCATATTTGGAAACGTAAGCTCGAAAAACATCGAATGCAACGCGCCACTGCCTGTCAGGGTCTGCAAAAAACTTCTGTGCACCGATCGCCGAAATTCGTCCATCCCAGTCAAAGCCTATAGAATTTAGCTTCTGCACGTGCTCATCCGACAGCTTCCTCTTGCGATATTTCACTCGTTGACTGGTAACCCACCCACCAAGGCGTGAATTCTCAGACCACTTTGCTTGCACTCGCGTGTGCCCAAATCTCTCCTTGAATACGCAAAGTTCGGCAAAGCGCTCATCCCACGTCGCAATGTCAATGATCCATTCAATCCCAATCTTTTCCAGTAGCGCAATTCGATCACCATGGAGTTCGTTTCTGGCGTAATCTTGTCGCTGGTATTTCACCCAGCGAGCAAGGGCGTTATTCTCGGTCCAATTTTCGGGAACCCGACAGTGTCCGAAGCGCGTTTGAAATGCCACCAGTTCCAAATAGATGCCACGCCAGTTCGTCTCCCGGGGGTTCCAATTGAAGATTAGCCGGTTCAAAAATTCGACCTTTTCGGGCTCCAAAGTTCCGTCACGTTTCCGCACTCGCTGATCCACAACCCAAGTTGCTAACTTCTGATTCTCGGGCCATCGAGCCGGCATATCACAGTTCCCATACTTTTGCCTGTAGGCGACAAGCTGCCCATAGCGCTCAAACCACTTCTCTCCAATCGCGTCGAGGCATGCCGCCGTAATTGCGCTGCGCAGCGTCTCCAGCGAAAGTTCCGGGCCGAGGAATTCAACGCGCTCCCGGAACCGGCTATCGTCGTATCCGCCTGTGCGTCCACGCTCAATCCGCATTTCTGTGATGATTTGGGCCAACAGATCATCCTGTTCTTTCAAACTTTGAAGGACCTTCCAGACCTCATCAAAATTACTGCGAAGAACAGCCTGCTCAATCGTCTCACCGCGTGCTTTCTCGACATACAACGGAACGAGTACGTAGCCAAATTCCTTACCGGTTTCGGGCGATAGTCGCATCGCCCTCCCCGCCGCCTGCACGATGTCTACGAGGCTTCGTTTTGGGCTCAGGAATGCCACCATATCAACTGCCGGAACATCTACGCCCTCCGTGAGACAGCGGGCATTGGAAAGAATGGCGCGCGGAGCTGATGCGAACTCTCGCATGAGTCGTTCGCGGTATGCGGTGTTCATCGCACCTTCGATATGCGTACATTGAAAATCTTTGAGGTGAGTCCCGATGCCTTCTGTGCCTCCAGAAGTGAACGATTTGGCGGAATCCACCCTCGAGTGGAACGTGAATACTTTTGAAACGCCGTATCTATCTATGGCAGATTTAAGCGCTATTTGATTGGCAACCTGCCGTGCCTTGACTTCGTCTCCTTCCACGATCACGGCACCAAGGCGGAGAGCTTCGTTGGTGACCATTTCCGATGTCACGATCGAGATTATGATCTTGTAGTCTGTGATAATTCCTGCTTTTGCCGCCGCACTGAAAGGTAATCGATGAATGATCCGTCCGTAGGTTTCGGGCACGTCCATCGAGAAGACGACTTTCGCTTCTCCAAACTTGTCTTTTCTCGCCACATCGTAGTGACGCGGCGTCGCAGTCATGAAAAGTCGGCGTGCTATGGGCAGATTCTCATCCTTTAGCGCAAGTGCAA
>DAISZP010000080.1:0-14353 GCA_036824745.1 Luteolibacter sp.
AACTCCGGGAAAGCGCCAAGGTGGGCCTGATGAAGCTGGCCCTGCTGATGGACCGCAACCCGGAACTCTATTGCTGGATCGAGGGCCACACCGACCTCATCGGCGGTGATGATTTCAACCTCAACCTTTCCATCCATCGCGCGGAGGCGGTGAAACAATACCTCGTCAACTCGATGCGGATGGATGCCGCGAAGATCTACACCCGCGGGTTCGGCCGATACGAGCCGCTGGTCATCACCGGCAGCGCGGACGAACAATCGCTCAACCGCCGCGTGGAGATCAAGATGCGCAAGGCCCCGCCCGCCAAGGAGCAGATGAAGATCGAGCCAAAGAAGGCGACGATCATCGAGGAAACCGTCGCTCCCGCACAGCCTCCGGTCGAGCAGACGCCTCCGCCAAAAGCGGTGCTTGTGAAACCCAAGCGCGCCCTGCCTGTGGAGGAAACCTTGCCGCCCGCCGAGCCGGTGGTTCCCCGTGCAATTCCCTCGGAGGGCATCCCACCGCTTCCGAACGTGCCGAGGGCCACGCCCGTAGAACCCGGCCCGCCCCGCGCGGAACCGGTGGAAGGTTAGGGCGCTTGCAGTTTCACGCGGATCTCCCATGCAGCCTCGCCTTCCGGCGGAGTCATCGGCAGCCCGGTGATAAACTGCATCTCGCCTTCCTTGCGTGATTCGGCGTCCACCTTGAGCGGGATGGATCCATTCGCTCTAACAAGCTCGGCCGATGCAGCCTTGCGTTTCAAACCCGTTAGAAAAACCCGGTCGGTGTCCGGCCACTGGGTGAGGATGAGGTGCAAGGTGTCGCCGTGGATCGTGGCGAACACGCCGTTGCCCGGCTCGTGGTTCTTGTTTGTTAGATCAAGCCCGGCGGGACGCGTCGGACGGATGGAGGAACCGTGGACATCCATCCATTTTCCGACCGCGGCGAGGCGTTGGAGTTCCTCGTCGCGGATCGTTCCATCCGGCTTGGGGCCAATGTTGAGCAGGAAATTTCCTCCACGCGACGCGCACTCGGCCATTTGTCCGATGATCTTGCGCGGTGTTTTCCATCCCGCGCCATCGGGATCCGCGTGATAGCCCCAGGTGCGTTCGGGCATGGTCATGCAACATTCCCAATCGAGATTGAGCACCTTGGCCGGCTCGGGCAGACGGCGCTCGTAGCTCGCGTCATAGTCCGCGAAGGAATCATACGCGCGGACACGGTCGTTGATGATGATGCCGGGTTTCACCGAGCGGCAGAACTCCTCCACGTCCTTTCCATATTGCGGGTTGTTCTTGTAGGAGGCGTCCCAGCGGCCGTCGAACCACAGCAGTTTCACGTCGCCGTATCCGGTGAGCAGTTCCTTGAGCTGGCCTTTCATGTAGTCGAGATACTTGCGGTAGGATTCGTGATCCGCCTCGGTCTTGAGTTCCTTCGCGGTGTAGTTCGGGTGGTGCCAGTCAATGATCGAGTAATACAAACCGATGTCGATGCCCTCGGCGGCCACGGCATCGACGAAGGGCTTGAGGATGTCCTTGCCATGTTTCGATCCGGCGGAATCGTAGTCGGTGAGCTTGCTGTCAAAGAGGCAGAAACCGTCGTGATGCTTGGTGACGAAAACCACATACTTCGCCCCGGATTGTTTGATCGCCTTCGCCCACGCCACCGGATCGTATCTCACCGGATCAAACTCCTTCGCCAGTGATTCATACTCCGCCTTGCGGCCTTTGTTCGCGTAGCTCGTCCAGATCCACTCGGCCGCACCCGGCACGGCCTTGCCATCCACCACGCCACCGGGCATCGAGAAAATCCCCCAGTGGATGAAGATGCCGAAGCGGTTGTCCCGCCAACGCTCCATCGCCGCATCGGTGCGCGGCGGACGGAGTTCGCGGCCGTCGCGAATCTTGACCTGGGAGGTGTCGCCCAGCGATTTGCCGGTATCCGCCGCGGTGTCCGCCCCTGCGGCGGACTGGACGAGCGATGCTGTTAGAAAGAGATGGACAAGGGAAAGATGGAATCGATGAATCATGGTGCCTATTCGTTACACCATGGATGGAAACCCCGGATCCGCCGGCCCGCCAGACAGGATCGGAGATCGTTTCTGCTCAGCCGGGCTGGGCAGATGGAGACTCGCGGAACGGGATCAAACCTCAAGCCATCCGCGGAAACCCCTCGCGCCATAGTAGGACTGCGCGCCGTTGTGATAGACGAAGACGTGGCCGAAACGCCGGTCACAAAACAGCGCGCCGCCAAGCTTGCGGATGTCGTCCGGTGTTTTCACCCAGCTTGAGGTTTTCAAATCGAACTCACCGAGTTTCTGCAAGCCGCGGTATTGCTCCTCGGTGAGCAGTTCGATGCCCATGGCGGCCGCCATGTCCATCGCGGTGTCCTTCGGGCGGTGTTCCTTGCGCGATTCCCAGCCCTCTCGGTCGTAACACACGCTGGTGCGGCCTTTCGGACTTTCCGGCGAGCAATCAATGAAAATGAACGCTCCGGATTTCTTGTCGAAACACACCACGTCCGGCTCGCCACCGGTGTCTTCCATTTCATTGAGCGACCAGAGTTTTTCCGGAGCCGCCTCCAACCGCGCGAGCACGTCCGCCCACGCGATCCCCTTGTGGCGCGGCATGTTCTTCCCGAAGCGGGCCTTCAGGATGCCGAGCAACTCGTCCCGCCGCGCGGCTGATAGATTTTTCCGGTTCATGACACATTTCCGAAATGCCCGGCCGCCGGGGCGATCCTATCCGGTTTCACCAATGGTTCAGTACGAGCGGCGCAGTTCGATGGACCGCTGCTGCTTGGGATCGTTCAGATAGACCGGACCGTCCGTGTAGGTGCCTTTCAGTCCGTTCGCGCCGGCTTGGGAAAGAATGATCGCATAATAACATTTTCCGGAATCCCAAGCCGTGAGATACGCCTTGCTTCCGCTGACGACGCCGCGGATTTCGTAGGTGTCGAGCGTCCCTGCCACGTTGCGGTCGGTCTGTTTCAGGCTAGCCTTGCCCCAGCTCTCGGCGAACCATGAGCCGGAGACATTGATGCGCGCCGCCGCCGACTGCGAGGTCATCCAGGACTGTGCGGCCACCTCGTTCTTTTTGATCGATTCGGCCGTCTGGCACGCGTTCAGAAGGAGCGAGACACCGGCCAACACCAACGTTTTGTTCAGAAATTTCATCGACCCCATGACTAGCGACTCCCTCGGCCCGATGTGAAGCAGAAAATACGGCGGGTGAGCACCTGGAACCCTTACGGATCCAGCGTCACACGAACCCTGGCAAACAAGCGCGCACCGGATTTCGGAATCACGATCTCATACCAACTGTATCCGGCAGGCGCGGGTGACGGAGGTGATGCCATCTCGATCAACGGACCGGCGAATCCGTTCCATGCACCCGCATCCAGCCATGTGGCCGTCTCCGAGGTGATGGATAGATCATCATCGTCGTTTCTACCAAGAAATCGCAGGCGGATGGCCGCGCCATCATCCACCAGTCCGGTATTCGCCCGAGAGCCCGGATCTCCTGCCAGCGAACCGAGCGCATACTCCACAAGGTTCGAAACACCGTCATGATCCGCATCCGCTCCGGGAAAAAGCTGATCCGGCGTAACGCCGCTGACATTCTGCCCCGCCATCCATGCTTGAAATCCGGATACGACCACCTCGGTGGATAGTCCGTCCACTCCCGCCATGCCGACCACCGGAGACGCATCTTCCAAATGCACCGCGAGATAGCCCTGCAATCCGCTTGGATCGTCCGCCGGCACCGTTCCCGGCAAGGCGGCAATCAACACTTCGGTGGCAGCGGCTGGCGCGGCTGCGTTGAAAGCCACGATGTGCAGGCCGGAAAGCGCTTGGGACAACGGCGCGCTTCCAGCAAATTCAATCCGCCCGGGAACGGACGAAGCGCCCGCACCTACGGACGAGGCGGCTCCGAGCGGTGAAAACGCGGCAAGCAACTGCTGCGGACCTTGATGTGCGAGTGCCGAAACCTCGGCCGGACTCAGGTTTCCGAAAGATCCGAGCTGGATCCAGCAGCCTGCTGCGAGCGGCGATCCATGGGAGTCCATGAGTCGATACGAGTTTCCACCGTTGTCCGCGACCAGATTGGAGAAGACCACCGTAGTGGCATGCGCGGGAATGCACCCCGCGGCCAGAGCTATGAACGTCGCGAAATTTCTTACAAGCTTGAGGAGATGGACTTTCATAACTCGATGACACGAAAACACGCGTTTCCTTCGGGTGCGAACTCGACGGCTGCCTCCGACGACGTGGCCTGGACGGAAGCCTTGAAATCCTCCCATGATCCCGACCACACCGGACGCGACTGGATCTGATAGAACGAGCCTGCTTTGGACGGCCAGCGGAGCGTGAGCCCGCCAGCGGACTTGTTCAACGTCACGGAATCCTCTTTAACCACCTTCGAAACGGCGGCCGCCACTTTTTGCGAAGCTGCGGCAGACTCGTAGGGAATCCCTTGGAAACGAATATACCCGGCCGGCCCCACCCGCTGAAGATCGAGGCAAGGACTGAAACTCAGGCTGGTTTCACCCGCGTTCTCGTTGCTGCCGACAACTCGCCACTGGCCGTTTCCGTAATAGATCACAGGAGATATCGACTTCGTCCCGGCCTCCAAATCATAGGTGTAGAAACGCAAAGTGTCCGACGACGGAGCTGATAAACCGGAAACAACCGTGTGCGGAGCGTCCTCCACGGGGCGGATGTAGTGGTTGAGATTGGGCGAAGACGTGAATGGGGCACTGATGATGTTACGCCCCGGCCACACGGGGTGATAGCGCTGGTCCAACGGCATGATGACCTGCCCCGTTACCACCACCTGGACATCCGTGGCCGCCCTTCTCCGCACGATCACCCCTGATGGAAACAGAACCGGCACTTGCGATTTGTCCCCCTCGGCAAGTTTGTCCGCCTCCCTCCATCCCAAGCCGGTGTGCAGATAAAATACCCGCGAGGTCTGAGTGCGCGCGTCCCACACTGATAGCGTGTCCGCCACCGCCGCGGATTCGCCGCTTTCAAACGGGAGTTCTAGAAGTGTCTCGAAAAGCCCACCCAAGGTCCATTCCTCGCGGATGCTGACATAGTCTCCCACGGAAACCAAACCGACAGGTGATCGTTCCAAGTTCAGGAAGTTTCCGCTGAATCCTGTCGCCGGAATTCCCAAGCCAGCCATGGCGCCGACGCGGACTTCCATATATCCCCTGCCCACACTTCCGAACACGCCAGTCGGAAGGTTGGCCGAAAAGCGGACGCCCGCAGGAGTCACCTGGTTCACGTAACCCATGAACGTCAGGTTCCTGGCCAACTGGAGTGGCAGCAAGGTTTCCGAGTTTCCAGGCAAGGTGTATGAAATATACCCGACCGGATCCGCCATGGCAGGCGAGGCACCCAGCAGGACGGCGGCACAAACCCCGGATGCAACCCAACGCGGAAATGATAATCTTCGAAACACAGTGCCGGAAATGTGCTAACTCTCATCCCGCGATGAAAGCCAAAAATCCAGTCTAGCGGAAATACCGTCCAGGCTCCACAACATCAAATACTTGCGCGCCGCGCATCAAAAAGGATGCTGTTTGAGAAGATCATCCACGGTGTAGAAATCCTTCTTCTCCGAAGTGGCGCGGCGGATGGTGGTGACGGATTCCGGTTTCACGGCGGGCGCGGAGTTTCCGAAACTGTTGCGGACGTAGGTGAGCACGGCGGCGATCTCGTCATCCTTGAGGAGGTTCTCGAAACCAATCATCGGAGGCACGCCGTTCTTGGGATCATAGACGCGGCCTTTGACGTCGATGGGGCCCCAGACGCCCTTGAGCACGAGCTTGATGAGGCGCGTCTCATCGCCATTGACCCATTCGCTGCCGGCGAGCGGCGGATAGATGGCGTCGCCCTGGCCGTTCGTTTGATGGCAGGTGGCGCAGTGGACATCGCGGTGGAACACCTCCCTGCCCTTGCGGTAGAGCGCGAGCTCCGCGGGCGGAAGTTTCGGCTCCGGCGGAGGGGCCGGTGTGTTGGAAGCATGGAGGTTGAGCTTGCCTGTTAGGAACGCCGCTGTTCGTGGCTTCGATGCAAGATCGAAGCCCGGAGTTTTCGAGAGCGCGGTGATATCGTCCTTGAGCGTGACGAGCGCGGACTTGTAGGCCTCGGACATCCAGAAATCCAACGGATGCTCCAAGGCCACCACCGCGACCCGGGCACCATCCGCGTTGTCGAGCCATGATGCGGCAACCATCGCGGCGAGGCGGACTCGCGGATGCGGATCGGCAGCGGTTTTCACGAGGAGGGACGCGTGCTCCGGAATGCCGCGCCATGCGAAACGGATCACATCCACCGCGGCGGCACGCGCTTGATGGGACTTCGCGTTGAGCGCGGCGGCGAGGATTTCCTGATCCACGGAACCCGCGCCCCAGGTGGCCCAGAGTGCTTCGCAGAGATGGTGTTCGTAGCGCGGTTTGTTAGAATCCAGCGACGCGAGCCATGTTTTCACCGCGGGAAGCACCTCCTTCGCATCACGTCCCCGCAGCTCGCGCCGCGCGCGGTAGCGGGTGCGGATCTCCGGCTCTTCCAGCGCCTTGAGCAATCCAGGGATCGGCGCGCCTGCGATCGGCAAGGGTTTCACCAAAGGCCGGGAAGGACAGGTGATCCGATAGATGCGGCCGTGGTCGTGATCGCGGTTCGGATCACGGGCGGAGTGTTGCATGTGGCCGATGAGCGCGTTGTGCCAATCGATCAGATAGAGTGATCCATCCGGTGCGAATTCGAGATCGCAGGGGCGGAAGTTCGGATCGGAAGAGGAGACAATGTCACCGATGTGTTTCCCCTCGAAACCGGAGCCATCCTCCTTGATGTGATGGATGCTGGTGCCGAGGAAACCGATGCAGTTGTTCACCATGTAGCCGCCTTGGAGTTCATCCGGAAAATGGCGGGATGAGATGAACTCCGCGCCGGAAGTCGGCCGCGCGCGCTTGGGTGCGAACTCCTCGGTTTTTCCAATGTGGTGGCCGAAGGGCACCTTCACCGAAAGCGGAAGCTCCCACCAGTTCGTGCCGCCCGAGGCATCCGCGAGGAAACATTGACCCCAATCGTCGAAGGCAAGGCCCCAGGGATTGGCGTAACCGGTCTGGCTGTAACGTTCAAGCCGCTGCGTCCGCGGTTCGTATCGCCAGACGCCGGAGTCGATGTCGCGGCGCGGGCCGTAGGCGGTTTCCACCTGCGAGTGGAGGAAGGTTCCTTCCAACAGATAGATCGCGCCGGACGGATCGGAACTGAAGGCTCCGGCGGCGTGGTGGGTGTCGTGTGGGTCGAATCCATGGAGCACGATGTCACGCTTGTCCGCGCGGTCGTCACCATCGGTATCGCGCAGCAGCACGAGGTGCGGTGCTTGGGCGACATAGACTCCTTCCGGTTGCAGTTCGAATCCGGTGGGCAGGTGGAGCTTGTCGGCGAAGACGGCTTGTTTGTCGGCCTTGCCGTCGTTGTCGGTGTCTTCGAAAATGAGGATCCGGTCGTCCGCGGGAGGATCTCCGGGTTTGTGGTGCGGATAGCTCGGCATCGTGGAAACCCACAGGCGCCCGCGGTTGTCGAAACTCATCTGGACCGGATTCCGCAGATCCGGAAAGCGCGCTTCGGAGGCGAAGAGTTCGATCTTGAATCCCGGCATCATTTTGAACGATGCGACCGACGCGTCCTCGTTCTGATAGATGATCGAGCGTTTGAAATTCGTCTCCACCGGATCGAGCTTGCGGGTGGAGGCGTCCGCGGCTGTCAGATCGAAGGTCCGCACGGCTGCACAGGACCAGACGGCGAGGTCGCGGTTTGCGGTGAGCTCGCGGATCTTCGCGATCTCCTGCGGATAGTTCACGGTGCCGAAGGGAGCGCGGCGGCGGCCGTAAACGTGGACGCCGTTGAGAATGCGGTAGTCGCTGCGGAACAAGTCCGCCTTGTCGATGACAAGCTCGCGGAGCTTCGCAGGCGAGGCTTTCGAGACGGCGGGAGCAGGGCCGTAAAGCGCGTCTGCCAGAACCGGTGCGAGCAAACGGTTGCCATCATCATTCGGCAGAAACCCGTTTGATGTGATGGGTTTCGGTTCCTTGTCCATCAAGGCCTTGCTAGGGTTGAAAAGATCGACGTAACCGACTTTCCGGTCCGCGGCCACCTTGCGCATGGCCTCCGTGTAAAGGGCGAGGTTCCCGTTTTCGCGGACACCGTCCGGCAGATCGAGCGAGGCTGATAGATTCTCGAACGCGATCGGCGAAACCAGCACGATGGCGGGGGGCGCGACGCCATTGTATTTCTGGGAGAGCGTGTGGGTGATCCATGCATCGAGTTCGCCCGAGAACGCGGCGATGCCCGCAGGCCCGGCGAACGATTCGTTGTAGCCGAAGAACGCGAGGATCGTATCCGGCTTGCAGAGTGCCAGCCACTCGTCCGGCGAGGGTTCGATGCCATCGCCCCGGTGTTTGGCGAGTTCCTTGCGGAATTTGTCTGCGCCGGGGAATGCCCATGGATTGTCGCAGGCGGCGCGCGGCCGGTAGGCGGCGGTGTCTCCCGGGAAGCAGAGGTTTCTAACAACCAGCGATCGGTCGGGATACCGCAGGAGCAGCAGCGTCTCGAAATAACCGTCATATTGCAGACGATCCCCAAGCCCGGAACCGACCAGCGCGATGGACGATCCCTTCGCGGGCGGCTGAAGCGCGGGCGCCGCGAAGGCCGCGGAGCAAGTCAGCATGATGGCTGGAATCAACGACTTCATGGAAACAAAATGTGAAGGTCTCAAAGCCCGTGGGTGGAAGGTTTCACATCCTTCCGGAATCCGTTGAAGCCATACATCAACGGCTCGTAGGAACCCACCGTGCCGACTTCCGCCTTTGCCGGAACTTCTTCACCGAGCCCCCAGAGGACGCCGTTGACAACAAGGCGGCGCAATCCCTCGCTTGTTAGATCGGTGGCGGCTCCCATGGTGGTGGTGACGATGCGCTGGCTCCTGCCGGACGCCGTTTTCAACTCACGAACCCATGCCACGGGCATCATCGGATTGTTTACCGGCTGCTCGATCCCGTCCGCACGTTTCTTGGAATACTCCGCGGGAGGATCGCCGGAGTTCATGCCGGAAAGCACCTGGCCGCGAAGCAGGATCCTCGCATCGTCGGGAGGAGCGGCTTCGTAAACATCCGAGTTTCCGAACACATCGTTCACGCCGCGCAAAACGGGATGACTGGCGTTCGCAGACTCGATCACGGCGCGCGTGGCTTCGATCTTGTGTTTGCCCCAGTGGCTCACCCATTTCTCGCCGAGCGTTTGTTTTCCGAAGTCGTTGTAACTCTTGAACGTGCTGGTTTCCGGAAGCTGGAACGCGTGGGTGGAGGTGCGCAAGGCGATGACAGGAACACCTCGTTTCATCGCCGCATCGAAGCGTTTCATCGTCTCATCCGGCCACTTGCGGAAACGGATGAGCATGACAATGGCGTCCGCTGAATCGAGCGCCTCGGGGTGGCTCAGGCTGCTGCCCGAGTTCGGATCGATCATGCCGTCGGGTGAAACCGAAAACAGCACCGTGCAGTGGAAGCCATGATGGCGGGAGAGGATTTTCCCGAGCATCGGCATGGATTCCTCCGAACGGTATTCCTCATCACCCGCGATGAGGACGACCTTGCGGCCCTTGCCGGGATAGACGACGTGATCATCGGCTGCGGAGATGGCAACCGTCATGAATACGGCGGACAACGATGCGGGAATCAGACGGAGTTTCATAAACGACCGCCCGCTTACACGTGAGCACGATCAGTTCTTTCACACCAGGTTCACGGCACGGAGCCGTTTGATTTCATGAATCGTTGAGCGGAAATGAATTCCACTCATCGAAATCTAACGGAATTCGTTCAGGCAGCGACTTGTGTTTCCGACGGCTTCTTCGCGAACATCCGCGAGACGAGCACGAAGAAGAACGGGATGAAGATCAGGTCGATGAAGGTGGCGGAGAGCAGGCCGCCGGTGACGGCGGTGCCGATGGCGTTCTGGGCGGCGGCTCCGGCTCCGGTGGTGAGCGCGAGCGGCAACGTGCCGAAGAAGAAGGCCAGCGAGGTCATGATGACGGGGCGCAGACGGATTCTCACGGCCTCCAGCGTGGCATCAACGAGGTCGTGCCCCTGATGCATCCGGTCCTTGATGAACTGGATGATGAGGATGGCGTTCTTGGTCGAGAGGCCGACGGTGGTGAGCAGGCCGATCTGCAGGTAGATGTCGTTCGGCAGCATGCGCAGCGACACCGCGGTGATGGCGCCGACGAGGCCTAACGGAATCATCAGCAGGTTCACGAAGGGAATGGTCCAGCTTTCATAGAGGGCGGCCACGCTGAGGAAAACGACAAGCAGCGAGAGCGCGTAAAGCGCGGGGGCCTGGGCTCCGGCGTTTCTTTCCTCATAGGAAAGCCCGGTCCATTCGTAGCCGATGCCTTCGGGGAGTTGGGCGATCATCTTCTCCATCTCCGCCATCGCCTCGCCGGTGCTCACGCCGGGTGCGGCCTGGCCGTTGATCTGGATGGAGGGGATGCCGTTGTAACGTTCGAGACGCGGCGATCCATAGTTCCAATGCGCGGTGGAGAAGGCGGAGAATGGCACCATTTCGCCGACGTTGTTCTTCACGTACCAGCGGCCGATGTCCTCGGGCACCATGCGGAAGGGAGCGGCGGATTGAAGGAACACCTTCTTCACGCGGCCGTTCTCGATGAAGTCGTTCACGTAGGAACTGCCCCATGCCGTGGCGAGCACGCTGTTCACATCGGCGATGGAAATACCGAGCGAACCGGCGCGGACATCATCGACATCCAGCTTGAACTGCGGAGTGTCCTCCTGGCCGTTCGGGCGCACGGCGACGAGTTTCGGGTTCTGCATCGCCATGCCTAACAACTGCCCGCGCGCCGCCATGAGTTTCTCGTGGCCGAGGCCGCCGCGGTCCTGCAGCATGATGTCGAAACCGTTGGCCTGGCCGAGTTCCATCACGGCCGGCGGCGAGAGTGCGAAGGCCATGCCGTCCTTGATCTGGCCGAACGCGCCCATCGCGCGGCCGGCGATGGCGGAGGCCTTGTTTTGCGGGCCTTTTCGCTCATCCCAGTCCTTCAACCTCACGAATGCCAGACCCATGTTCTGGCCACGACCGGCAAAGCTGAAACCTGCGACGGTGATCACGCTCTTCACGTTGTCCTTCTCGGCACCGAGGAAATGATGCTCCATCTGGCGCATCACTTCGATGGTGCGGTCCTCGGTGGCACCCGGCGGGAGCTGGACGAGGCACATCACGAATCCCTGGTCCTCCTCGGGAAGGAACGAGGTCGGGAGTTTCACAAACAACCATCCCATGACTCCGACGATGGCCGCATACACCACGATGTAGCGGATGGGCTTGCGGAAGGAACGGCTGACGATGCCCTCATACTTTGTCCTGCAGAAATCAAAGCATCGGTTGAACCAGCGGAAGAATCCGCAGAACCATCCGGTTTCTCCAAGATGATGGCCTTTTCCCACGGGCTTCAACATCGTGGCGCACAAGGCGGGCGTGAGCGTCATCGCCACGATGACGGATAGAATCATCGCAGCGATGATCGTGATCGAGAACTGCCGGTAGATCACCCCCGTGGAGCCGGGGAAGAAGGCCATGGGGATGAACACGGCGGTTAGAACGGTGACGATGCCCCATAGCGCGCTGGTGATCTGGCCCATCGACTTGATGGTCGCCTCCTTGGGCGGCAGGCCTTCCTCGGTCATGATGCGCTCGACGTTTTCCACGACTACGATGGCGTCGTCCACCAGCAGGCCGATGACGATGACCAGCGCGAACATCGTGAGCGTGTTGATCGAAAAACCGGTGGCGGCGAGCACGGCGAAGGTTCCTAACAGAACCACCGGCACCGCGATCGTCGGGATCAGCGTGGCGCGGAAGTTCTGCAGGAAGAGGAACATGATGACGAACACCAGCACCACGGCTTCGAGCAGCGTTTTCACCACTTCCTGGATCGAGATCTTCACGAAGGGCGTGGAGTCGAACGGATAGACCGCTTTCACACCCGGCGGGAAATAGGCGGAGAGCTCCTCCATCTTGTCCTTGATGCGGGTGGCGGTTTCCAACGCGTTGGCTCCGGAAGCGAGGCGGATCGCCATCGCGCCCACAGGCTTGCCGTTGTAATAGGACTGCGTGTCGTAGTTCTCGGTGCCGATCTTGCACTCGGCGATGTCCTTGAGCCTGACCACCGATCCGTCGGTCTGGGTTTTCACCACGATGGCATCGAACTCCTCGGGCGTGCGCATAAGCGTGCGCGAGGTGATGGTGGCGTTGAGCTGCTGGCCTTGCGCGGACGGCGTGGCTCCGAACTGTCCGGCGGAGACCTGCGCGTTCTGCGCCTTGAGCGCGGCGACCACCTCGTTGGTGGTGAGGTGGAAGTTCTGCAGCTTCGTCGGATCCAGCCAGATGCGCATCGCGTTCTGAGATCCGAAGGTCTGCATTTCACCGACGCCTTCGAGGCGGCTGACGATGTCCTGGACGTTGGAAACCAGATAGTCGGTGAGCATGTTGCGGTCCATCGAGCCGTCTTCGGAAACGAGGCCGACGACTAACAGGAAGTTGCGCGTGGACTTGGCGACGGAGATGCCCTGGCGCTGCACGACCTCCGGCAACTGCGGGATTGCGAGCTGGAGTTTGTTCTGCACCTGCACCTGCGCCACGTTCGGATCGGTGCCGGCCTTGAAGGTGATGTTGATGGCCGCGCCACCGGCGGATTCGCTGGTGGACGACATGTAGAGCAGGTTGTCGATGCCGTTGAGCTTCTGCTCGATGATCTGCGTGACCGTGTCCTGCACCGTCTGCGCGGAGGCGCCGGGATAGTTCGCCGTGATGGTGATCTGCGGCGGCGCGATGGCGGGATACTGCGAGACCGGCAGCCTCTTGATCGAGAGCAGGCCTGCCAGCATGATCATGATGGCGATCACCCACGCGAAGATGGGGCGGTTGATGAAAAAGCGGGGCATGTTGGAAAAGATCCGTTAGTGATTTCCGGGAGCGGGTGGAGCCTGAGGCTTCTCGCCAAACGGCACCGCCTTCACCGGCGTGCCGGGGCGGGCTTTCTGCAAGCCTTCGAGGATGACCTTGTCTCCGGGCTTGAGGCCTTCGTTGACGAGCCATTCGTTGCCAACGGTTCGATCCGCCTTGATGACCTTCAGCTCGGCGATGTTCTGTTCATTGACGGTCATGACGGTGGCATCACCCGCGGGATTTCGGGAAACCCCGCGCTGCGGGACGAGGATGGCGTTGTCCCTAACACCATCGGTGAGTCTTGCTCGGACGAACATACCGGGCAGCAGGGTGAGCTTGGGATTGGGAAACTGCGTGCGCAGGGTGACGGTGCCGGTCGCCTCGTCCACGAAGGCCTCGCTGAACTTGAGCACGCCGGGTTGCGGATAGCTGCTCTGATCGTCCAGCGTTAGCGTGACCTCCGCTTGTTTGGCGCCGCTGCTGAGAAGCCCGCTTTCGAGCGCCTTGCGCAGGCGCAGCATGTCGGTGCTGGATTGAGTGACATCGACGTACACCGGATCGAGCGTCACGATGGTGGCGAGCGGCGTGGCCTGGTTCGCCGTGACGAGCGCGCCGTTGGTGACAGCCGAGCGGCCGATGCGACCGGAGATCGGCGCGGTGACCTTGGTGTAGGCGAGGTTGATGCGCGCCGATTCGACGGCGGCCTTGGCGGAGAGGATTTCCGCCTCGGTGAGTTTCAGGTTGGCGATGGCCTCATCATAGTCCTGCACGCTGACGGCGTCGCTCTTCTTGAGCTCCTCGTAACGCTCCGCCTTGAGTTTCACCGGGGCGAGGTTCGCCTCGGCTCTGGCGAGCGCGGCCTGCGCGCCATCCAGCTCGGCCTGATAGATCGCGGGATCGATCTGATAGAGCACGTCGCCCTCCTTCACATCGGAGCCTTCCGTGAACAGGCGCTTCTGGACGATGCCGCTCACCTGCGGACGCACTTCGGCGGTGAGCGAGGCGGCAACGCGGCCGGACAGCTCGGTGGTGAGCTCGACCTTCCGGGACTGGATGGTGATGACGGAAACTTCGGGCGTGCCCATCATCATGGCGGCCCCGGCGGGAGCGGGCTTTTTGCCGCAGCCGGCTAACAGGCCGCCGGCGCACATCAGCCCGGTGGCGGAGAGGAATCGGATCGTTTGCATGAGGAGATTGGTTGGAAAGGATTTCACCACTCGCCGCCCAGCGCCTTGATGAGCGAGACGGAGATGGCGAGGCGCTCGGCGCGGATGGCGTTCGCGGCGCGCTCGGCATCAAGGCGCGTGCGTTCGGCGTCCACCACATCGAGGAAACTTTCGA